>NZ_JACAPZ010000006.1:0-223883 GCF_013385475.1 Pseudomonas sp. G5001
GCCGGCGATGGCATCACCTCGGTGTGTCTGGAAGACCGAGGTGCCTGCATCGCCGGCAAGCCAGCTCCTACAGAAAAGCGTCTCTGCTTTCGTTCTGGTCTTTGCTTTTACCATAAGTAGCCGTTACCGCAGAAACGGATATGTACACAATCAAACCACCTCAGCCTGCCGCACCTGCTTCTCCAGTTCAGCCTTCAACCCTGGCTCCAACTTAAGCTGCCGCGCCAACTCATCGAGGTAAGCCTTCTCCATGAAGTTCTCCTCATCCACCAACATCACACTGGCGATATACATCTCGGCAGCCAACTCCGGAGTACTGGCAGCCCGAGCCACATCTGCCGGATCCAGCGGCTTGTTCAGCTCGGCATGTAACCACTGCTGCAACTCACGATCGTTATCCAGCTTCACAAACTCCCCTTCGATCAACGCCCGCTCACGCTCATCCACATGCCCGTCAGCCTTGGCCGCAGCCACCAGCGCCTTCAAAATCCCCTGGCTGTGCTGTTCGACCTGGGCCGGTGGCAACCGATCAATGGTCTGCGGCTCCCCTTGAGGCGCACTCGCCTGCTGCGCCTGCCAATTACCGTAGGCCTTGTAGGCAATCACCCCCAAAGCAGCCAACCCGCCATAGGTCAGCGCCTTGCCGCCAAACTTGCGGGCTTTCTTGTTGCCCAGCAACAGGCCCATGGCGCCGGCCGCGAGGGCCCCACCACCGGCACCGCCAAGCAAGCTACCCAACCCGCCGCCACCCAGCAGTCCGCCAAGTGCACCCTTGTCATCTGACTTGCGCTGCCCGCCAGCCTTGTTCTGCAACATGTCCTGGCCGGATTTGAGCAGTTGATCGAGCAATCCACGGGTATTCATTCACAACCTCCAGAAACTCAAGTTCACAGGACCAATAGGCCCCCAGCGTAAAACTAAGTGCCAAAAACCCCCGATCTAGAGTGCTTCCAGATGTAACGCGCTTACCCCTCAATTAAAACGATATACACTCGAACAAATCTATAAAAACACCCCACTGGTAATTCCAGCATGATGACCTTGCGTCAGATCCGTCACTTCATCGCCGTGGCCGAGACCGGCTCGATCTCCGCCGCTGCCCAGACCGCCTTCATCTCCCAGTCCACCCTGACCCTGGCGATCCAGCAACTGGAACAGGAAATCGGCGTCAACCTGTTCAACCGCCACGCCAAGGGCATGACCCTGACCCACCAGGGCCACCAGTTCCTGCGCCAGGCGCACCTCATCCTCGCCACCGTCGACAACGCCAAGCGCAGCCTGCAACAGAGCACCGACCAGGTGGCCGGGCAGTTGATCATCGGCGTGACCAGCCTGGTCGCCGGCTACTACCTGGCGGACTTGCTTACCCGCTTCCAGCGCGCCTACCCCAATGTCGAAATCCGCGTGATGGAGGACGAACGCCCCTACATCGAACACCTGCTGGTCAGCGGTGAAATCGACGTCGGCGTGCTGATCCTCTCCAACCTCGAAGACCGCCACGCCCTGCAAACCGAAGTGCTCACCCACTCGCCCCACCGTTTATGGCTGCCCGCCCAGCACCCGCTGCTGGAACACGACAGCATCAACCTGGCGGATGTGGCGCGCGAGCCGCTGATTCAGCTGAACGTCGACGAAATGGGCCACAACGCCCAACGCATGTGGACCGGCGCCGGGCTGCAACCCCGCGTCACCTTGCGCACCGCCTCGACGGAAGCCGTGCGAAGCCTGGTCGCCGCCGGCCTGGGCGTGTCGATCCAGCCGGACATGACCTACCGCCCCTGGTCCCTGGAAGGCGACATCATCGAGGCCCGGCCGATTGCCGACCTCAGCCAGACCCTCGACGTGGGCCTGGCCTGGCGCCGGGGCACGGCGCGCCCGGCGCTGGTGGACCCATTCCTGACGGTGGCCCGCGAACAGCCCCACCCACGCAAGCCATCTATTTAATCGAATGCTGCTTTCAGTATTTAGTATTTGTTGACCTCGCGCCTGACCTCTAGTCTCTGCTCATCCCATAAGAGAAGGTCAGGCGCCTCGCACGAGAACAGCCATGACCACACAAGAAAAGAGATCGCGAAAAATGTCTGGCGCGCCCACACCGCTGCTCACTGCGTTGCTGATCGACGGCGAACTGGTCCCGGGCCAGGGGTTTGTCGAGCCGATCATCAACCCGGCCACCGGTGAAATCCTCACCCATATCGCCGAAGCCAGTACCGAGCAGGTAGAAGCCGCAATCCTCGCCGCCCACCGGGCCTTTGCCGGTTGGTCGCGGACCACGCCCCAGCAGCGCTCGAACATCCTCCTGGGCATCGCCGAGACAATCGAAAAACAAGCCGACTACCTCGCCCGCCTGGAATCGCTGAATTGCGGCAAGCCGCTGCACCTGGCACGTCAGGACGATTTGAGCGCGACCGTCGATGTGTTCCGTTTCTTCGCCGGCGCCGTGCGCTGCCAGACCGGGCAACTGAGCGGTGAATACCTGCCGGGCTACACCAGCATGGTGCGTCGCGATCCGATTGGCGTGGTGGCCTCCATTGCGCCGTGGAATTACCCGCTGATGATGGCCGCCTGGAAAATCGCCCCGGCCCTGGCGGCCGGTAATACCCTGGTGTTCAAGCCGTCGGAACATACCCCGCTGTCGATCCTGGCCCTGGCGCCCGTACTGAGCCAGTTGTTGCCGCGCGGGGTGATCAACATCCTGTGTGGCGGCGGCGAAGGGGTCGGCAGCCATTTGGTCAGCCACCCGAAGGTGCGCATGGTCTCGTTGACCGGCGATATCGTCACCGGGCAGAAGATCCTCCAGGCCGCCTCCAAGACACTCAAGCGCACGCACCTGGAACTCGGCGGCAAGGCCCCGGTGATCGTGTGCAACGACGCCGACCTGCAAGCCGTGGTCGAAGGCGTGCGCGCCTACGGTTACTACAACGCCGGCCAGGACTGCACCGCCGCGTGCCGCATCTACGCCCAGGCCGGCATCCACGACAAATTGGTGGCCGAGCTCGGCGCCGCCGTCAGCAGCCTGCGGTTTGCCGGCAAGCGCGATGCCGACAACGAACTCGGCCCGCTGATCAGCACCCGCCAGCGCGACCGCGTCGCCAGTTTTGTCGAACGCGCCCTCGGCCAGCCGCATATCGAACGCATCACCGGCGCCGCCGTGCATTCCGGTGCTGGCTTCTTCTACCAGCCAACCTTGCTGGCCGGTTGTAAACAGAATGATGAAATCGTGCAGCGCGAAGTGTTCGGCCCGGTGGTCACCGTGACCCGCTTCGACGAGCTGGAACAGGCGGTGGACTGGGCCAACGACTCGGAATACGGCCTGGCCTCCTCCGTGTGGACCCAGAACCTGGACAAGGCGATGCAAGTGGCGTCGCGCCTGCAATACGGCTGCACCTGGATCAACAGTCATTTCATGCTGGTCAGCGAAATGCCCCACGGCGGCTTGAAGCGCTCGGGGTATGGCAAAGATCTGTCCAGCGATTCGCTACAGGACTACAGCGTGGTGCGGCACATCATGGCGCGCCACGGCCAGCATCTTTAAAACAACAACTACGCTCACGCACCACCTGCTGCAAAAACTGCCCCGACCATAATTAAAGAAGAGGGAACCCCCATGTCTGCGCACAAGACCGCTCTGCTCAGTGCCCTGACCACCGCGCTGCTGGCCAGTGTCAGCATCCAGGCCGCCGAACCGCTGAAGGCGGTGGGTGCCGGTGAAGGCCAGTTGGATATTGTCGCCTGGCCCGGCTATATCGAACGTGGCGAAAGCGACAAGAACTACGACTGGGTCACCGGTTTCGAGAAAGAGACCGGCTGCAAGGTCAACGTCAAGACCGCCGCCACCTCCGACGAGATGGTGAGCTTGATGGCCAAGGGCGGCTACGACCTGGTCACCGCATCCGGCGATGCCTCGCTGCGGTTGATCGTCGGCAAGCGCGTACAGCCGATCAACACCTCGCTGATTCCCAACTGGAAGAACATCGACCCGCGCCTGAAAGATGCGCCGTGGTACGTGGTCGGCCAGCAAACGTACGGCACGCCGTACCAGTGGGGCCCGAACGTGTTGATGTACAACACCAACGTGTTCAAGACCGCGCCCACCAGCTGGAACGTAGTGTTCGATGCGCAGAACCTGCCGGACGGCAAGCCGAACAAAGGCCGCGTGCAGGCCTATGACGGCCCGATCTACATCGCCGATGCGGCGCTGTACCTCAAGGCCACCAAGCCGGAACTGGGCATCCAGAGCCCGTACGAGCTGACCGAAACCCAGTACAAGGCCGTGCTCGACCTGTTGCGCGCCCAGCAGCCGTTGATCCACCGCTACTGGCATGACACCACCGTGCAAATGAGCGACTTCAAGAACGAAGGCGTGGTGGCCTCCAGCGCATGGCCGTATCAGGTCAACGGCCTGGTGAACGAGAAACAGCCGATTGCCTCGACCATTCCGAAGGAAGGCGCCACCGGCTGGGCGGATACCACCATGCTGCACACCGATGCCAAGCACCCCAACTGCGCCTACAAGTGGATGGACTGGTCGCTGCAGCCGAAGGTCCAGGGTGATGTGGCCTCGTGGTTCGGTTCGTTGCCGGCGGTTCCCGCGGCGTGCAAGGAAAGCGAACTGCTGGGCGCCGAGGGTTGCAAGACCAACGGTTTCGACCAGTTCGAGAAGATCGCCTTCTGGAAAACCCCGCAGGCTGAAGGCGGCAAGTTCGTGCCGTACAGCCGCTGGACCCAGGATTACATCGCGATCATGGGCGGGCGCTAAGCACTCCCTAGTTGATCGTTCCCACGCTCCGCGTGGGAATGCCTCCTGTGACGCTCCGCGTCACGACTTTAAGGGCGGACGCGGAGCGTCCAGCGCTGCATTCCCACGCATAGCGTGGGAACGATCACCTCTACCTCCGATTTAATTTTTACAAGACGCGCCTTTTTGGAGCACCGCACCATGACGCTTGCAGTCCAATTCACCCACGTTTCCCGTCAGTTCGGCGAAGTGAAAGCCGTTGACCGGGTTTCCATCGATATCCAGGACGGCGAGTTCTTTTCCATGCTCGGCCCTTCCGGCTCGGGCAAAACCACGTGCCTGCGCCTGATCGCCGGGTTCGAGCAACCCAGTGCCGGCTCCATCCGCATCCACGGTGAGGAAGCCGCCGGCTTGCCGCCGTATCAGCGCGACGTGAACACTGTGTTCCAGGATTACGCGCTGTTCCCCCACATGAACGTGCGGGACAACGTGGCCTACGGCCTGAAAGTCAAAGGCGTGGGCAAGACCGAACGCCTCAACCGCGCCGAAGAAGCGCTGGGCATGGTCGCCCTCGGCGGTTACGGCGACCGCAAGCCGGTGCAACTCTCCGGCGGCCAGCGTCAACGTGTGGCCCTGGCCCGCGCACTGGTCAATCGTCCGCGCGTATTGCTGCTGGATGAGCCCCTCGGCGCTCTCGACCTGAAGCTGCGCGAACAGATGCAAAGCGAGCTGAAGAAACTGCAACGCCAACTTGGCATCACCTTCATCTTCGTCACCCACGACCAGACCGAAGCACTGTCGATGTCCGACCGTGTGGCCGTATTCAACAAGGGCCGCATCGAACAGGTCGACACCCCGCGCAACCTGTACATGAAGCCCGCCACCACCTTCGTCGCGGAATTCGTCGGCACCTCCAACGTGATTCGCGGCGAATTGGCGCAACGCTTGAGCGGTAACCCGCAGCCGTTCTCGATCCGCCCGGAACACGTGCGTTTCGCCGAAGGCCCGCTGGGCAGCGGCGAGGTGGAAGTCAGCGGCCTGCTGCATGACATCCAGTACCAGGGCAGCGCCACCCGCTACGAACTGAAACTGGAAAACGGCCAGGCCCTGAACATCAGCCAGGCCAACAACCAATGGCTGGACACCACCGCCGGGCATCAAGTCGGCCAGTCCATCACCGCGCGCTGGGCGCGGGAAGCCATGACGCCGTTGACCGACATCGCAGGCGAGGTGTGACATGAGCCTGGCCCTGTCCCAACCCCCGATGCGCAGGTTTTCCAACCTGCTGTACAAGAAGCCCAACCTGTACCTGTCGCTGCTGCTGGTGCCGCCGCTGATCTGGTTCGGCGCGATCTATTTGGGTTCGCTGCTGACCTTGCTGTGGCAAGGCTTCTATACGTTCGATGACTTCACCATGGCGGTCACCCCGGACCTGACCCTGGCCAACTTCGCCGCGCTGTTCCAGCCGTCGAACTTCGACATCATCGTGCGCACCTTGAGCATGGCGGTGGTGGTGTCCATCGCCAGTGCCATCGTCGCGTTCCCGATCGCCTACTACATGGCGCGCTACACCACCGGCAAGACCAAGGCGTTTTTCTACATCGCGGTGATGATGCCGATGTGGGCCAGCTACATCGTCAAGGCCTACGCCTGGACCCTGCTGCTGGCCAAGGGCGGCGTGGCGCAGTGGTTCGTGCAGCACCTGGGCCTGGAGCCGGCGCTGCAATTCATCATGGGCATTCCCGGCGTGGGCGGCAGCACCTTGAGCACCTCGCACCTGGGGCGGTTCATGGTGTTTGTGTACATCTGGCTGCCGTTCATGATTCTGCCGATCCAGGCCTCGCTGGAGCGTTTGCCGCCATCGTTGCTGCAGGCCTCGGCTGACCTCGGCGCCAAGCCGCGCCAGACCTTCATGCAGGTGATTCTGCCGCTGTCGGTGCCGGGGATCGCGGCGGGTTCGATCTTTACGTTCTCGCTGACCCTGGGCGACTTCATCGTGCCGCAACTGGTGGGCCCGCCGGGTTACTTCGTCGGCGGCATGGTGTACGCGCAACAAGGCGCTATCGGCAACATGCCCATGGCCGCGGCGTTCACCCTGGTGCCGATCGTGCTGATCGCGGTTTACCTGTCCATCGTCAAACGTCTGGGGGCCTTCGATGCACTCTGAAAAAGCCTCACTCAGTCTAAAAATCGCGGCCTGGGGCGGGTTGGTTTTCCTGCACTTCCCGATCCTGATCATCTTCCTCTACGCCTTCAACACCGAAGAGGCGGCGTTCAGCTTTCCACCCCAGGGCTTCACCCTGAAGTGGTTCAGCGTGGCCTTCTCGCGGCCGGACGTATTGGAAGCGATCAAGCTGTCGCTGCAAATCGCGGCCATCGCCACACTGATTGCGATGGTGCTCGGCACCCTGGCCTCGGCGGCGTTGTATCGCCGGGAGTTCTTCGGCAAGCAAGGCATCTCGCTGATGCTGATCCTGCCGATTGCACTGCCGGGGATCATCACCGGTATCGCGTTGCTGGCGACCTTCAAGACCCTGGGGATTGAGCCGGGGATGTTCACCATCATCGTCGGCCACGCGACCTTCTGCGTGGTGATCGTCTACAACAACGTGATCGCCCGTTTGCGCCGCACTTCCCACAGCCTGATCGAAGCCTCGATGGACCTCGGCGCCGACGGCTGGCAGACCTTCCGCTACATCATCATGCCCAACCTCGGCTCGGCGTTGCTGGCCGGCGGCATGCTGGCGTTCGCGCTGTCGTTCGACGAAATCATCGTCACCACCTTCACCGCCGGCCACGAGCGCACCTTGCCGCTGTGGCTGCTCAACCAGTTGAGCCGGCCACGGGATGTGCCGGTGACCAACGTGGTGGCGATGCTGGTGATGATCGTGACGATGTTCCCGATCCTGGGTGCCTATTACCTGACCCGCGGCGGCGAAAGCGTGGCCGGTAGTGGCGGTAAATAACTGACAACACATTGCCACTGAAGGAATGAGGTTCAAATGTGGGAGCGGGCTTGCTCGAGAACGCGGTGTATCAGTCAGGTGATGTATCAACTGAAAGACCGTATTCGCGAGCAAGCCCGCTCCCACACTTGAACCGGTTTCGGCAGGGGAAACGATGCAGCTTTAAGAGGAATGAACCATGCAAACCAAACTGCTGATCAACGGCCATCTGGTCGAAGGCGAAGGCCCGGCGCAGCCGGTGTTCAACCCGGCGTTGGGTCGGGTACTGGTGGAAATCAAGGAAGCCAGCGAAGCCCAGGTCGACGCCGCCGTGCGTGCTGCCGACAGCGCTTTTGAAGGCTGGTCGCAAACGCCACCGAAGGATCGCTCGCTGCTGCTGCTCAAACTCGCCGACGCCATCGAAGCCCACGGCGCAGAGCTGGCCAAGCTTGAGTCGGACAACTGCGGCAAACCCTACAGCGCCGCGCTGAACGATGAGATCCCGGCGGTGGCCGATGTGTTCCGCTTCTTCGCCGGCGCCAGCCGCTGCATGAGCGGTTCGGCCGGCGGCGAGTACCTGCCGGGCCACACCTCGATGATCCGCCGTGACCCGGTGGGCGTAATTGCCTCCATCGCGCCGTGGAACTACCCGCTGATGATGGTCGCCTGGAAAATCGCCCCGGCCCTGGCCGCCGGTAATACCGTGGTGCTCAAGCCTTCGGAACAAACTCCGCTGACCGCGCTGCGCCTGGTGGAACTGGCCGCTGAAATTTTCCCGGCCGGTGTACTCAACCTGGTGTTTGGCCGTGGGCCAACCGTGGGCAGCCCGCTGGTGAATCACCCGAAAGTGCGCATGGTGTCGCTGACGGGTTCGATTGCCACCGGGGCCAATATCATTTCCAGCACTGCCGACAGCGTCAAACGCATGCACATGGAACTGGGCGGCAAGGCGCCGGTGATCATCTTCAACGACGCCGATATCGACGCGGCGGTGGAAGGCATTCGCACCTTCGGCTTCTACAACGCCGGGCAGGATTGCACCGCTGCGTGCCGGATTTATGCACAGGCCGATATCTACGACGCGTTCGTCGAGAAGCTCGGCGCGGCGGTTGCCAGCATCAAA
This sequence comes from Pseudomonas sp. G5001, assembly GCF_013385475.1. Lineage (NCBI taxonomy): Bacteria > Pseudomonadati > Pseudomonadota > Gammaproteobacteria > Pseudomonadales > Pseudomonadaceae > Pseudomonas > Pseudomonas sp. G5001. The sequence continues at coordinate 8,807 of NZ_JACAPZ010000006.1, forward strand.
TACGGTTTGCAGGATGACCCGGCCACCGAGCTGGGCCCGCTGATCACCGCACAGCACCGTGACCGTGTGGCCGGGTTTGTGGAGCGTGCCGTGGCGCAATCCCATATCCGCCTGATCACGGGTGGCAAGGCGGTGGAAGGCAACGGGTTCTTCTTTGAGCCGACCGTATTGGCCGACGCGCAGCAGGACGATGAAATCGTGCGCCGCGAAGTGTTCGGGCCAGTAGTGTCGGTAACCAAATTCAACGACGAGGCCCAGGTATTGGCCTGGGCCAACGATTCGGACTACGGCCTGGCCTCTTCCGTGTGGACCGCCGACGTCGGCCGCGCCCATCGCCTGGCTGCACGGTTGCAGTACGGCTGCACCTGGGTGAACACCCACTTCATGCTGGTCAGCGAAATGCCCCATGGCGGTCAGAAACTGTCCGGCTACGGCAAGGACATGTCCATGTACGGCCTGGAGGACTACACCACCGTTCGCCATGTGATGTTCAAGCACTGACCCTTTACCCCTGTCGAAGCGAGCTCACTGTGGCGAGGGAGCTTGCTCCCGCTGTAGTGCGAGGTGCTCCCAGGTTTTTTGGGGCCGCTACGCAGCCCAGCGGGAGCAAGCTCCCTCTCCACAACAGCCGGCTCCTGCAGGGATCTCATAACAATAAATAATTCGCAGGTTCCCATGGACATCACCCGCCGCGACTTCCTCAACGGCGTCGCTATCACGATTGCCGCCGGTATGACCCCGCTGCAAATCCTCCAGGCCGCTCCCGATGGGCGCTACTACCCGCCCGCCCTCACCGGCTTGCGCGGCAGCCATGTCGGCTCATTCGAAGTTGCCCACCAGATGGGCTGGGAAAAGAAGGCCTTCGACACCGATAAACTGCCGATCACCGAAGACTACGACCTGGTGGTGGTCGGCGGTGGCTTGAGCGGTTTGTCGGCGGCGTGGTTCTACCGTGAGAAGCACCCGAAGGCGAAGATCCTGATCCTGGAGAACCACGACGACTTCGGCGGCCATGCCAAGCGCAATGAGTTCCAGGCCGGTGGCCGGCTGATCATCGGCTACGGCGGCAGCGAAGCGTTCCAGTCACCGAATCATCTTTACAGTAAGGAAGTAAACGGGCTGTTGAAAAAACTCGGGGTGAACATCAAGCGCTTCGAGACCGCCTTCGACCGCCAGTTCTACCCGGGCCTGGGTTTGTCCCGCGGGGTGTTCTTCGACAAGGAAAACTTTGGCGAAGACAAACTGGTGACCGGCGACCCGACGCCGATGGTCGCCGACGACATCGCCCCGAACCAGTTGCATGCGCGCTCCATCAGCGACTTCATCAATGATTTCCCGCTGCCGGAAACCGACCGTCAGGCGCTGATTGCCTTGCACGTCGCGCCCAAGGATTACCTGCCGGGCAAGACTGCCGAGGAAAAGGCCGAGTACCTCGCGACCACCAGCTACCGCGATTTCCTGCTCAAGAACGTAGGACTCTCGGAAGGCGCGGTGAAGTACTTCCAAAGCCGCACCAACGACTTCATGGCCTTGAGTATCGATGCGGTGGCGTCGGCTGATGCCTACAGCGTGGGTTTCCCTGGCTTCGGCGGAATGAACCTGGCACCGATCAGCGAAGAAGCCGCCGCAGAAATGGAAGAACCCTACATCTACCACTTCCCCGACGGCAACGCCTCGCTGGCACGCTTGCTGGTGCGCAGCCTGATTCCGGCAGTGGCACCGGGGCACACCATGGATGACATCGTGCTGGCGCCGTTTGACTACGCCAGGCTTGATCAGCCCAGGACACCGGTGCGGGTGCGTTTGAACAGTACTGCGGTCAGTGTGCGTAACGTCGGTGACGGTGTGCACATCGGCTACAGCCGTGGCGGCCAACTCGCACAGGTCCGCGGCAAACGCTGCATCCTGGCCTGCTACAACATGATGATCCCGTACCTGCTGCGGGACCTGCCGGCAGAACAAGCCCAGGCCCTGAGCCAGAACGTGAAGTACCCGCTGGTCTACACCAAAGTGGTGGTGCGCAACTGGACGTCGTTCCAGAAGCTGGGGGTGCACGAGATTTATGCAGCGACCCAGCCTTACAGCCGGATCAAGCTGGATTACCCGGTGAGCATGGGCGGCTACGAGCACCCGCGCGACCCGACGCAGCCGATTGGTTTGCACATGGTGTACGTGCCCACCAGCCCCAACAGCGGCATGAACGGCCGCGACCAGGCCCGCGCCGGGCGGGGCAAGTTGTACGGGCAGACATTTGAACAACTGGAAGCGCAGCTGCGCGACCAACTGCAGCGCATGCTCGGCCCGGGTGGCTTCAACCACCAGACCGACATTCTGGCGATCACTGTCAACCGTTGGTCACACGGCTATGCGACCTTCTCCAACAGCTTGTTTGACGATGCCGATGAAAGCGAAAAACTGAAGGACCTGGCGCGCCAGCCGGTGGGACATGTGAGCATCGCCAACTCGGATGCCGCGTGGAGCGCGTATGCCCATGCGGCGATTGATGAGGCGTATCGAGCGGTAGGCGAAGTGGGCTGATCCCGGCGTTCCTGAAGGAAGAGATTATTGTGGCGAGGGAGCTTGCTCCCGCTGGGCTGCGCAGCAGCCCCAAACCAGGCGCTCGAGATATCCCTGAAGGATCTTCATCGCCTGAGCTGGGGTCGCTTCGCGCCCCAACGGGAGCAAGCTCCCTCGCCACACGGTTTCCACAGAAACGTCTTGTTTCATATGCAGCGCCATCAACCCGCCATCAATCATTTTTCCTTGCGCACCGAACCGCTTAAGCTATTTGGCATCTGTTTAATGTCCGTTGCGTTTGGCCGAAGGCATGTCCGAACCGTTTTCCTTGATCCAGCACGTGCCAGGAACGGCGCGGGATTGTTCACGACAGGTTGTATTTATGCACCGCAGGAATTTGCTCAAAGCGTCCATGGCCATCGCGGCTTACACCGGTCTGTCGGCCAGTGGCCTGCTGGCCGCCCAGGCCTGGGCGGGCAACCGCGCCGCTGATGGCGAGGCCCAGGCCTTCGATTTCGAGGCCCTGAAGATCCAGGCCAAGCAGTTGGCAAGCAATCGCTACCAGGACACCAAGCAGGTATTGCCGCCGACCCTGGCGACCATGACCCCGCAGAATTTCAACGCCATCGGCTACGACGGCAAGCATTCGCTGTGGAAAGAATTGAACGGCCAACTGGACGTGCAGTTCTTCCACGTCGGCATGGGCTTCAAGACGCCGGTGCGCATGTACAGCGTCGACCCGAAAACCCGCCAGGCCCGCGAGGTGCACTTCCGCCCTTCGCTGTTCAACTATGAAAAAACCACGGTAGACACCAAGCAGTTGACCGGCGACCTGGGTTTCTCCGGCTTCAAGCTGTTCAAGGCCCCGGAACTGGACCGCCACGACGTGCTGTCCTTCCTCGGCGCCAGCTACTTCCGTGCGGTGGATTCCACCGGCCAGTACGGCCTTTCTGCACGCGGCCTGGCCATCGACACCTACGCGAAAAAGCGCGAGGAATTCCCGGACTTCACCAAGTTCTGGTTCGAAACCCCGGACAAGGACAGCACCCGCTTCGTGGTCTACGCCCTGCTGGATTCGCCGAGCGCCACTGGTGCCTATCGCTTCGATATCGACTGCCAGGCCAACCAGGTGGTAATGGCCATCGACGCCCATATCAATGCGCGTACCGCCATCGAGCAACTGGGCATCGCACCGATGACCAGCATGTTCAGTTGCGGCACCGTTGAGCGGCGGATGTGCGACACCATTCACCCGCAAATCCACGACTCGGATCGCCTGGCCATGTGGCGCGGCAATGGCGAGTGGATCTGCCGCCCGCTGAACAACCCGGCTACCCTGCAATTCAACGCGTTTGCCGACACCGACCCGAAAGGCTTCGGCCTGGTGCAGACCGATCATGAGTTCGCCAGCTATCAGGACACGGTGGACTGGTACAGCAAACGCCCAAGCCTGTGGGTAGAACCTACTACTGCGTGGGGTGAAGGCTCTATCGATCTGCTGGAAATTCCTACAACCGGCGAGACCCTGGACAACATCGTGGCCTTCTGGACCCCGAAGAAGCCCGTCGCTGCCGGCGAATCCCTGAACTACGGCTACAAGCTCTACTGGAGCGCCCTGCCGCCGGTCAGCACGCCACTGGCGCAGGTCAATGCCACCCGTTCGGGCATGGGCGGTTTCACCGAAGGTTGGGCACCGGGCGAGCACTACCCCGAAGTCTGGGCGCGGCGCTTTGCCGTGGACTTCAACGGCGGCGGGCTGGATCGTTTGCCTGAAGGCACCGGGATCGAGCCGGTGGTGACCTGCTCCCATGGTGAGGTCAAAGACTTCAGCGTGTTGGTACTGGATGCCATCAAGGGCTATCGAATTCTGTTTGACTGGTACCCGACCAGCGACAGCGTCGAGCCGGTTGAACTGCGGCTGTTCATCCGCACCCAGGACCGCACCTTGAGCGAAACCTGGCTGTACCAATACTTCCCACCTGCACCAGACAAGCGCAAGTACACCTGATACCGAACGTTCCCACGCTCGCGTGGGAACGCCCCTTCGGGATCTTCAGAACCGCGAAATACTCTTCATCGCCCCGATCAAGTACCGCATCGCCACCTGATCACTCTCGGTCAGGGCGCGGTACTGTTCCAGCAATTGCTCTTCGTCCGAACTCAGGCGCCGGCTGCGCAGCGACATCCTGCGGGCCAGAAAAGACGACAACACCCCCGCTACACCATAAGACTTGGCCATGGACTGTCTCCTCGTATCAATCAACTGCTCCTGGTTGCCCATAACCCCATCCCGCGATGCGACCTGCGAGGATCAACAAGCTGATTTCCTGGGCCAGAAATCATGCTTACCTTAAGCGTAGAAACTATCTTGCAGGGAGTGGGACTTTTTTAGAGTAATCACTTAAAAAAACGCTTGCAGGGCAATGACCTACAGCGTTATCCCACAAGCGGCCGGTACAGGTGGATGTCGTGCGGCTCCTGTTGAAACAGCTCGGGATCCGGCTGCTTGAGCAACCGGCAGCCGAGCCGCAGATAGAACTCCACCGTATTGCGCGATTCCGTGGCCGATACGTACAACGCCTCGGCCCCGGCTGCACGGGCGTGTTCACAGGCCAGGGCAAACAGCTGGCCACCCAGGCCCAGGCCACGGGCCCCATGGCTCACATGCAGGAATTTGAGCTGGCGCATACGCAGGCCCTGGTTGAGGATAACCCGGTTGTCCACTACCACGGCCGCCAGCAGCTTTGCATCGTCAAACACACCGTGCAGCCACCCGCCGCGCTTCAGGCACGCCTGCAAGGCCACGGCATCCTGCTCGGCTTCGCCTTCGGGCCAGCCGCGCATGTCGTGGTGCTCGGGGTACAGCAGCAACTCCCCGTGCTCCACGCGATAGCACGCCTCGATCCGTTCGGTACGGTCAATCAGCGCCAGCAACGGCAGGTCCTTTTCGGTCAGGTCACGCTTGATCAACATGCTGTGCTTCCAAGGGTTGATGGTGAACAAGGTTGAAGCCTTCCGCAGGTGTCGGTGCTTCGAAATAGCCGGTGATCAAGTCGAACTGGGCGTCACTGGTTTCGAACGCGTGGGTACCCTCCGCGTTGCGCGCACGCAGGCGTGCCTTGCAGACCTCGTCCGGCACATCCAGGTAGTGCAATTGATGGTCAGCGCCTGCGCCTTCGAACAATGAGCGCATCCAGCGGCGACTGGCCAACGTGTTCGCCGGGAAATCCAGCACCACCGACAGGCCGGCCCCGAGCAACGCGATGATATGCGCCGTCAACGCATCGCGCAGGTGGCCGGTGCAGCGCACGTAGTCGCCCAGAGCATGGATCTGTCCGGGATAAAGGCGTGACAGCCACTCATCCTCGCTGATCAATACCGTCTGTGGGGCTTGCGACAACTGCTGGGTCAGGGTCGATTTACCGGATGCGATTTTGCCGCAGATCAGGTGCAACATGAGCTTCTCCTTGTGTCGCAGGGCTTGGCCGGTGATCGGCGGGCAATAAAAAACCCGCCGGATCAAGGGCGGGTTTTTCATGCTTTTCCAGCACGCGTCAGCCCACCCTCTCCTGGAGGGTGGGAATAATCGAGGCGTTCAGTAATAGAGTCATAGTTTCGACATTAGCTTCAGGCGTTTTCCTACGCAAGGTTAATCCCGCAAGTCCGACTCATGAATCGGCTGGTCGCGATGCGTAGCCCGCTGATACTGGGCCGGCCAGGTCGCTTTGCGCCCGCCCAGGTCATCGTCGGCATGCAGTGGCCAGTACGGGTCACGCAACAGTTCACGGGCGAGGAAAATGATATCGGCCTGACAGGTACGCAAGATGTGCTCGGCCTGGGCGGGCTCGGTAATCATGCCCACGGTGCCGGTGGCGATTCCCGACTCTTTGCGCACACGCTCGGCAAAGCGGGTCTGGTAGCCGGGCCCGGTAGGAATTTCCGCATTGGCCGCGGTGCCACCCGAGGAGACGTCGATCAGGTCGACGCCCAGGTCTTTCAGGCGGCGCGCCAGTTCGACGGTTTCATCCGGGTTCCAGCCGTCCTCGACCCAATCGGTGGCCGAGACCCGTACAAACAGCGGCAGCTCTTGCGGCCAGGCCTCACGCACCGCCGTGGTCACTTGCAGCACCAGGCGGATGCGGTTTTCGAACGAGCCGCCGTACTGGTCCTGGCGCTGGTTGCTCAGGGGCGAAAGAAATTGATGCAACAGGTAGCCATGGGCGGCATGGATTTCCGCCACTTTGAAACCGGCGGTCAACGCGCGCTTGGCGGCAGCGACGAAGTCAGCGATCACTTGCTGGATCTGCCCTTCATCGAGTTGCTTGGGGGAAGTGTGCTGCGGATCGAAGGCAATCGGCGAGGGGCCCACCGGCACCCAGCCGCCATCTTCCGGCTTGACGCTGCCGTGCTTGCCGATCCATGGCCGGTGCGTGCTGGCTTTGCGCCCGGCGTGGGCCAGTTGAATGCCCGCCACCGCGCCCTGGGCATTGATAAAGCGCGTGATGCGTTGCAGCGGTTCGATCTGTTCGTCGTTCCACAGGCCCAGGTCCTGGGCGGTGATGCGGCCATCGGCAGTCACGGCGGTGGCTTCGGTAAAGATCAGCCCGGCGCCACCGACGGCACGGCTGCCGAGGTGCACCAGGTGCCAGTCATTGGCCAGGCCATCGACGCTGGAATACTGGCACATTGGTGACACGGCGATGCGGTTGAGCAGGGTCAGTTGGCGCAGGGTATAGGGTTCAAGCAGCAGACTCATGGGGCACCTCTTTTATGCAGTGGGCAGGCTCCAGGGTTCTGTTTGAAAGGTCGACGAAAAACCCGTCCCCGGCGGGCTGAAATAAGACAAGGTCACAAGACCGATCACACAGTGCTTAGAGACTAGTCGACAACAGAGGATTGCACAGGGTTCAGCGCGGCTCGATATGCGCGATCATCAGTTGCACGGTTTCCTGGCCACGGAACTCGTTCACGTCGAGCTTGTAGGCCAGTTCCACCCAGCGAATGGTGGGGTTGGGCCAGATCTCGCGGTCGATGCCGAAAGCAATGCCATCGAGCTTCACCGATCCACACTCGCTCTTGAGCACCACCTTCAGATGGCGCTCGCCGACGACGCGCTGCTCCACCAGTTGGAACACCCCGTGAAACAACGGCTCTGGGAAATGCTGGCCCCACGGCCCGGCGTTGCGCAGGGCGCGAGCCAGTTCCAGGTGAAACTCTTCAACCGCCAGGGTGCCGTCGGACAGCAGACGGCCCGTCAGGTCTTCTTCGCGCAGTTGCCGACGCACTTCGGCGTCAAAGGCCTCGGCGAACAGTGGGAAGTTGGCCTCGGGCAAGGTAAGACCCGCCGCCATGGCGTGGCCGCCGTACTTCGCGATCAGCGTCGGATGCTGGCTGGCCACCACGGCCAGCGCGTCACGGATATGAAAACCCGGCACGGAGCGCCCGGAGCCCTTGAGCAGGCCGTCACCGGCGTCGGCAAAGGCGATGGTCGGGCGGAAGTAACGCTCTTTCATGCGCGAGGCAAGGATGCCGATCACGCCCTGGTGCCATTCCGGGTCGAACAGGCACAAGCCATACGGCATCGACTCCACCGGCAAGTCCTTGAGCTGGGCCAGGGCCTCGCGCTGCATGCCTTGTTCGATGGACTTGCGGTCCTGGTTCATGCCGTCCAGTTGCGCGGCCATTTCCCGGGCGGCGGCGAAATCCGAGGTGAGCAGGCATTCGATGCCCAGGCTCATGTCATCCAGGCGCCCGGCGGCGTTCAGGCGCGGGCCGAGGATAAAACCAAGGTCGGTGGAGGTGATGCGGGCGTGATCGCGCTTGGCTACTTCGAGGATCGCCTTGATCCCCGGCCGGGCACGACCGGCACGAATGCGTTCCAGGCCCTGGTAAACCAGGATGCGATTGTTGGCGTCCAGCGGGACCACGTCGGCCACGCTGCCCAGGGCCACCAGGTCCAGCAGTTCACCGATGTTCGGCTGCGGCTTGTTCTCGTACCAGCCAAGGCTGCGCAAACGCGCGCGCAGGGCCATCAGCACGTAGAAGATCACGCCTACACCGGCCAGGGCCTTGCTGGGGAATTCACAGCCCGGCTGGTTAGGGTTGACGATCGCATCCGCCGCCGGCAGTTCATCGCCCGGCAAGTGGTGGTCGGTAACCAGTACCTTGAGCCCCGCCGCTTTCGCCGCTGCCACGCCTTCGACGCTGGAGATGCCGTTGTCCACGGTGATCAGCAGCTGTGGCTCGCGCTGCAAGGCCACGGCGACGATTTCCGGGGTCAGGCCGTAGCCGTACTCAAAACGGTTGGGCACCAGGTAATCGACATGGGCGGCCCCCAACAAACGCAGGCCCAGGGTGCCCACGGTACTGGCGGTGGCGCCGTCGGCGTCGAAGTCACCCACGATGAGGATCCGCTGGCGCTGTTCCAGGGCCGTCACCAGCAGGTCCACGGCGGCATCGATGCCCTTGAGCTGCTGATACGGGATCAGCCGCGCCAGGCTTTTATCCAGCTCGGCTTCCGATTGCACCCCGCGTGCGGCGTAGAGACGGGTCAACAACGGTGGCAATTCACCGAGGAATGGCAGGACGGCAGGCAACGGGCGAGGATCGATACGCATGGGGTGACGGAAGCTTCTCTTTAATGTTGAAAATTAGCGGTGATCCCTTGTAGGAGCTGTCGAGCCCCAGCGAGGCTGCGATGGGATCACCTCGGTGTACCTGTCAGACCGCAGCGCCTGCATCGCAGCCTCGCTGAAGCTCGACAGCTCCCACACTCGACCAGCGTCCAATCAGTTATCGACGTTTCAGCCGCGCTCGCCAGCCAGCCATTCCAGCTGGACTTCGTGCTGCCCACGGTCATCGGTCACGAAGATCGTGCCTTCGCTGATCATCACGTCCCACTTGATCACCCGGGGCATGTCCTTGGCCAGCACTTCCAGGATTTCCTGGGGGACGGCGGCGATGCTCACGTTTTTCAGGTTCTTCGCCACCGGCACCACTTTGCCTTCCCAGACGCGCAAGCTGCCGTAGGCCAGCAAGGTCGTGCGTTCGGTACGGCGGGAACACCAGGTCAGGCGGTCCGCGTCCGGCTGGCCGACTTCGATCCAGTGCAGGACGCGATCATCCAGGCTTTTTTCCCACAGCGCCGGCTCGTCTACATCTGACAGGCCACGACCGAAAGACAGCTGCTCGTTGTAGAAAAGCGCGTAGGCCAGCAAACGCACGGTCATGCGCTCTTCGGTTTCCGAAGGGTGGCGGGCGATGGTCTGCTTGACGCTCTCGTACACCGAACGGTCAAGGTCGGTGAGGTTGAGTTCAAACTTGTAGGTCGTGGACGGCTGGGCCATGAACGGACTTCTAGAGACAGGGAAAGGCGGCAAGTCTAACCGATGGCGAGGTGATTCAACGAATCCTGCGCTGCATCATCCTTATCACTGCGCCACTCGCCTATGTTAAAAGGCTCACATCCCTGCCCTGCCCGAAAGGTTCCTCATGTCGTTTACCGCCAAACCACTTGCCGGCCTGAAAGTCATCGAACTCGGCACCTTGATCGCCGGCCCGTTTGCGTCGCGCATCTGCGCCGAGTTCGGCGCCGAGGTGATCAAGGTCGAATCCCCGGATGGCGGCGACCCGCTGCGCAAGTGGCGCAAGCTGTATGAAGGCACCTCGCTGTGGTGGTTTGTGCAGGCGCGCAACAAGAAATCCCTGACCCTGAACCTGAAACACCCGGACGGCCTGGCGATCCTCAAGCAACTGTTGGCGGATGCCGACATTTTGATCGAAAACTTTCGCCCTGGCGTGCTGGAGAAGCTCGGCCTGAGCTGGGAAACCTTGCACGCCCTGAACCCGAAACTGGTGATGGTGCGCCTCTCGGGCTTTGGCCAGACCGGGCCGATGAAGGACCAGCCAGGGTTTGGCGCGGTGGGCGAATCCATGGGGGGCCTGCGTTACATCACCGGTTTCGAGGACCGCCCGCCGGTGCGCACCGGGATTTCCATCGGGGACTCGATCGCGGCGTTGTGGGCCGTGATCGGGGCGCTGATGGCCCTGCGTCATCGTGAAGTGAATGGCGGGCTCGGCCAGGTGGTGGATGTGGCGCTGTATGAGGCGATCTTTGCGATGATGGAGAGCATGATCCCGGAGTTCGACGTGTTCGGCTTTATCCGCGAGCGCACCGGCAACATCATGCCCGGCATCACGCCCTCCTCGATCCACACCAGCAAAGATGGCAAGCATGTGCAGATCGGCGCCAATGGCGACGCGATCTTCAAGCGCTTCATGTCAGCCATTGGTCGCGACGACCTGGCCAACGACCCGGCACTGGCCAGCAACGATGGCCGCGACAGCCGGCGCGATGAGTTGTACGGGGTGATTGATCGCTGGGTCAACTCGCTGCCGCTTGAGCAAGTGGTAGAACAGTTGAACAAGGCCGAAGTGCCCGCCAGCCGTATCTACAGCGCGGAAGACATGCTGGGAGACCCGCAATTTCTCGCCCGCGAGATGTTCCTCAAGGCGCAGCTCCCGGGCGGCAAGGACTTCAAGATGCCCGGCATCGTGCCCAAACTGTCGGACACACCGGGCAGTTGTGAATGGGTCGGACCGCAGTTGGGCGAGCACAACAGCGTGGTGCTCGCTGAATTGGGCTACGATGCGGCCGCCGTTACTCGCCTGCGTGAGAACGGCGCGATCTGATGGGCCGGCGCTTCATCATTCGACTCTGCCTCCTGGGTTCACTGCTCGGGACTTGGCCACTGTCGAGCCAGGCCCAGGAAACCTTGATCTGGCTGTTGCGTGACCTGCCGCCAGTGACGATTTTCGAAGGCCCGCAAAAAGGCCAGGGCGCCCTCGACCAACTGCTGCCGATACTCGCCGAACACATGCCGGAGTATCGACATCAGATCCTCCACGTGAACCGCGCGCGCGGCATGCAGATGCTCCGCGACCCCGGCACGCTTACCTGCGACCCGTCCCTGCTGTGGACGGCGGAGCGCGCTAAAACCATCGTGTTTTCCGCCCAGGCCTTCGCGGCCGTGAGCAACGGGGTGACGATCCGCCAGGGTCAGCGGGCGCTGCTGGCGCCGTTTGTGGTGGATGGACTGTTCGACCTGGAGGCATTTTTGAATGCACGAGATGCGCGCCTTGGCATCATCGCCGAACGCAGCTACGGCGCCATCATCGATGAAGCGCTGAAGCACACCAGTGCTCACAAACTGGCGCCACATTACGGCAATGACGCCCTCGGCAGCCTGCTGCAGATGCAACGAAAGGGGCGGCTGGAAGCGGTGCTGGGTTACTGGACAGAAGTGCGCTACCAGGCGCTGCAACAAGGCATTGATCCACAAGAGCTGATCTTCTACCCCATCAAAGGCACCCCGCCCTATCAACTGACCCGGATTGCCTGCACGGATAACGCCTCAGGCCGCACGGCTATCGAGCGGATCAATCAGGTGCTGCGCGAGATCCCGCAGGAGCAACTGCGACAGTCCTACGCCTCATGGCTCGACCCGGTCATGCGTGAGCAATACCTGCAAGACCACCCGACGTTTTTCCAGGATGCCCCGAGCCCATGACAAATCGCAGGCAAAAAGAAACCCCGAGCAGTGGGGAGACAACTCGGGGTTAATAAGGGCCTAAAAAGACCAGTAACAACGAGCCACAAGCACCGGAGCACAATGCTTGATCTCGCTGTTACAAAATCTGACTCACCTTGCCGTAGGAAGGTTCCCAACAAAAATAAATCTTCATGCGCAGGCGATCGGCCGAGTCAGGGCCGCATTGCGCAGGGCCGCCATGACCGAGGGTTCCAGGCGTCCTTCGGCAATCATCAAGTCGCGGTGCAAACAGTCCACCACATCCACCAATGCACGCTTGTCGGTCAATTGTGCCTGGTCGACTTCTCGTTCGACCACGATGGCACCGGCCGGATTCTTTACGGTCACCAGGCATTCGCCCTGCACACCCGAGGTGGTCAGCGTGACCTGATAAGGGCTCAGTGCTTCACCGAGCAATAGGCTGATACTTTCCATCTCGATCACCACTCAATAGTTCGGAAACAATCGTGTAAACGGGAGCTGCATCTATCCTAAGTGACTATTTGCGTCGTAGGAAAGTTCGCTTTTTCGTCTTTCAAGGGTTGCCGGGGGATGACGTGTCCAGCATGCGCTTGCAACATGACAAGCAAAAAACGGCAGCACATAACTGCTTACTCAATGAGTTGCCGTTTTGGCGCTGATGCCGAGGGTGAATCCTATACTCGGTGAGTGCTGATCATGCCGGCACATCGATAAACAGCGCATACCAAAAGGCCCCGTTGCGAAGGACGAAGACCATGCTGGAACACGAAAAAGAGCAGGCAATACTAGAGAAGATTCACGCCGACATATCCAGAATTTATGCCGAGCAACGCAAGCTAAACGCAGAATCCCACAAGATAACCCGAGAGAATTTCTGGTATCCCGTTGGTATCGCCATCGGCTTCTTCACGGCTGTCGGAACCGTAATGGCAGTGGCTCAGAAACTACTCGCCTAAACGATCACTCCGACCGGGCCTGCCAGAAACGAAAAACGCCGCTGCCCCACGGACGGGGACGCGGCGTTTTTTACACCTTTGTAAACCGCACCTTCAGACCCTCTCCTGCGTTAACAGGCTAGAATCCCCGAATTACCCCGGGAGCCTGTATTGAACGAAACGTCTGACAAGCCATTGCGCATCGTCCTCGCCGACGACCACCCGATTTTCCTCATCGGTCTGCGGGCGGTCCTGGAACGTGACGAGAGGCTAACCATCGTCGGTGAAGCCAACTCACCCCAGGCCCTTGGCGAACTGCTGCAACGTTGTGCCTGCGACATTCTGGTGACCGACTTCATGATGCCCGCCGAGCCCCAGGCCGACGGCTTGCGCCTGATCGAACAACTGCGCCGGCATCACCCGGGCCTGCCCATCGTGGTGGTGACCATGCTGAACAACGCCGGCCTGTTCCACGCCATCCTGGAGTTGGGTGTCATGGGCCTGCTGAGCAAGGCCAGTCTCGCAGACGAATTGCCTGAAGCAATCCGTCAGGTGCGCCAGCAGCGACGTTATGTGGCCCAGACCATCAGTCAGTCACTGAACCTGGCAGGCGTCGAGCGTGTGCACTCCCAGGATCAACTATCACCCCGTGAACTGGAAGTCATCCGCCTGCTGGCCGGCGGCCTGACGGTAGGCGAGATCGCCGCGAATCTTCATCGCAGCAAGCAAACCGTCAGTGCACAAAAGGTCAGCGCCATGCGCAAGCTGGGCCTGAGCAACGACGCCGCGCTGTTTATCTATGTGCAGGAACACGGGCTGGCCTAGCCTGAAACGCGATCCACTGCTTCAGCGCCTCGGCGTCCATGGGGCCGGCGATAAAGCAGCCTTGCAACCACGCAGCCCCCAGTTCACTTACCGCGTGATAGTCGGCGGCACTTTCAACCCCGGTCACCACCACACCCACACCCAGTCGCCTCGCCATGCTCATGGCGCCAGCAACCACTGCCGCCTTGCGATCGTCCCTGGCCATGCCGCTGGCAAACGCCGGCGGGATCTTCAATTCGCTGAAGGGCAATTCCAGCAAGCGTTGCAGGCTGGTGCCGCCCACGCCGAAATCACCGATGGAAAGCTTGCACCCCATCATCCGCAAACGCAGCAAGCCGGTGACGTGGGCGCTGTCGGTGTTCAGGCGCGAGGTTTCCACCAGTTCCAGGGTCAGGCCACGGGCGGGCACGCCGTGAAGTTGCAGCAAGCCTTGCAGCACTTGGGGAAAGTGCGGACGCTCCAGCATCCGCCCCGGGATATTCACCGCCACCGGCAGCACCTGCCCGGTTTCGCGCATGACGTGTGCCGCCTGGCCCAGCGCTTGTTCCAGCACGTGCCAGGTAAACGCCTCTTCCATTCCGGCAAACTCCAGCACCGGCAGAAACGCGTCAGGCAACAGCAACTCGCCGTCAGGAAGCTGCCAGCGGGCCAGCGCTTCAACACCTTGCAACGCGCCCGCCTGGCTGACAATGGGCTGATACCAGACCGTGCCGCAGCGGGCTATAGCGGCCTGGCTCAGATCCGCCGAAGGCGGCAACTGCTCGGATTCGCTCAAGTCCAGCAGGTGGCGCACCCGCTCCCAGGACACCACCGGCGGCCCGGGCCGCAAGCGCTCCCGGCACGCCTCGAGGACTTTCCCGATCAGCGTTGCCGACGCCGGCTTGGGCAGGCAGCCGAGCACGTTGAGCCCCAACTGTCGGGCCATGTGCGCCACGCCTTCCAGCACATCCGGCTCGGCGTTGCTCAGCAGGATCAACACCTGAGCCTGGCGGCGCTCGGCCATTTCCCGAATCAGCTCAAGGCCATCACCCTGCTCCAGGTACAGATCGCAAATCGCGATGTCCACCGCGCCCTTGCTCTCCAGTGACTGGCGAGCGGCGTCGACCGTTTCGGCCGTGCGTACATTGAATACGCCGTTGGCGTTGAGCATCTGATGCAGGGCCATCAGTTGGAACGGGTTATCTTCGAGGATCAGGACGTTGAGGGAGCGCATGAAAAACGTTACCGGGGAGAAGCGAGGGTGCACAGACTAATAAAAACCCCGCGCCTTCCCCATAGGACATGTCTTATTCGGACGGGTCCAGATAAGCCTCAAGCTCGACCTGGAATTCGATCAATGCTTCGCGCAGCGCTAACCAATGCATTTCAATCTCAGCGTTGCGCTGCTCCCGAATACACCCTTCCAGCGCCACACAGGCCTTGGCCAGCGGCAACGCATCCACCAGGCAGCATATGCCCTTCAGGCGGTGCAGCGAGGCGGCCAGCCGGACCTGGTCGTGGTCCGCCATGGCGGAGGCCATCAGGTTATGCTCCTGCTCAAGGCTCCTCGCCAGCTCCTGCAGCATCCGCTGCAAAATCGGTCCGTCGGCCTGGGTCATGGTGCGCAGGGTCTGGATGCTGAAAGAGCGTGCAGGCACGACGCGGGCGAGCACGCGCGTCCAGTGCTCAAGGGTCACGGGCTTGACCAGCAGTTCATCCATTCCCGCCTCCCGGCAGCGCTGCTGTTCATCATCCAGGGCATTCGCCGTGCAACCTACCAGCGCCAGGCGTGGCCGTTGCTCCTGGGCTTCCAGCCGGCGGATGGCCTCACTCAAGGCGTAGCCGGACATGCCCGGCATATTGCAATCGGTGACCAGGACGTCAAACACCTCATGGTGCCAACGCTGCAAGGCCGCTTCGGCCGAGTCGACGGCCACTACTTGATGACCCAGAAACTGCAACTGCTGAACCAGCACCAGCCGATTGGCCGGCAGGTCATCCACCACCAACACCGACAGGTTGCGGCCGGCCACCAGCAGCGGTACACCCGCAGATGCTGGCACGTCGTCGCTGCTGACCCGATCCAGGTACAGGTCGATGCACACCACCGTGCCCTCTCCCACCACGCTGCTCAGGGTGATGCTGCCTCCCATCAATTCCACCAGTTGCTGGCAGATGCTCAAGCCCAGTCCCGTGCCGCCGTGCTCGGCAGCCGTCCGCGCGCTGACCTGGATAAACGGCTTGAACACTCGCGCCTGCTGCTCGACGCCAATGCCCGGCCCGCTGTCCTCCACACACAGCTGCAAATATTCGGCCCCCGCCGGGTCAAGCTTGCGCGCAACACTGACCCGAACCTCGCCGCGCGAGGTGAACTTGAGCGCGTTGCCCAACAGGTTATGGATAACCTGACGCAGGCGCAGCGGGTCGAACCAGTAATACCCTTGCGCGCTCGGGTCGAATGCCAGGGTCAGGTGAAGGCCCTTTTTCTGCGCCATGGGTTCGAACAAGCGCTGTATGCCCTCGAAGAAACCTTTCAAGTCAGTGGCCTGCGGCGCCAGTTGCAGATGACCGGCTTCAATCTTGGCCAGGTCGAGGCTGTCACCCATCAGGGCAATCAACTCACGCGCCGAGCGATGGGCCACTCGCAGGGCTTCAGACACTGGCTTGCCTTCAGCCTGGGCACGCTCCTGCTCGAGCTCGAGCAGACCGATAATGGCGGTCATCGGCGTGCGAATCTCGTGGCTCAGGGTCGAAAGAAACGCGCTTTTTGCGTAGTTCGCTTCGTCAGCGGCCTGCCGCGCATCCATCAGCTGGAGCTCCAGGACCTTGCGCTCGTTGATATCGACCCAGCCACCGAGCAAACCCTGGAGCTGGCCCTTGGCGTCGAAGAACGGCACCGTCCACTGATACACATGAAACGCCCCGCCATTGAACTCCAGCTGCCGGTCGACGAACAGCGACTGCTGGCTCGCCAATTGCTCCATGTGGCCGGCATGCAGGCGCGCGGCCGTAGCGTCAGGCATCAGCCCGCTTTCCATCAGCGTCAGGCCCTGGATCTGCTCGCGCCGGGTGTTCAACTGTTGTTCATAGCTGGTGTTGCAGGTCACCAGGCGTCCTTCCAGATCACGCACAAATACCGGGTTGGGCATGCCGTCCAGCAGCGCGCGCTTGAACGCCAACTGGTCGTTGAGCCGCTGCTCGGCCTGGAGGCGCTGGCGAATCTGGCGCTTGAGCCGGCTGTTCCAGGCCAGGGACACCAGCACAAACAGCAGCGCCATGGCGACCGTCCAGTAGGCCCATGGCGGCACCCGCTGCCAGGCCGGCACCGGGACGGGTACGCTACCCAGCCAACGCAAACGCAGGGCGCTCAATTCCGCGACCGGCAGCGCTTCCAGCGCCTTGTTCAAAATGCTCAGCAGTTCCGGTTGATCCTTGCGCACCGACAGGCTGTTGGCCGACCACTTGCCCTCGACACTGCGGCCGATGCGCAACTCATCGGCCGGGTAACTCTGCACTTCCACTTCACTCTGGATAGTCGCCGCCGCGCGACCCTGCGTTACCAGCTCACGGGCCTGGACGTAGTTATCCACCGATTGCAGCTTGATCCCGGGGTGCTCGCGACGAATATATCCCTCCAGGACATGGCGTGCCGGCAGCGCCAGCACCTTGCCTGAAAGCTCGCTCAAACTGGCCACTGGCGGTGCGTCAGCGCGCTGGATAAACACCCAGCCTGAGCCCCCGAACCCATGGCTGAAATCGAGAAAGGCCTTGCGCTCCTGATTCTCGGCCAGGGTGGTGTTCATGTCCGCCCTGCCCGTTTCCAGCAACCCCAGGGTCTGTGCCGTGGAGGACACTTCCTCCATCACGAACTGCAGGCCGGTCATGCGTGAAATGCGGTTGAGCAAGTCCACATTCAGCCCCACCCACTGGCCGTCCTTGTCCTTGAATACATAGGGAGACAGTTGCTGGGACGCCACCACCACATGCGGATGCTGAAGTACCCAGGCCCGCTCCGGGGCCGACAAGGCGATGCGCTCGGCGGCAATGCCCACCCCCAGTCCGGTGGTCCAGCGCGCAAGGATCTCCCGCCGCACAGACTCATCAATACTCGCCAGCGCCCGTTCCATCAGCGTCCCCAACAACGGGTCGGCCTCCCGCGTGGCAAAGGCAAAGCCGATGGGCGCCAGCCGGCTTTCCACCTTGATCTGCAAGCCCAGGTAGGGCCGTAGCGATTTATAGGCGCGCACGATCACTTCGTTGCCGATAAACGCATCGGCATCACCTTGCTTCAGCGCTTCGAGGCCACTGTAGAGATTCGGTGCCAGCATGATGTGGCTGCCGGGATACGCCTGATGGACGTTCTTGACGTTGGCGTAACCGTCCAGCAACACCAGCTTCTTGTCCTTGAGGTCCTCGTTCTGGGTGCTGTCATCCCGGCGCACGACCACCACCGAGCGGTCCGGCATGTAGTCTTCGGTAAAGCGCAACCCCGACACATCACGCTCGTAACCGTTGGCACTGGTGAGAATATCGATGGCGCCGCTCCGCAGGGCCTCCACCGCCTGCGCCCGCTCGGCAAAACCCAGGACTTGCATCGGTGCATGCAGACGCGCGCCGATCAGGCTCAGGTAATCGGCGCTGATGCCCTGGTAGCGATTGCGGTCGCGGGTGATATCGATCGGCTGATAGTCATCAATCGAAATGCCCACTCTCAGTGGCCGATGGGCCGCCAGCCATTGCTGCTCGCTGACCGTCAGGGGCATGGGCTCCAGGGCAATGAACGCCGGCACCAGCTTGAACGGCAGGCTGACAGCCGCGAGGCTTGCCGAACCATGGCCAAGCAGCAGCACACATGCCAGCCACGCGTGTGCTCGGGTCGATAAATACACCGGTTGGGTTTCCTTGATTATTCTTGTTGGTCGCCGCGCAAGTATGGCTCGCCAGAATGAAAAAGCCCGTCACGAAGACGGGCTTGATCCACCACGCAAAGCCGTTGGCTCAGAGTGGCTTGCCGCGATTGCCATGCTGGCTGACAAACGCCTGCACCGCTTTCAGGTCATTGGCCAATACCGTGCAACGCTCTTCACGCTCAAACAGGTCGGTGAGGTGCGGCGGCAATTCCAGCGCCTTGCCAACCCCGGCCTTCTCTACCGCTTCCGGGAATTTGACCGGGTGCGCGGTGCCGAGAATCACCATCGGGATGTCCAGGCTGCGGCGGCATTCGCGCGCGGCCTTGACGCCAATGGCGGTGTGCGGGTCCAGCAGCTCGCCGGTCTGGGCGTAGACTTCAGCGATGGTCTCGCAGGTTTCTGCGTCGTCCACCGCCAGGGAGTCGAACAGCTTGCGGGTTTCGGTCCAGCGCTCCTGCTCGACGCTGAAACCGCCACCTTGCTTGAAGCTGTCCATCAGGCCGGCCAGGGCAGCACCGTTGCGACCGTGCATGTCGAACAGCAGGCGTTCGAAGTTCGACGAGACCATGATGTCCATCGACGGCGACAGTGTGGCGTGCAGGGTTTCCTTGACGTACTGGTTGCCGCTCATGAAGCGGTGCAGGATGTCGTTGCGGTTGGTGGCGACGATCAGCTGGTTGATCGGCAGGCCCATGTTGCGTGCCAGGTAACCGGCGAAGATATCGCCGAAGTTGCCGGTTGGCACCGAGAACGACACCGAACGCGCCGGGCCGCCCAACTGCAGGGAAGCATGGAAGTAGTAGACGATCTGGGCCATGATCCGCGCCCAGTTGATCGAGTTCACCGCCACCAGGCGCGTGCCCTTGAGGAAGCTCTGGTCGGCGAAGCTGGCCTTGACCATTTCCTGGCAGTCATCGAAGTTGCCTTCGATGGCGATGTTGTGGATGTTCTCGCCGAAGATCGTGGTCATCTGCCGACGCTGCACTTCCGACACGCGGTTGTGCGGGTGCAGGATGAAGATGTCGACGTTTTCGCAGTGCTTGCAGCCTTCGATCGCCGCCGAGCCGGTATCACCGGAAGTAGCGCCGATGATCACCACGCGCTCACCGCGTTTTTCCAGCACGTAGTCCAGCAGGCGACCCAGCAGTTGCAGGGCGAAATCCTTGAACGCCAGGGTTGGGCCGTGGAACAGCTCCAGGACCCATTCGTTGCCGTTCAGTTGACGCAACGGGGCGATGGCGCTGTGGGAAAACACGCCGTAGGTTTCTTCCAGGATCTTCTTGAAATCCGCATCCGGGATGCTGCAGGTGACGAACGGGCGCATGACCCGGAACGCCAGCTCGTGGTACGGCAGGCCGGCCCACGAAGCGATTTCTTCCTGGGTGAAGCGTGGCAGGTTTTCCGGCACGTACAGGCCGCCGTCAGTGGCCAGACCGGCCAGCAGAACGTCTTCGAAATTCAGGGCCGGTGCCTGGCCGCGGGTGCTGATATAACGCATGACTGGCTCCTCTAGAGCATGCTTGAACAAGGGCCGCCGAACGCGTGGGGCCCTTGCCGCAAAACGATTAGTTCAGGTGTTCGACGCGAATCCGCACCACCGGCCCAACCACGCCCTGCAACGCTTCAAGCGCGGCGATGGCGTCGTTGATGTGCTGCTCCAGCACACGGTGAGTCAGCAGGATCATGGGCACCAGGCCGTCTTGTTCTTCGACTTCCTTCTGCATGATCGATTCAATGTTGATGCCGCGCTCCGACAGGATGCTGGCCACCTGAGCGAGCACGCCCGGATGATCCTTGGCCTGGATGCGCAGGTAGTAGGCACTTTCGCAGGCTTCGATCGGCAGGATCGGGTGGGCCGACAGCGAGTCCGGCTGGAAGGCCAGGTGCGGTACGCGGTTTTCCGGGTCGCTGGTCATGGCACGCACCACGTCCACCAGGTCGGCGATCACAGACGAAGCGGTCGGCTCCATGCCGGCGCCGGCGCCGTAGAACAGGGTGGAACCGGCAGCGTCACCGTTGACCATCACGGCGTTCATCACGCCATTGACGTTGGCGATCAGGCGGTCGGCCGGGATCAGTGTCGGGTGCACACGCAGCTCGATACCGGCCGGGGTGCTGCGCGCCACACCGAGGTGCTTGATGCGGTAGCCCAGGGCTTCGGCGTAGTTCACGTCGGCGGTGGTCAGCTTGGTGATGCCTTCGGTGTAGGCCTTGTCGAACTGCAGCGGGATACCAAAGGCGATGGACGCCAGGATGGTCAGCTTGTGGGCAGCGTCGATGCCTTCCACGTCGAAGGTCGGATCGGCTTCGGCGTAACCCAGGGCCTGGGCTTCGGCCAGCACGTCTTCGAAGGTACGGCCCTTCTCGCGCATTTCGGTGAGGATGAAGTTACCGGTGCCGTTGATGATGCCGGCCACCCAGTTGATACGGTTGGCGGACAGGCCTTCACGGATCGCCTTGATCACCGGGATGCCACCGGCCACGGCGGCTTCGAACGCCACGATCACGCCCTTCTCGCGGGCCTTGGCGAAGATTTCGTTACCGTGCACGGCAATCAGCGCCTTGTTGGCAGTGACCACATGCTTGCCGTTTTCGATGGCCTTGAGCACCAGCTCGCGGGCCACGGTGTAGCCGCCTACCAGCTCGATGACGATATCGATTTCAGGGTTGGTGGCGACTTCGAAGACATCGTTGGTAATCGCAATACCGGTCGTTTGGAACTGAGGCTTTGGCGTACGCGTGGCAATTTGTGCCACTTCAATCCCACGCCCTGCACGGCGGGAAATTTCTTCAGCGTTACGCTGAAGTACGTTGAAGGTGCCGCCACCGACGGTCCCTAACCCACAGATGCCTACTTTGACCGGTTTCACTGAAGAACTCCCCATGAAACGGCCGACTCAAGGTCGGCCGTGAAAACAGCCGCACAACTGCGGCTCTCTATTAATGACCCGCCGAACTGTCGGCGGATCATGATCGTCAAGGCTCGACGATAATGCTTACTTTGCGTTCAGTGCCAGTTTGGCAACTTGCGGCGCAGGCTGGTAGCCCGGAATCACCTGGCCGTCAGCCAAAACGATGGCCGGCGTACCGTTCACACCAATCGACTGGCCGAGGGCGAACTGCTTGGAAACCGGGTTGGCGCACTTGGCGGCCTTGATTTCCTTGCCATCGACCATCTTGTCCATGGCCGCTTTCTTGTCGGCCGAACACCAGACGGCTTGCAACTGCTCGTCACCCGGCGAACCCAGGCCCTGGCGCGGGAACGCCACGTAGCGCACTTCAACGCCGAGCTTGTTCAGCTCAGGCACTTCGGCATGCAGCTTGTGGCAGTACGGGCAGGTGGTGTCGGTGAACACGGTGATGTGGGTCTTGGTTTCGCCGATGGCCGGGTAAACCACGGTTTCAGCCACCGGAATACCGTTGATCAGCTTGGACACGCCCAGGCGCTCGGCTTTCTCGGTGAGGTTCACCGGCTTGCCGTCTTTGAGCTGGAACAGGTAGCCCTGGACGATGTACTGGCCATCGGCACTGGCGTACAGCACGCGGCTGCCCTTGAGCTTGACTTCGTACAGGCCGGCCATCGGGCTGGCGTTGATGCTTTCAATCGGGGTGTCGAGCTGGAGGGCTTCCAGGCTCTTGCGGATTGTCTTCTCTGCGGCGTCGTCGGCGACGGCAAAGGTTGAGACCAACGCAATGGCTGCGATGGCAAAAATCTGGGTCAAGCGCATGGGAACTCCTGAAGGCAGATGCAGGGACGGGAGCAGGAACACCGATCTTCAAACACGGGTTTGGGCCGTCCCCTTTGCGAACCGGCAAAGCCTACCACAGTTGGGCCGCAGGGCAGCCAGTCGCGGGGAAATTGGGCTTTTTCCGAAGTGTTTTTCATCCACGGGGATGGTGCTTGGCGTGCATCTCCTGCAAACGTGCCCGCGCCACGTGGGTGTAGATCTGGGTGGTGGATAAGTCGCTGTGGCCCAGGAGCATTTGAACCACGCGCAAATCCGCGCCGTGGTTGAGCAAATGCGTGGCGAACGCGTGGCGCAGGGTGTGGGGCGACAGCGACTTGCCGATGCCGGCAACCTTGGCCTGGTGCTTGATGCGATGCCAGAAGGTCTGGCGGGTCATCTGTTCGCCGCGCTGGCTGGGAAACAGCACATCGCTGGGCCGACCGTTGAGCAACTCGGCTCGGGCGTCGCGCATGTAGCGTTCGATCCACACGATCGCCTCTTCACCCATGGGCACCAGGCGCTCCTTGCTGCCCTTGCCCATTACGCGCAATACACCCTGGCGCAGGTTGACCTGTTCCAGGGTCAGGCTGATCAGCTCGGTGACGCGCAGGCCGCAGGCATACAGCACTTCCAGCATGGCGCGGTCGCGCTGGCCGATGGCTTCGCTCAGGTCGGGGGCTGCGAGCAGGGCTTCGACGTCGGCTTCCGACAGGGATTTGGGCAGTGGCCGGCCCAACTGTGGCATGTCGATTTGCAGGGTTGGGTCGACAGCGATCAGCTTTTCCCGCAGCAGGTAGCGATAGAAGCCACGCACGCCTGAGAGAAAACGCGCAGTAGAGCGAGGCTTGTAGTTTTGCTCCAGGCGCCAGGCCAGGTGGTCGAGAATCAGCTCGCGACCGGCGTCGAGCAGCTCGAGGTTTTTCTCCTGCAGCCAGCCATTGAACAACGCGAGGTCGCTGCGGTAAGCCTGGCGGGTGTTGTCCGACAGGCCTTTTTCCAGCCAGAGGGCGTCGAGGAAGCGGTCTATCTGGGGGTGGTCGATGGCGGACATGAGGGCTCAAGCAGGGAAAATGGCGATGTCGGGTAGATCCTATCGCAGCACGGGCCGCTACACATCAATGAAAGCGGGCAAATAATCTGTGGCAAGGGAGCTTGCTCCCGCTGGGGCGCGAAGCGGCCCTGATTGACCATTGAGGTCCAACAGAGAGACTTCTATTGCCGGTTTCAGGGCCGCTGCGCAGCCCAACGGGAGCAAGCTCCCTCGCCACAAAAGCGGAAAACGTCTTTAAGGTCAGTGCGACGCTGAATTTCTTCGAGGCGGGGAGTCATGAATAGATACCGGGGAAATAGACAAATTTCAGGCAACAAAAAAGCAGCCCGTAGGCTGCTTTTTTCTGCATCGGGAAGCTGGACTTAAGCCAGTTTTTCCTTGATGCGAGCTGCTTTACCGGACAGGTCACGCAGGTAGTACAGCTTGGCTTTACGTACGTCACCGCGACGTTTAACGGCCATGCTGTCGATTTGCGGGCTGTAGGTCTGGAAAGTACGCTCTACGCCAACACCGTTGGAGATTTTACGAACAGTGAAAGCACTGTTCACACCACGGTTACGCTTGGCAATTACCACGCCTTCGAACGCTTGCAGACGCGAACGGTCGCCTTCCTTCACTTTCACCTGAACGACAATGGTGTCGCCCGGGGCAAAGGTAGGGATCTCTTTGGTCATCTGCTCTGCTTCGAGTGCAAGGATGATTTTGTTAGTCATGCTGTGCTCCTAAGGTAAGTCGTCGGACCTACCATCGATACGTTGTTAACTATCGTCCCGCCCGAGGATGTATTCCTCGAGCAGCTTCTTCTCTTCTCCAGAAAGCGAGCGGCTTTCCAGAAGATCGGCGCGTCGTTCATAGGTCCGCCCGAGGGACTGCTGTAAACGCCAACGCCGGATGTGTGCGTGATTGCCACTTAGCAATACGTCGGGAACACGCTGATCCGCATACACCTCCGGTCGGGTGTAGTGCGGGCAATCCAGCAAACCATCCGTGAAGGAATCTTCCTCCGCGGAGTCCGCATGCCCTAAAGCTCCAGGCAGCAGTCGTGTAACCGCATCTATCAGGACCATCGCCGGCAGCTCGCCGCCAGACAGGACATAGTCCCCAATCGACCACTCTTCATCGACATGAGCTTCAATAAACCGCTCGTCAATGCCTTCATAGCGACCGGCAATCAGGATTAATGCTTCCAGATTCGCCAACTCGCGTACCGCCGACTGATTCAGCTGACGGCCTTGAGGGGACAGGTAAATTACCTTCGCCTTCTCCCCGGCGGCTGCCTTGGCCTGAACCAACGCATCTTCCAGGGGCTTGATCTTCATCACCATTCCCGGGCCACCGCCAAATGGGCGATCGTCCACAGTGTGATGTCGATCCGTCGTGTAGTCTCGCGGGTTCCAACAGGTGAGCTGCAAGAGCCCCTGTTTCACCGCCCGACTGGTGATGCCGTACTCGCTGATGGCGGAAAACATCTCGGGAAACAAACTGATCACTTCAACGCGCAGGTTAGCCACGTTAGAAGTCCGCGTCCCATTCCACCTTCATTTCGCCCGCTGCCAGGTCGACGGCCAACACGCATTGCTCGGTATAGGGCAACAGGCGTTCGCGATCATCCAGGCTGCCAGCGCAAGGCTTGACCACCATTACATCATTGGCGCCGGTTTCCAGAAGATGATCGATTTTCCCGAGCAATTGCCCGAGTTGATCAATAACCTTCAGACCTTCCAGCTGGTACCAGTAGTACTCGCCGTCGGTCAATTCAGGGAACAGGTTGCGCGGCACGCAGATCTCATAACCGGCCAGAAGACGAGCTTCTTCACGATCATCAAGACCCTTGAGCTTTGCGACCAGGAACTTGTCGCTCCCGCGTCCACTGACCAGCTCTACCTGTTTCACACTACCTTCGCGCTTGAGCGTCCAGGTCTTGTACTGCAACAGGTTTTCAGTCGGATCAGTAAAGGAATACACCTTCACTTCGCCGCGAACGCCATGAACAGAATAAATCTTGCCGATAACGATCAAATCATCAGCTACCGCTGGCGTCGCGTTCATATTGCTCAGGCCGCAGCCTTAGATGCATCCTTCAACAACTGAGCAACGCGCTCAGAAGGTTGTGCACCAACGCTCAGCCAGTAGGCTACGCGCTCTTGGTTCACGGACAGACGGACTTCTTGACCACGAGCGATCGGGTTGAAGAAGCCAACTTGTTCCTTGTGAGAGCCGTCACGTGGGTTGCGGCTGTCAGTTACGGTCAAGTGGTAAAACGGGCGCTTTTTGGAGCCGCCAAGGGCAAGACGGATTGTTAGCATGTGAACATCGTTCCTGTAGTCGGTGCTGCAAATCTAAATGCACAGCGGGCATAGGTGCCCGAAAGGCCGCATATTCTAAGGAATATCCGGACTTTTGCAAATGTCTTTTTCTGGCGCCTATCAGCGTGCCATTCAGATCTGCTATAGAGCCGTCGGTTAAAACGGCAAGTCAGCTCCCGCCAATGGCGGGTTTGCTGGAGATCCCGCATCCCTGCGGGTCGGAGCAGAAGCGAACTTCTGCTCGAATTCTTTACATTTTCGGCATGCCGCCGCCGGGCAACATACCGCCCATGCCGCGCATCATCTTGGCCATCCCGCCTTTTGCAGAGAATTTCTTCATCATCTTCTGCATCTGCTTGTGCTGCTTGATCAAGCGACCGATGTCCTGCACCTGGGTGCCGGAACCCATGGCGATCCGACGTTTGCGCGAACCGCTGATCAGCTCAGGGTCGCGGCGCTCGGCCGGGGTCATGGAATTGATGATGGCTTCCATCTGCTTGAATTGCTTCTCTGCCGCGCCCTGGGCATTGCCCATTTGCGCCAGGTTCACGCCGCCGATGTTCGGCAGCTTGTCCATCAGGCCGCCGAGCCCCCCCATGTTCTTCATCTGTTGCAACTGGTCGCGGAAGTCTTCGAGGTCGAAGCCCTTGCCCTTCTTCAGCTTTTTAGCCAGCTTGTCGGCCTTGTCCTTGTCGAGGGTCGCTTCCGCTTGCTCGATCAGGCTGAGCACGTCGCCCATGCCGAGGATACGCGAGGCGATCCGCTCAGGGTGGAACGGCTCGAGCGCTTCGCTCTTCTCGCCCATACCGATGAACTTGATCGGCTTGCCGGTAATGGCGCGTACCGACAAGGCGGCACCGCCACGGGCATCGCCGTCGACCTTGGTCAGGATCACACCGGTCAGCGGCAGTGCATCACCAAAGGCCTTGGCGGTATTGGCCGCATCCTGGCCGGTCATGGCATCGACCACGAACAGGGTTTCTACCGGGTTGATCGCGGCATGCAGCGCCTTGATCTCGCCCATCATCTCTTCGTCGATGTGCAGGCGACCGGCGGTATCGACGATGACCACGTCGATGAATTTCAGCTTGGCTTCTTTAATAGCCGCCTGGGCAATATCGACCGGCTTCTGGCTCAGGTCGGACGGGAAGAAGGTCACGCCCACTTCGCCCGCGAGCATTTCCAGCTGTTTAATAGCCGCCGGACGGTAAACGTCGGCAGACACCACCATCACCGACTTCTTCTTGCGCTCTTTAAGGAAGCGCGCCAGTTTGCCGGCGGTGGTGGTCTTGCCCGCACCTTGCAGACCGGCCATCAGCACAACGGCTGGCGGCACGGCGCTGAGGTTCAAATCTTCGTTGGCCGCGCCCATCAGGCTTTCGAGTTCGGCCTGGACGATCTTCACAAAGGCCTGGCCCGGCGTCAGGCTGCGGGACACTTCGGTGCCGACCGCGCGCTCTTTGACCGAGTTGACGAAGTCCTTCACCACCGGCAAGGCGACGTCGGCTTCCAGCAACGCCATGCGCACTTCACGCAGGGTGTCTTTAATATTGTCCTCGGTCAGCTTGGCCTTGCCGGTGACATGGCGCAGCGTCTGCGAGAGACGGTCAGTCAGATTTTCAAACATGCGCGATCCTTTCAGGCCCTATTCATCGAAATGCATTGTTAGACCGAGGTAATGGCGGCCCAGGCTGTGGTAAATCGCTATTAAAAACAGCGCTCGGCGAGCCTGCGGCGTGGGCAGGTCGCGGATTATAGCGAAGACTGTCGCCATGCACACCCGCTGTCTGGCCTGAGAGTCTTTCGTGTTACGCAGGTGTATGCCAAACTCAGCGCCTTTCGGGCCTGCTTAACAGGATTTATGCTCCCTTTGTCACCCAGTTTGCTACCCAGCCTCGCCGCCGCCATCTTGTATGCCGCTGCGACCCTCTATCAGGGCACTCGTCTGGCCCAAGGCGCCAAGGCCGACAAACGCCTGCTGGTAGGCCTTGGCGTCCTCGCCCTGCTGGCTCACGCCGCCAGCCTGTTCACGCACTTGATGACGCCGGTCGGCCTGGGCCTGGATTTCTTCAGCGCTGCCAGCCTGATTGCCGCCGCGGTGATCGCGCTGACCCTGATGGCCTGCTACCGGATCCCGGTGGAGAACCTGCTGGTGCTGTTGTTCCCGCTCGG
The DNA here is from genome assembly GCF_013385475.1 of Pseudomonas sp. G5001. Classification (NCBI taxonomy): domain Bacteria; kingdom Pseudomonadati; phylum Pseudomonadota; class Gammaproteobacteria; order Pseudomonadales; family Pseudomonadaceae; genus Pseudomonas; species Pseudomonas sp. G5001. The sequence continues at coordinate 36,802 of NZ_JACAPZ010000006.1, forward strand.
GATGCTGACGGTGCTGCTGGCGCAATTCACACCGACCGGCACCGTGCAGGTCATTGATGAAGAGCCGGGCATCCTCGCCCACATCCTGCTGTCGATCCTCGCCTACGGCATGTTCACCATCGCGGTGTTCCAGGCCTTGCTGCTGCTGTTGCAAGACCACCAGCTCAAGCACAAGCACCCGTCGGGGCTGATCAAGAACTTCCCGCCGCTGCAAACCATGGAAAGCCTGCTGTTCGGCTTCCTCTGGGCCGGCTGGACGCTGCTGTCGCTGTCACTGATCTCCGGCTGGCTGTTCGTCGAGAACCTGTTTGCCCAGCACCTTGTGCATAAAACCCTGCTGGCCTGCCTGGCCTGGGTGGTGTTCAGCGTGCTGCTGTGGGGCCGCAACCGTCTCGGCTGGCGCGGGCACAAGGCGATCCGCTGGACCCTGGCCGGTTTCTGCCTGCTGATGCTGGCCTATTTCGGCAGCAAGCTGGTTCGCGAATACATCCTGCATATCTGACGGGCAGCCGACATGGACAACTTGCCCTTGGGGCCGATGCTTGCGGTAGTAGCCTTGCTGGTTTTATGGTCGGCGCTGTTTACCGCCATCGAAGCCGCCCAGCAACATTTGCTGGCCCTGCGCCCCGGCACCCGCCAGGGTGACAAAGCCGCCGCCCGCCTGAACTTCCCGCGCAACAGCCTGATCCTCTGCAATACCCTGTGCCGCGCCGTGGTGGTGATTCTCTGCACCCTGCTGGCGATCTACGCCTGGGCGCAAAACGGCCCGTGGCTCGGCTGGGCGATCTCCAGCGCGGTGCTGCTGGTGCTGGCCGACTATCTGCCGCGTGCCCTGGCCACTCGCCACCCGCAAACCATCCTTGGCTTCGGCAATACCTTGCTGAGCGTGCCGCTGAAAATCCTTTATCCGCTGGCCTGGCTGCTCAACGGTGTCAGCCTGTTGCTGCTGCGCCCGTTCACCCGCAAGCCCGGGCTGGTCAAGAAGAGCGACGAGCCGCAGCCGGACCAGGACGACGAGCCGGAAGCCGAAATCCCCAACACCCGCGCGCCGGGCATGCCGGGCATCCACGCCCTGGACAACATCACCGTCAACGACATCCTGGTGCCCCGCAGCGAAGTGGACGGCATCAACCTGGATGACCCGGTAGAGGAAATCATCGAGCAACTGCGGGTTTCCACCCGAACCCGGCTGCCGGTGTTCCACAGCGACATCAACCAGGTCGAGGCGGTGCTCAACACCCGGCAGATCCGCCACCTGCTGCCGGACGCCAGCCTGACCAAGGAAGCGCTGCTGGAGGCCTGTCACGAGCCCTACTTCGTCCCGGAAAGCACACCGCTGCAACTGCAATTGCTGAACTTCCACAAGCAACAGCGCCGCCTGGGCATGGTGGTGGATGAATACGGCGAAGTGCTGGGCATTGTGACCCTGGAAGACATTCTTGAAGAAATCGTCGGTGAGTTCGAAAGCGAGCACCACCTCGACAACCCGCACATCCAGCCCCAACTGGATGGCCGCTACGTGATCGACGGCGCCGCCTCGATCCGTGACTTGAACAAAACCCTCGGCTGGCACCTGCCCAGCGACGGCCCCAAGACCCTCAACGGCCTGGTGACCGAAGCACTGGAGACCATTCCGGATTGCGCCGTGTGCCTGAAAATCGGCCGCTATCGCCTGGAAATCCTCGAGACCGAGGACAACCGCGTCGCCAAGGTGCTGATCTGGCACACCAGCACGGTGCCGGTCGCCGCTTAAGCCCCTTGTTGGATCCGCAAACCCCTTCCTATAATCGGGCGGCTTACCCAAGCCCCGCCCGACCGCGTGCTACCCGCACTGAGCGCGTCCAGGCACCGCTTTACCGTGTCTGACCGGTGTTTGCTCCCATCCCGAGCCGCCCCGCGCACAACCCTGATCCATGGGTGTTCGACCAATAATAATCCGCGTCCAAACGCGCAATGACCGTCAGGGATACCTCAATGAGCACCACCTATAACGAGACGGCGACCGCCGCCCCGACCAACTCGACGGCCCGGGTCGCCACCGCGAGCATCATCGGCACCGCCATCGAGTTCTACGACTTCTATATCTACGCAACTGCCGCCGCGCTGGTGATCGGCCCGGTGTTCTTCCCGCAAACCTCCGGCACGGCGCAGATGCTCGCCTCGTTCCTGACCTTCGGTATCGCGTTTATCGCGCGGCCACTGGGCTCGGCGCTGTTCGGCCACTTTGGTGACCGGATTGGCCGCAAGTCGACACTGGTGGCTTCCCTGCTGCTGATGGGCGTGTGCACCACGCTGATCGGCTTGCTGCCCGGTTATGACAGCATCGGGGCCTGGGCACCGATCCTGCTCTGCGTACTGCGCTTCGGCCAGGGCCTCGGGCTTGGCGGCGAATGGGGCGGCGCGGCGTTGCTGGCCACCGAGAACGCCCCGAAGGGCAAACGCGCCTGGTTCGGCATGTTCCCGCAGTTGGGCCCGTCGATTGGCTTTCTGGCGGCCAACGGGCTGTTCCTGATCCTGGCCATGAGCCTGAGCGACGAACAGTTCCGCAGCTGGGGCTGGCGCATTCCGTTCATTCTCAGCGCGGCGCTGGTGATGGTGGGGCTGTATGCGCGGCTCAAACTGCATGAAACGCCGGTGTTCGCGAACGCCGTGGCCAAGGAAGCGCCGGTGAAGGTGCCGCTGGTGGAACTGTTCAGCCAGCATTGGCTGCCGGTCCTGCTGGGTGCGGCCTCGATGGTGGTGTGTTATGCGCTGTTCTATATCACTACGGCGTTTTCCCTGAGCTACGGCGTGTCTACGCTGGGCTACAGCCGTGAAACCTTCCTCGGGCTGTTGTGCTTCGCGGTGCTGTTCATGGGCGCGGCGACGCCGCTGGCGGCGTGGGCCAGCGACCGTTACGGGCGTAAGCCGGTGCTGATTGTCGGTGCGATCCTGACCATCCTTTCCGGCTTCACCATGGAGCCGTTGCTGACCCACGGTTCAACCTGGGCCGTGGCACTGTTCCTGGCGCTGGAGCTGTTCCTGATGGGCGTGACGTTTGCCCCGATGGGCGCGATGTTACCGGAACTGTTCCCGACCCGCGTGCGTTATACCGGTGCTTCGGCGGCGTATAACCTGGGTGGGATCGTGGGTGCGTCGGCGGCACCGTTCTTCGCGACCAAGCTGGTGGCGATGGGCGGTTTGAGTTATGTCGGCGGGTATGTGTCGGCGGCAGCGGTGATCAGCTTGATTGCTGTGTTGTGCCTGAAAGAGACGCGCAATAACGATTTGAACAAGGTCGCCTGATAAACCGCCTTCGGGAGCAAGCCCCCTCCCACATTTTGATTTGCGAATACATTCAAATGTGGGAGCGGGCTTGCTCGCGATGGGCGCGACTCGGTTACAGCTCTACAACAACAGCCTTCGAAGCACGAGTGGCTTTAGCCCGCGCTGCCTCAATCGACTCATCCCGCGCCAACGCCACGCCCATACGGCGCTGGCCATTCACTTCCGGCTTGCCGAACAAACGCAACGCCGTATCCGGCTCGCTCAAGGCTGCACCCAGGTTGGAAAACGCCGTCTGGGTCGACTTGCCTTCCACCAGGATCACCGCCGAAGCCGAAGGCCCGAACTGACGGATCAACGGGATCGGCAGGCCGAGAATTGCCCGCGCATGCAGGGCGAACTGCGACAAGTCCTGGGAAATCAGGGTCACCAGGCCAGTGTCATGGGGGCGCGGCGACACTTCGCTGAACCACACCTGATCGCCCTTGATAAACAGCTCGACGCCAAACAGACCACGACCACCCAACGCTTCGGTTACCGCCTTGGCAACGCGCTCGGATTCCGCCAGTGCAATCGGGCTCATGGCCTGTGGCTGCCAGGATTCCTGATAGTCGCCCTTCTCCTGACGGTGACCGACAGGCGCACAGAAGGTAGTGCCGCCAATGTGGCGCACGGTCAGCAGGGTGATTTCGTAGTCGAAGTCGATAAAGCCTTCGATGATCACGCGGCCCTTGCCGGCACGCCCGCCTTCCTGGGCGTAATCCCAGGCTTTCTGCACGTCATCGGCGCTGCGCAGCAGGCTCTGGCCCTTGCCCGACGAACTCATCACCGGCTTGACCACACACGGGAAGCCCAGGTCGGTGACGGCCTTGCTGTAGTCCTCGAAGGTGTCGGCGAAGTGGTACGGCGAGGTCGGCAGGTCCAGCTCTTCGGCGGCCAGGCGACGGATGCCTTCGCGGTTCATGGTCAGCAACGTCGCGCGGGCGGTCGGGATCACGGTGAAGCCTTCGGCTTCCAGCTCCACGAGGGTGGCGGTGGCGATCGCTTCGATTTCCGGCACGATGAAGTGCGGCTTTTCGGCTTCGATCACGGCACGCAGGGCGGCGCCATCGAGCATGTTGATCACGTGGCTGCGGTGGGCAACCTGCATGGCCGGTGCGTTGGCGTAGCGATCCACGGCAATCACTTCAACGCCCAGGCGTTGCAGTTCGATTACCACTTCCTTGCCCAGCTCACCGCAGCCACACAGCATTACGCGGGTCGCGGTTGGCGACAATGGAGTTCCGATTCGGGTCATCTCAGGTCCTCAGGGGAGCGGATCGTGGGGAGAAAGGCCGGCATTTTACATGAACTGTAAAGATTGGCTTCAGTTGGCGACGCGCTGCCGGCGCAAACGCCAGGCCATGGCCAGCCACACCACGGTAACGCCGGCGAATTTCGACACCAGGGCAGTGCCGGCGACCGCGGGCGTCAAGGCGCCGATCAGGCCGAAAAAGATGAAGGTATCGAGGGGGATACTCAGCGCCGAACTTATCCACAGGCGGTCGTGGAGTGGGCGCTTGGTGATGCTGAACACCAGCCAGTCAATGCATTCGGACACCGCGAACGCCGTGGCGCTGGCTAGGGCGATGGACGGATCGGAGGTGATATAGGACAGCACCAGCGCCGCCAGCATGGCGATGATCGCGCCATGGCCGAAACGGGTTTGCACCATGTCCCGCAGGACAAATACCAGGCCGCCCCAGGCAGACCAGATGACATCCAGGTGCGGAGCGGTGGAAAAGGCGAAGTTGATCAGCACGACGCTGCTGATATAGGCAATCAGGAAGAACATGAGGCGAGGGACCTGTGAACAAGGGGCACAGGGTACTTCACATTTGGAAATATGTCGTCTGGGCGGGCCCTTTCGCGAGCAAGCCCGCTCCCACATTTTGAACGCATTCCTCCAAGATAAACGCAATCAAATGTGGGAGCGGGCTTGCTCGCGAAAGCGGTCTATCAGGCGCCGGACTTCCCCGGAATCATCCACACCAGCCCACTCGCCTTCGCCCGCTCATGGCACAACCCCAGCACTACCCGGCGCTCGGCGTTGTCCATGCGACTCCAGCGGGTGATTTCATCCACCGTGCGCTGGCATCCCGTGCAGATATCATCGTCATCCAGCGCACAAATGCTCACGCACGGCGAGGCGACGGGTCGTTCTACCGGGTTCATTCTTCCTGCTCAACCAGATCACGGGCATACCGCTGGGCGTTATGCACATAGTGCGCAGCGCTGGCCTCGAGCATTTTCTTCTGCACGTCGGTCAGTTCCCGCACCACCTTGCCCGGCGAGCCCATCACCAACGAACCATCGGGAATTTCCTTGCCCTCGCCGATCAGCGAATTGGCGCCGATGATGCAGTGCTTGCCGATCTTCGCCCCGTTAAGAATCACCGCATTGATGCCAATCAGGCTGTAATCGTCGACGGTGCAGCCATGCAACATGGCGTTATGGCCGATGGTCACGCCAGTGCCAAGGGTCAGCGGGTAACCCATGTCGGTGTGCATCACGCTGCCGTCCTGCACGTTGCTGTTCTTGCCGATCAGGATCAGCTCGTTGTCGCCGCGCAACACCGCGTTGAACCAGACGTTGGCGCCCTCCTCCAGCTTGACCTTGCCCACCAGCGTGGCATTGGGGGCCACCCAGCTGTTGGGATGGGTTTCGACTCGGGCGTCGCCCAGGCGGTATTTCATAGGTGGATCCTCACGGCAGGAACGATGGCCATCTGGCTCTTAGGTATTGATGAAGCTTTTCGGCGGTCGATGCAGGCTAATGTCGGCATCGTCATAGAGCAGATTGATCAGCTCGACGATCATGATCGCCGTCAGGCCCCAGATCTTGTATTCGCCAAACCGATAACTGGGCACATACCAACTGCGGCCCTGGTAATCGATACGGTGGGTGTGTTCGCGCGGGTCCTGGCGAAAAAACTCCAGGGGCACGCTGAAAACAGCGGCGATCTCGGCGTCATTGGCCAGGTATTCGACGTAATCGGGGATAACGCCTACATAAGGCGTGACACGGATACCGTGCAGGGAAATCAGCGGGCTCAACGGGCCGATGACTTCCACCAGGCCCGGCGGCAGGCCGATTTCTTCTTCGGCTTCGCGCAGCGCGGTGAATATCAGGTCGGGATCTTCAGGGTCGCGGCGCCCGCCAGGGAACGCCACTTCGCCGCCATGGGTGGATAACCCGCTGGCGCGCAAGGTCAGGATCAGCTCGGGTTCGTCACTGCGGGTGATCGGCACCAGTACCGCCGCTTCCGGGAAACGACCGTCGGTCTCCAGCGTGTGGGGCGTATGATTGCTTACCCGGCGAAGTAGCTCGTCCAGCATGAGTCATCTCGGTCTGTTGGCTACCTTGCATCATGCACCAAACCTTGCGCACGCCCAACCCCAAAACCCTGGCCATGTCGCTAAACGACAACTTGCAGCCCATACCCGGTCACGCCAAGATAGGCGCACTCTCCAGGAACCCCAGCATGAACTTCTGCAGCCAGTGCGGTAAACCGGTCACCCAGCGCATTCCCGAAGGCGACGCACGCCTGCGTTATGTCTGCGATCACTGTCAGACCATTCACTACCAGAACCCCAATATCGTCGCGGGCACCGTACCGGTGTGGGGCGACCAGGTGCTGCTGTGCCGGCGCGCCATCGAGCCGCGCCTGGGTTTCTGGACCTTGCCCGCCGGCTTCATGGAGAACGGCGAGACCGTCGAGCAGGCCGCGATGCGCGAAACCCTGGAAGAAGCCTGCGCCCGGGTGCGCAACCTGAGCATCTACACCCTGATCGACGTGCCGCACATCAGCCAGGTGCACATCTTCTACCGGGCCGAACTGATCGACCTGGATTTTGCCGCCGGCCCCGAAAGCCTTGAAATGCGCTTATTCGATGAAGCCGACATCCCTTGGTCCGAGCTGGCTTTCCGCACGGTCGGGCGTACCTTAGAATGCTTTTTTGCTGACCGCCGGCAACAGTCGTATCCGGTGCGCAGCGAATCGGTGCCGCCGCTGACCCAGTTGGCCAAATAACAATCCAGGCGGCACGTAGTCTTTTCAGGGGATACCGTTTCAATGCGTTGGTTGCTTGCTCTGATCTGCCTGTCGTTTGCCACGCTGTCGCCAGCCTCCACCCAAGTGATCCTGGGGGGCAAACCCGTCGAGAAAATCCTGGTGCTCAAGTCGGCCCATCAGTTGCAACTGATCAATGACGGCAAGCCCCTCAGGACCTACCGCATTTCCCTGGGCAAGAACCCCAAGGGCACCAAGCTGATGGAAGGCGACCGCCGCACCCCGGAAGGTTTCTACTGGATCGACTGGCGCAAGACCAGCGACCGCTTCAACCTGGCCATGCACATCTCCTACCCCAATATCAGCGATTCCGCGCGCGCCCGCCGCGAAGGGGTCAAGCCCGGCAGCATGATCATGATCCACGGCACCCCCGACGCCGAGGACTACCCCGAAGAGCTGTTCCACACCCTGGACTGGACCGACGGCTGCATCGGCATGCGCAATGTCGACATGCGCGAAGTCTGGAACCTGGTGAAAGACGGCACGATGATCGAGATTCGTCCGTAATTTCCTGCCCCTCGTAAAATAATTCAAAAAAAATTCCCGCCCCATGGGTGGCCTGCCGGTGAATACCAGTTCACCTCGGCAAGCTGCGCGCTTCTGCCTGAAATAAAGACCTCTCTAATACCACTTGAACTGGCGCACTATTAAGACGCCCGCAAACGCTCGCCTGCACTGTTTTCGCTGCATTGACATGGTATTTAAGTGGTATTAGCTTGCGATCACTACCGGGCGACAACACTCCAATAACCGCATCGGAAACCGACACGATGAACCCCATCCTGGCCCTGCGCCCCGACGATAAACAATCGACGCCGCTGTACCTGCAACTGGCCCGCAACCTCGAAGCCGCGATTCATGCCGGCCAGTGGAAATCCGAGCAGGCTTTGCCGTCGGAACGTGCCCTCAGCGAGCAACTGAGCATTTCCCGGGTGACCGCCCGCAAGGCGCTGGAAGTGCTGTTCGAACAAGGCCTGATCCGTCGCAGCCAAGGCTCCGGAACCTTCATCACGCCACGCCTGGAACAACCGCTGTCGCGCCTCTCGGGCTTCAGCGAAATGCTCCGGCTCAAGGGCTTTGTGCCGACGTCCCAATGGCTCGAGCGCGACATCACCCCGCCGACCCATGAAGAATTGATCCGCCTGGGCCTGTCACCCAGCGACAAAGTCGCGCGGCTCAAGCGTTTGCGTAAGGCCGACGACACGGTGATGGCGATTGAAATGACCGCCATGCCCGCCTCCGTCCTCCCCCACCCGCAGGCCATCGGCAATTCGCTGTACGAATACCTGGAAAGCATCGGCAAACCCATCGTGCGCGCCCTGCAACACATCCAGGCGATCAACGCCTCGGACGAGTTCGCAGCCCTGGTGGGCATCGCCCCTGGCACCGCCATGCTGCTGATGACCCGGGTGGGCTACACCGCCGACAACACCCCGATTGAAATCACCGACACCTACTGCCGCAACGACTACTACGACTTCGTCGCAGAACTGCGCCGCCACGACTATTCCGCTGAACTGCGAATTTAGAGAACTGCCCATGTCCGAAGACAATATCCTCACGCCACACGGCTGGATTCGCGGCCGCCTGGTGCACCAGCACGGCAAGGTCACTGCCGTAGAAGGCAGCCCGTGCAACCCGGCTGACAACGACCTGCCGTACCTGCTGCCAGGCTTTATCGACCTGCACGTGCACGGCGGTGGCGGCAAAGACATCATGGAAGGCACCGACGCCTTCCACACCATCACCCGCACCCACGTGCGGTTTGGCACCACCTCGCTGCTGGCCACCACCATGACCGCGCCGGTGGATGAGATTTCCCGCGTGCTCGGCGAAATCGGCACCTATTGCGAAAGCCGCCCGACCGGCACCGCTCGCGTCCTGGGCGTGCACCTGGAAGGCCCCTACATCAATCCGGGAAAACTCGGCGCACAACCGAACTTCGCCCACACCGCCTTGATGGCCGAAGTCGAAGAATACCTGCGCCTGGCGCCAATCCGGGTGATCACCATTGCTCCGGAAATCGCCGGCCATGACGGCCTGATCCGCGCCCTCAGCGAACGTGGCGTGCGCATGCAGATCGGCCACACCCTGGGCAGCTATGAAGAAGGTGTCGCCGCCCTCGCCGCCGGGGCCACCAGCTTTACCCACTTGTACAACGCCATGAGCCCGCTGCATCACCGCGAGCCCGGCATCGTCGGCGCGGCCCTGGCCCACGCCAAATACGCCGAGTTGATTCCCGACCTGCTGCACGTGCACCCCGGTGCCATGCGCGTGGCGCTGCGCTCGATCCCGTGCCTGTACTGCGTCACCGATTCCACCGCCGCTGCCGGCATGCCCGACGGCGAATACAAGCTGGGCAGCCACACCGTGACCAAGTGCCTGGGCGGCGTCCGCCTTGCCGATGGAACGCTGGCCGGCAGCACCCTGACCATGGACCAGGCGCTGCGCAACCTGGTGAAGATCGGCCTGCCGATCAGCGAAGCCTCACAACGCCTGTCGCAATTTCCTGCGGACTACCTGGGCCTCGAAGAACGCGGTCGCCTGCAACCCGGCAGCTTTGCCGACTGCGTGCGCCTGGACCGCTCCCTGCACCTCACCGACGTAATGGTCGAAGGAGAAACCATTGACTTCAAAAATGCTTGAAGAGGCCCTGGCCTCCTGTGAGGCCGTCGAGGCTCAACTGCAACGCCTGGACCCGCTGCTGGTGGAAGTCGCCGGCCGCCTGCGTCGCCAGCCACCGCAAGTGGCGATGACCATCGCCCGTGGCAGCTCGGACCACGCCGCCAGTTACTTCGCCTACCTGACCATGCAACATCTGGGGATTCCGGTGGCGTCGCTGCCGATGTCGGTGGTGACCATGCTGCAATCGCCGCTCAAGGTCAGCGGGCAAGTGGCGTTCGGTTTCTCCCAGTCGGGACAGAGCCCGGACCTGGTCAACAGCCTGCGCCTGTTGCGCAAGCGCGGCGCCTTGAGCATCTCGATGGTCAACGCCGAAGACTCGCCACTGGAAGCCGCCTGCGAATTCCATGTGCCGCTGTGCGCCGGGCCGGAACGCAGCGTCGCCGCCACCAAAAGCTTTATCGCGACCCTGAGCGCCAGCGCCCAGCTGATCGGCCACTGGAATCAGGAAGACGAGTTGCTGCAAGCCTGTAAGGCACTGCCCGAAGGTTTGCGTGAAGCCGCCAGGCAAGACTGGAGCCTGGCCATCGACGCCCTGCGCGACTGCCAGCAACTGATGGTGATCGGCCGTGGCGCCGGTTTTGCCATTGCCCAGGAAGCCGCGCTCAAGCTCAAGGAAACCTCGGCGATCCAGGCCGAAGCCTTCAGCAGCGCCGAAGTGCGCCATGGCCCGATGGCTCTGATCGATGACAACTACCCGCTGCTGGTCTTCGCCCCACGCGGCGCCGAACAAGCCGGCCTGCTGAGCCTGGCCGCAGATATGCGCCAGCGCGGTGCCCGCGTGCTGCTGGCCGCTCCCGATGACATCGCCGAGCGCGACCTGACTCTGAGCCGCGCCGAACACCCGGCCCTGGACCCGATCCTGGCGATCCAGAGTTTCTACGTGATGGCCGCCGGTTTGGCAGAGGCCCGGGGCATGGACCCGGACCAACCGCGTCACTTGAGCAAAGTGACCCGCACCCACTGAGTTGATTGCAGCGTTTTCCTGATGAGTACCGTGCCCATGTCCCACAATAATAAAGACCTCACCCTCAGCGCTCCCCTCAGTGGGCCGGTGCTGACCCTGGGCGACGTTCCCGACGAAGTGTTCGCCAGTGGCGCCATGGGCGACGGCATTGCCATCGACCCGCTCAACGATTGCCTGCACGCGCCGTGTGATGGCGTGATCATCCACGTCGCCCGCACCGGGCATGCGCTGACCATTCGCGCCGATAATGGCGCTGAATTGCTGATGCACGTGGGCATCGACACGGTGGAATTGAATGGCGAAGGCTTTGCGCTGCTGGTCAAGCAAGGTGCGCGGGTCAGCAAGGGCCAGGCACTGGTCCAGTTTGACCTGGACCTGATTGCGCGCCAGTGCAAAAGCCTGGTCAGCCTGATCATCCTGACCAACAGCGAGCTGTTTGAGCTACGGCCGATCACCTTGAAAACAGTGAAGGTCGGCGAGCCGCTGCTGCATGTGGTTGCACGGTTGGCCGGTGCAGCGAAAGTGATTGATGAGTCGGTCACCGAAGCCAGCGCGACTATTCGCATCACCCATCGTGGCGGCCTGCATGCGCGCCCCGCTGCCTTGATCCGCAAGACTGCACAGGCATTCAGCAGCCAGTCGCAGCTGCATTTCGCTGGCAAGTCGGCTTCGTGCGACAGCCTGATCGGCTTGATGGGCCTGGGGATTGGTGAGCAGGACGAGGTGCAGGTCACCTGTCGTGGCAAGGATTGTGAAGCGGCGCTGCAAGCACTGATCGCTGCGCTGTCGGTGGAAGTTGGCGAAGCGCATCACGCTCCAGTGGCCGTCGCCCCACGCCGCGCGAATACCGAAGCCGGAGTACTGCAAGGCGTGTGTGCCGCGCCGGGGTTGGTCTGCGGCCCGTTGTTCCGCCTGAACGGAATCGAGCTGCCGGTGGACCCGGGCAACAACGCCCCGGATGAGCAGCTGCAGCACCTGGACAGTGCCCTGGAACAGGTGCGTAGCGAAATCCGCCACACCCTGGACCAGGCCCGTCAGCGCAAGGATGTGGAGGAAGAAGAGATCTTCGCCGCCCACCTGGCCCTGCTGGAAGACCCTACGTTGCTGGAGGCCGCCACCGCCGCCATCGAACAGGGCAGCGCCGCCACTCACGCCTGGCGCGATGCGATCCAGGCTCAATGCGCGGTGCTGCTCGCCCTAGGCAAACCGCTGTTCGCCGAACGCGCCAACGACCTGCGCGACTTGCAGCAACGCGTGCTGCGGGCGTTGCTGGGCGAGGCCTGGAATTTTGATTTGCCGGCCGGCGCTATCGTCTCGGCCCATGAGCTGACCCCATCGGATCTGCTGCAACTGAGCAATCAACACGCCGCCGGTATCTGCATGGCCGAAGGCGGCGCGACGTCTCATGTGGCGATTCTGGCGCGGGGTAAAGGCTTGCCGTGCGTGGTTGCACTGGGCACTGAATTGCTTGATGTGCCCCAAGGCCAACGCGTGGTGCTGGATGCCGCCAACGGCCGCCTGGAGCTGACGCCGGATGATGCGCGCCACGCTCAGGTTCACCAGTTGCGCGATGCACAGAAACTGCGGCGCCAACAGCAGCACGCGGAGGCTCAAGGCACCGCCAGCACTCAGGATGGCGTGCGTATTGAAGTGGCCGCGAATGTCGCCTCCAGCGTCGAAGCCCAACTGGCCTTCGAGAATGGCGCCGATGGCGTCGGCCTGCTGCGCACAGAATTTCTCTTCGTCGACCGCCGCACTGCGCCCGACGAGCAAGAGCAGCGCCAGGCCTACCAAGCCGTGATGGATGCCATGGGCGACAAATCCGTGATCATCCGCACCATCGACGTCGGCGGCGACAAGCAACTCGACTACCTGCCGCTGCCGTTCGAGACCAACCCGGTGCTGGGCCTGCGGGGCATTCGCATGGCGCAAGTGCGTCCGGAGGTGCTGGACCAGCAACTGCGTGCCCTTCTCCAGGTCAGCCCGCTGGAACGTTGCCGCATCCTGCTGCCAATGGTCAGCGAAGTCGACGAACTGCTGCACATTCGCCAGCGCCTCGATGAACTGTGCGCCGAGCTGGAACTGACCCAACGCCCGGAACTGGGCGTGATGATCGAAGTGCCCGCGGCGGCGCTGATGGCCGAACAACTGGCCGAGCACGCGGACTTTCTGTCCATCGGCACCAATGACCTATCGCAGTACACCCTCGCCATGGACCGCGACCACGCCGGCCTCGCCGCCCGGGTCGATGCCATGCACCCGGCGCTGTTGCGGCTGATCGCCCAGACGTGCATCGGCGCAGCCAAGCATGGGCGCTGGGTCGGTGTGTGCGGGGCGCTGGCGTCCGACCCGCTGGCCACGCCGGTGCTGATCGGTCTGGGCATCAGCGAGCTGTCCGTCAGCCCGCCGCAGATCGGAGAAATCAAGGACCGTGTCCGTCACCTGGACGCAGCCCAATGCCGGCAACTGAGCCAAAGCCTGCTTAACCTGAGCAGCGCCAAAGCCGTTCGCCAAGCCTGTCAACACCACTGGCCGCTGAGCTGAAAACAACAAGAATAGGGAGACACGCCGTGTACCAATATTTTATCGAAGGGCTGCAACGCCTGGGCCGTGCGCTGATGCTGCCGATCGCGATTCTGCCGATCGCCGGCCTCCTGCTGCGGCTGGGCGACACTGACCTGCTGAACATCGCGGTGATGCACGACGCCGGGCAGGCGATCTTCGCCAACCTGGCGCTGATCTTCGCCATCGGCATTGCCGTGGGTTTTGCCCGCGACAACAACGGCACGGCGGGCCTGGCAGGCGCCATCGGTTACCTGGTGATGGTCTCAACCCTCAAGGTGATGGACGCCAGCATCAACATGGGCATGCTCGCGGGCATCGCCAGCGGCTTGATGGCCGGTGCGCTGTATAACCGCTTCAAGGACATCAAGCTGCCGGAGTACCTCGCATTCTTTGGTGGGCGACGGTTTGTGCCGATCGTCACCGGGTTCTCCGCAGTGGCGCTGGGGGTGATCTTTGGTTTGATCTGGCCACCCGTGCAGCAAGGCATCAACAGCTTCGGCGTGCTGCTGATGGAAAGCGGCAGCTTTGGCGCGTTCGTGTTTGGCGTGTTCAACCGCCTGCTGATCGTCACCGGCTTGCACCATATCCTCAACAACATGGCGTGGTTTGTGTTCGGCACCTTCACCGACCCGACGACCGGCGCGGTAGTGACCGGCGACCTGACTCGCTACTTTGCCGGCGACCCGAAAGGTGGGCAGTTCATGACCGGCATGTTCCCGGTAATGCTGTTCGGCCTGCCGGCGGCGTGCCTGGCGATGTACCGCAATGCACTGCCGGAGCGGCGCAAGATCATGGGCGGGATTTTCCTGTCGATGGCGCTGACCTCGTTCCTGACCGGGGTCACCGAGCCGATCGAATTCGCCTTCATGTTCCTCGCGCCGTTCCTGTACCTGGTGCATGCGCTGCTGACCGGGTTGTCGATGGCGATCACCAACATGCTCAACATTCACCTGGGCTTTACCTTCTCCGGTGGGTTTATCGACATGGTGCTGGGTTGGGGTAAATCCACCAACGGCTGGTTGGTATTCCCGGTTGGGCTGGCGTATGCGGTGATCTACTACAGCGTGTTCAATTACTGCATCCGTCGCTTCAATTTGAAGACGCCCGGGCGTGAGGATATTCAGGTGGTGCAGGCTGAGGCCATGACTGATAACCAACGGGCCGGGGCTTATATTCGGGCGCTGGGTGGTGCAGAGAATCTGCTGAGTGTGGGTGCTTGCACGACGCGTCTGCGGCTGGACATGGTGGACCGCAACAAGGCGGTGGATGCCGAGTTGAAGGCGCTGGGTGCGATGGCCGTGGTTCGACCGGGTAATGGCGGGAGTTTGCAGGTGGTGGTCGGGCCGATGGCGGACAGCATTGCCGATGAGATTCGGTTGGCGATGCCTTCGTATGTTGGAGTCACTCCGGTCGCTGCTGCACCGGTTGAGAAGAGCACGCCGGTGAACGTGCATGAGGCCGAGAAATGGCTGAGTGCGCTGGGCGGTCGGGCCAATGTTTTGCAATTGGATGCGGTGGCGATGACGCGGCTGCGGGTGGAGTTGGGGGATGGTTCGGTGTTGTCGGAATCTCAACTGACGGCGCTGGGTTGCCAGGGTGTGAGCCAGCTTGAGAGTGGGATTTGGCACTTGCTGATTGGTGACAAGGCTTCGGGGTTGGGTGAGGCGTTGGAGCGGTTGGTCAGTGGCCGTGAGGTTGGGGTAAAAGCCTGAATCTTTGCTGAGCATCAGGGCCTCTTCGCGAGCAAGCCCGCTCCCACATTTTGATCGGTGCCCGTCATGGCAACGCGGTCAAATGTGGGAGCGGGCTTGCTCGCGAATGGCCGTGACAGGCAACAAAAAACCCGCTGACCAAACTGGCCCAGCGGGTTTCTTGTTTTGCAGCCAGCGAATCAAAAATCCGCCAACTGCCATACCTCATACGCCGGTGTCTCATACGGATGGCTCAGCTTCAACGCAGCCACCACAGCCACGATCAACTCATCCGCCACCACCAGCTCAACCTTCCATTCTTCAACCACTTCAACCTGCCCCACCTGCCCGATAAACGGTTGGCTGCCGTCCATCGCGCGGAATTGGCCCTGGCCCAGGACCTGCCAGGCGCAGCTGTCGTAGTTGCCGATGCGCCCGCCGCCGGCTGCGAAGACGGCGGTTTTCACCGTCTCCACGTGGCTGTCGGGCACAAAGAAGCTGAGCTTGTACACCGACTTAGTTCACCCAGACGCGAGCGTTACGGAACATGCGCATCCACGCGCCGTCTTCGTTCCACTCTTCCGGGCGCCACGAGTTCTGCACGGCGCGGAACACACGCTCCGGGTGCGGCATCATGATGGTGACGCGACCGTCGCGGCTGGTCAGCCCGGTGATCCCGCGCGGCGAGCCGTTCGGGTTGGCCGGGTAGCCTTCGGTGACCTTACCGTGGTTGTCGACGAAACGCAGGGCCACGGTACCGGACAGGTCGGCTTCCAGCAGAGCTTCTTCGCTGGCGAATTCCGCATGGCCTTCACCGTGGGCGATGGCGATTGGCATGCGCGAACCGGCCATGCCCTGCAGGAAGATCGAGTTGGATTCCTGTACCTGGACCATCGCAACCCGCGCTTCGAACTGCTCGGAGCGGTTACGCACAAAGTGCGGCCAGAACTCGCTGCCCGGGATCAGTTCGCTGAGGTTGGACATCATCTGGCAACCGTTGCACACACCCAGGGTGAAGCTGTCGTTACGCTCGAAGAAGCCCTGGAACGCGTCACGGGCACGGCTGTTGAACAGGGCCGACTTGGCCCAGCCTTCACCGGCACCCAGTACGTCGCCGTAGGAGAAACCACCGCAGGCAACCAGGCCTTTGAACTCGTTGAGGTCGACGCGACCAGCGAGGATGTCGCTCATGTGCACGTCGATCGCATTGAAGCCGGCACGGTCGAACGCTGCCGCCATTTCCACCTGGCCGTTGACGCCCTGCTCACGCAGTACGGCCACTTGTGGGCGGATGCCTTTCTTGATGTAAGGCGCGGCGATGTCCTGGTTGACGTCGAAGCTGAGCTTGGTGCTCAGGCCCGGGTTGTCTTCTTCCAGGATCACGTCGAATTCCTGCTCGGCGCAGTCGGCGTTGTCGCGCAGGCGCTGGATCTGGTAGCTGGTCTCGGCCCACTGGCGTTGCAGCAGGCGGCGCTGGCCTTCAAACACGGTTTCGCCGTTGAAGACGATGTTGATTTCACCGTTGTTGATCGGCTGGCCAATCACGGCCACGCAGTCGCCCAGGCCTGCGGCGCTGAACTGTGCGAGTACGTCCGGGGTTGCGTCCTGGCGAACCTGGATAACGGCGCCCAGCTCTTCGTTGAACAGGATTGCTGCGATGTCAGCGGAAGTTTCTGCCAGGCCATCGAGGTTCAGGCTCAGGCCGCAGTGACCGGCGAAGGCCATTTCCACGGCGCTGGTCAGCAAACCACCGTCGGAACGGTCGTGGTAAGCCAGCAGGTGGCCGTCGGCGTTCAGGCCCTGGATCACGGCGAAGAAAGCTTTCAGGTCTTCGGCGTCGTCGACGTCCGGGGCCTGCTTGCCGAGCTTGCCGTGCACCTGGGCAAGGATCGAGGCGCCCATGCGGTTCTGACCGCGACCGAGGTCGATCAGGATCAGGTCCGTGGTGCCCTTGTCCATGCGCAGTTGCGGGGTCAGGGTCTGGCGAATGTCGGTGACTGGCGCAAAGCCGGTAACGATCAGCGACAGCGGCGAGGTGACGCTCTTGTCCACGCCTTCATCGTTCCAGCGGGTGGCCATGGACATGGAGTCCTTGCCCACCGGAATGGTGATGCCCAGCTCAGGGCACAGCTCCATGCCGACCGCTTTCACGGTGTCGTACAGGCGCGCATCTTCACCCGGGTGACCGGCAGCGGACATCCAGTTGGCCGACAACTTGATGTCGGAGATCTTGGCAATACGCGAAGCCGCGATGTTGGTCAGGGTTTCGCCGATGGCCATGCGGCCCGACGCCGGGGCGTCCAGCAGCGCCAGCGGAGTACGCTCGCCCATGGCCATGGCTTCACCGGTGTACACGTCGAAGCTGGTAGCGGTGACGGCAACGTCAGCCACCGGGACCTGCCACGGGCCGACCATTTGATCACGGGCAACCAGACCGGTGATGGTGCGGTCGCCGATGGTGATCAGGAAGCTTTTGCTGGCAACGGCCGGGTGGTGCAGGACGCGCTCCACGCAGTCGGCGATGGCCAGGGTCGACGGGTCGAAATCGTCGCCCAGTTCGTTTTCACGCACGGCCGAACGGTGCATGCGCGGGGCTTTGCCCAGCAGCACTTCCAGCGGCATGTCCACCGGGCTGTTGCCGAAGTGGCTGTCGGTGACCGTCAGTTGCGGCTCGGCAGTGGCTTCGCCGACCACGGCAAACGGGCAGCGCTCGCGTTCACAGATCGCCTGGAAGCGTTCGAAGTCGGCAGGGCCGACGGCCAGGACGTAACGTTCCTGGGATTCGTTGCTCCAGATTTCGTGCGGGGCCATGCCCGGCTCATCGTTTGGAATGTTGCGCAGTTCGAAACGGCCGCCACGGTCGCCATCGTTGACCAGTTCCGGGAAGGCGTTGGACAAGCCACCTGCGCCGACGTCGTGGATGAAGCTGATGGGGTTCTTGTCACCCAGTTGCCAGCAACGGTCGATGACTTCCTGGCAACGGCGTTCCATCTCAGGGTTTTCGCGCTGTACGGAAGCGAAGTCCAGGTCGGCCGAGCTGGTGCCGGTGGCCATGGAGGAAGCGGCGCCGCCGCCCAGGCCGATCAGCATCGCCGGGCCACCGAGGACGATCAGCTTGGAGCCGACCAGAATCTCGCCTTTCTGTACGTGTTCGGCGCGGATGTTGCCCATGCCGCCGGCCAACATGATTGGCTTGTGGTAACCGCGCACTTCATCGCCACGGGGGGTGGTGATGGATTGCTCGAAAGTACGGAAGTAACCGGTCAGGGCCGGACGCCCGAATTCGTTGTTGAACGCGGCGCCGCCCAGCGGGCCTTCGATCATGATGTCCAGCGCGGTGACGATGCGCTCAGGCTTGCCGTACGGCACTTCCCACGGCTGTTCGAAGCCCGGGATCTGCAGGTTGGACACGGTGAAGCCGGTGAGGCCAGCCTTTGGCTTGGCGCCACGACCGGTTGCACCTTCGTCGCGAATCTCGCCGCCGGAACCGGTGGCAGCGCCCGGGAACGGGGCAATCGCGGTCGGGTGGTTGTGAGTCTCGACTTTCATCAGGATATGCACCGGCTCTTGCACCGCACCGTACTGGCGGGTTTCAGGGTCCGGGAAGAAACGGCCGGCGACAGAGCCGACGATGACCGAGGCGTTGTCCTTATAAGCCGACAGAACGCCTTCGCTGTGCATCACGTAGGTGTTCTTGATCATGCCGAACAGGCTTTTTTCCTGGCTCTGGCCGTCGATGTCCCAACTGGCGTTGAAGATCTTGTGGCGGCAGTGCTCGGAGTTCGCCTGGGCGAACATCATCAGTTCGATGTCGTGCGGGTTGCGCTTCAGGCCGATGAAGGCGTTGACCAGGTAGTCAATTTCGTCTTCGGCCAGGGCCAGGCCCAGCTCGGTGTTGGCGGTTTCCAGGGCGGCACGGCCACCACCGAGCACGTCAATCGCGGTCAGCGGCTTGGGTTCGGCGTGGCTGAACAGACCGGCGGCCTGTTCCAGCTGGCTGACGATGATCTGGGTCATGCGGTCGTGCAGGCTGCTGGCGATCAGCTCGGCCTCGGCCTCGCTGAACTGGCCTGCTACATAGAAGGCAATCCCGCGTTCCAGGCGCTGGATTTTTTCCAGGCCGCAGTTGCGGGCGATGTCGCTGGCCTTGCTCGACCAGGGCGAGATGGTGCCGAACCGTGGCAGGACCAGGAACAAGCGGCCGTTAGGCTCTTGGACAGGAACGCTGGGACCGTACTTCAGAAGGCGCGCCAGCACTTGCTGTTCGTCGGCGGTCAAAACGCCAGTAACGTCGGCGAAGTGAGCAAATTCAGCATACAAGCCACTGACAGAAGGTACCTTCTGGCTCAGTTGCTCAAGGAGTTTGCTGTGGCGAAAGGCAGAAAGGGCAGGAGCGCCGCGCAGGATCAACATCTTCGGGACAGCCTCGGGAAGGGGGTGTGCTTTGAGGCCGTGCATTCTAGCGTAAACCGTCGCCAACGGCACCCGAAACGGCACCAGTGGCCGCAGCCGGACGTCAGTTGGCATAAATCGCACGATATCATATGGCCATATAGGCTATTCCGGGCAGTTATTTTAACCGTCACAATCGGCTGCCAAGCCCCGTTTCTGCGGGCTGCAGCCAAGGTTTACGGGCGCTAGCAGACAAGTGCCCCGCTGTCGAGATATGGCGCCGAGGGTCCTTTGCGTATACTGCGCAGATGTTCTCCCCTACTGCTTTACGCCCGCGATGCGCCAAATGGCTCTTCGTTACCGGACTCTTCCTGCTGCTCAGTGCGTGTGTGGATAAACCCAACACGCTCGAGCGAATCAAGGAGGATGGCGTATTGCGGGTGGTCACCCGAAACAGTCCGGCCACTTATTTCCAGGACCGTAACGGCGAAACCGGCTTCGAATACGAACTGGTGAAACGTTTTGCCGACGAGTTGGGGGTAAAGCTCGAGATCGAGGCGGCCGACAACCTGGATGACCTGTTCTCGCAGATCGGCAAGCCCAACGGCCCGGTACTGGCCGCCGCCGGCCTGGTCAGCAGTGAGCAGCGTCGCCAACAAGTGCGTTTCTCCCACCCTTATCTGGAAGTCACCCCGCAGATCATCTACCGCAACGGCCAGTCCCGGCCGACCACCGCGGCAGACCTGGTGGGCAAGAAGATCATGGTGCTCAAGGGCAGCACCCACGCCGAGCAACTGGCGCAGCTGAAAAAACAGTTTCCCGGAATTGACTACGAAGAGTCCGACGCCGTTGAGGTGGTCGACCTGCTGCGCATGGTGGATGAGGGCCAGATCGACCTGACGCTGGTGGACTCCAACGAAGTGGCGATGAACCAGGTGTACTTCCCCAACGTGCGGGTGGCCTTTGACCTCGGTGACGCCAGCCATCAGGCCTGGGCGGTCGCCGCCGGTGAAGACAACAGCCTGCTCAACGAGGTCAACAACTACCTCGACAAGGTGGAAAAGAACGGCACGCTGCAACGCCTGAAAGATCGCTATTACGGGCACGTCGATGTACTCGGCTACATGGGCGCCTACACCTTCGCCCAGCATCTGCAGCAGCGCCTGCCCAAATACGAGAAACACTTCCGGGCCTATGCCAAGGAAGAAAAGGTCGACTGGCGCCTGCTGGCGGCCATCGGCTACCAGGAATCACTCTGGCAGCCGGCGGTGACCTCCAAGACCGGCGTGCGCGGCCTGATGATGCTGACCCAGAACACGGCGCAGGCCATGGGCGTGTCCAACCGCCTGGACGCCAAGCAGAGCATCATGGGCGGCGCCAAGTACCTGGCCAAGATCAAGGATGAGCTGGACGACAAGATTGCCGAGCCGGACCGCACCTGGTTTGCCCTGGCGGCGTACAACGTCGGCACCGGCCATTTGGACGACGCGCGCAAGCTGGCCGAAAAAGAAGGCCTGAACCCGAACAAGTGGCTGGACGTGAAGAAGATGCTGCCGCGCCTGTCGCAGAAGCAGTGGTACAGCAAGACGCGTTATGGCTATGCCCGTGGCGGTGAGCCCGTGCATTTTGTGGCGAACATCCGGCGTTACTACGACATTCTGACGTGGGTGACGCAGCCGCAGCTGGAAGGCAACCAGGTGGTCGAAGGCAACCTGCATGTGCCGGGTGTGGACAAGACCAAGCCGACGGAAGAAACCCCGCCGCTGTAATCCCCCGATTATCCAAACACCACAAAACCAATGTGGGAGCGGGCTTGCTCGCGAAGGCGGTGGTTCAGCCAGCACATGGATTGACTGACACACCGCCTTCGCGAGCAAGCCCGCTCCCACATTTGATCTTCGTCGTCTTATAGAGCGGTGTTCAGGCCGGTAAGCAGGTGCACCACCCCGCCCGCCAACACCATCACGCCCGGCACGCCTGCCGCCTTGAGCGCCTGCGCATCCAACCGCCCCGCATCCTGCAACTGCACCCGCACCCGGGTCAGTGCTACCCGCTGCTGCGACTTGAGATTCTCCGCGCCGCCCAGCGCATTCAGCACTACCGGGGCCAACAGTGTTTCGCTCACTGGAGCTGCCTGCGGCGTTTCAAGCACCAGATCCGGCGTCAGGGCCTTCCAGAACGCCCGCTGAAATTTCTCGAACATGTCAGTTCTCCACAACCAATGAGGTTTCAACGGTAGCCGCGTGATACAGGCGCAAGGCCTCGCGAACCTGCGACGCTTCTTCCAGGCCCAGCACCTGGCGGGCGATGGACTGGCAGTCCGCCAGGTCCAGCTCGCGCACGGTAGCCTTGATGGTCGGGATCAGCGGCACGCTGACTGACAACTCATCCACCCCCAGCCCGATCAGCACCGGCACTGCCAGCGCTTCAGACGCCAACGCCCCACACACGCCGACCCACTTGCCATGGGCATGGGCCGCCTTGACGGTGGCGGCGATCAGGCGCAGCACCGCCGGGTGAAAGCTGTCGGCCTGGCTGGCGAGGCGCGGGTGATCGCGGTCCATGGCCAGGGTGTATTGGGTCAGGTCGTTGGTGCCGATGGAGAAGAAATCCACCTCCGGCGCAAACAGATCGGCCATCAATGCCGCCGATGGCACTTCGATCATGATTCCCAGCTTCGGCAGTTCCGTCAGCCCCAGGGCCAGCGCTTCCTCTTCAAGAATCTGCCGCGCCAGGCGCAGCTCCGAGAGCAGGCTGACCATCGGCAACATGATGTGCAGCCGGGCGAAACCGGCACTGGCGAGAATCGCCCGGAATTGTTCACGCAACAGTTCCGGGCGCTCCAGGCACAGGCGAATCCCGCGCAGGCCAAGGAACGGGTTGGTCTCGCTGTCCATCGGCACATAGGCCAGCGGCTTGTCGCCACCAACGTCGAGGGTGCGCACCACCAGATTGCGCTGCGGGCCCAATGCACGGGCGATGGCGCTGTAGGTGCCCGCCTGCTCTTCGGGGCTCGGCGCGCGGTTGCGGTCCAGGTAGAGGAACTCGGAACGCAGCAAACCAACGCCTTCGCCCCCCAGGGACAACGCCTGCTCCACCTCCTGCAACGATGCGACGTTGGCCGTCACTTCGACATGATGACCGTCGCGGGTCGTAGCGGGCAACGACGCCTGCTCCACTTCCCGCTGGCGGCGCAGCACTTGTTGTTGGCGGCTGGCTTGCAAGTGTTCGATCTCGGCCAGGTCCGGGTCCAGGTGCAACTCGCCCTTGTCGGCATCCAGCAGCACTTGCTTGCCGTTGGCCAGTTCCAGCACCTGCGCCGGCACCCCGCAGATGGCCGGCAAGCCAAGGGCGCGGGCGAGAATGGCGACGTGGCTGGTAGCGCCGCCGCCCACCGTCACAAAACCCAGCACCTTGCGCGTGTCGAGGCTGGCGGTTTGCGAGGGAGTCAGTTGTTCGGCAATCAGGATTGCCTGCTCCGGCAAATCCCAGGCGCTGTCCTGAACCCCGAGGATCAATTTCAGCACCCGCTGGCCAACGTCTGCCAGGTCGGCAGCGCGCTCGGCCAGCAAGGCGTTGCCCAGGCCCTGGAAGAGCGTGGCGGTGGCCTCGGTGGCGCTGTTCCAGGCGAAGGCCGCGCTCTTGCCCTGGTCCAGCAGGTCGCGGGTTTGTTCCAGCAGGGCCGGGTCGTCCAGCAACTCCTGATGGGCGCGGAAGATCTCAGACTGGGCAGTGCCGACGGCCTTTTCCTGCAGGGCTTGCAGCGCCTGATTGGCGTTGTTCAGGGCATGGGTCAGGGCCGCACGTTCCAGCGCTTCACCTTTGCCGGTCTCTACGAACGTCAGTGCCGGCTCCTTGACCTGCACCACCTGGCCAAACGCCGAACCGGGCGAGGCGCACACGCCGCGCAGCAAGGTCGCCGATGAATCAGGCGCCACGGGTGCAGCACCAGGTTGAGGAGCCGCGACGGTTTCACCGCAGCCTTCGGCCAGCAAGGTCACCAGCGCCTGGATCGCCGCTTCGGCATCCTCGCCGGCCGCGCTGACTTGCAAGGTGTCACCCTGCACCGTCTGCAATGCCATGATCCGTACCAGCGACTTGGCGTTGGCGCTTTCGGTTTGCTTGTGCAGGTAAATACTCGCCTTGAAGCCTTTGGCCGCCTGCGCCAGCACCGCCGCCGGGCGCGCATGCAGGCCGTTGGCGTTGGGCAAGGTCAGTGGCCTGGAGAACAGGGCGTCACCCTCCTCGTCTTTCACCTCGTCGGCAACGGCTTGCGGCGTGACTCGCAGCAGTGGCTGCCCCACGTCTACCAGGCCCTGCTCGGGCGTCAGCAGCTTAAAGGGCTCGCCACTGACCACCAGCATCAGGGTCAGCAAACTACGGGCATTGAGCGCCACGTAGTCGGCATCAAATTCAATCAGCGGTTGCCCGGCTTCCACCCGCTGGCCTTCCTCGACCAATCGGGTGAAACCCTTGCCCGCCAGGTTCACGGTGTCCAGGCCGATGTGCATCAGCACCTGGACGCCGTTGTCATCGGTGATGCTCACCGCATGACCACTGTCCTGGATATTGCTGATCACCCCGGCCAGTGGCGCGCAGAGGGTCTGCGAGGTCGGATCGATGCACAGGCCATCGCCGATCAGGCGACTGGAGAACACCGGATCAGGCACCTGGTCCAGGGCGAGCAGCACCCCGGACAATGGCGCCAGCAATTCCAGGGATTGGGTTGTGGTCATGACTTCACCTGCTGTTTGGTTCTGTAAAAATCATTGGGCATCGACGGCTTATTTCCACCAGTACTCAACCTGCACACCAAAGTTGGAGCCATGCAACGCCGAGCCATAACTGCCGGTGTCGGACAACGCCGAACCTGCCGCCAGTTCATTGGCCGCACGCTTGGCCGCTTCGTTCCAGGTCGCGTAGGTGTAATACAAGCGCACTTCCGGTCGTGCCCAGAAATCCGGGCCTTTGGGCGACCAGGTCGGGGCGAACGTAAATTTGCTCAGCTTGCGCGTGCCACCGGTAGCCTCGACCTGATCATGACCGAGTTCGGTGACCAGCTTGAACTGTTCGGAAATCGCATAGGCCGGGCGCACGCCCAGCGACATCCAGGTCTGATCCTGGCTGCCCGGGCGAATATCCTTCTGGTACACGGCCTCGATCTGCCCGCCAAACCGTGGCGTCACTTGCCAGTCGAAGAACTCCACTGCGCGGTAGCTCTTGCTGCTTTTATCGAGGAAGGTATCGCCGGTATAACCGAGGCCGGTGCCGGGGCCTTCGCCGTACTGCAGGGCAAATTTGTTGCGCCCGCCGAGGAAGGGTTTCTGCACATGCTGGGCGGTAATGGCCCAGCCGCTGTTGGTGTCACGGCCACCGGCTTTTTCGATATAGCTCAAGCCCAGTTCCAGCTCGCCGCCGGGGTTGGTCTTGAACCCGGCCACGTTAAAGTCGTGACGGGTGGCGTATTCCTTCTGGTACAGGTTGTCCTTGCGGGAAAGTGCGTAGCTGTATTTCAGGTCGCCGATTTTCACGTCCTCGATACCGCCACCCGTGGCGCTCTGGTTCCAGTAGTAGAAGTCGGAGATATGGATATCGTTTCGTTTGTAGTAGCGCCGGCCGGCCCACAGCGAACCGCCGTTGAGGCTGGGGATGTTCGACCACTGCGCGTACATCTGCGGCATGCGTGCCGAGCCGTTGTCTTCGCCCTGGAACTTCAGCGCCCGGTCGTACTTGTTGTACAGCGAAGCCATGGCGTCGACGCTGAACACCGAGCCGTCGTCGAGGGTCAGCAGGTCCTGGCGCAATTCGAGTTCGGCGTACTGCTCGCACTCGTTGCCCAGGCGGTATTTGGATTGTGCACCCGGCAACTGGAAGCACTGCTGCTTGCCACTGCCGGTTGAAGTCCCCGCACCGCTACGCAAGTAGCCGGCAAATTCCAACGCCTGGGCTGCCATCGGCAAGGTCAGGCAGGATGCAACGAGGCCCAGCTTTATTGTTGTTTTCATGAAGCACTCCGATATTTTTATTATGTTTTTTTAAGCGCCCCGGCTCTCCCACGCCGGGGGTAAAGCGGGTCTCAGTCCTTGAGATGCAGCACAAACGATTCATACGGGCGCAGCGAGACCTGGCTCGAGCGCTGTGGGCAGTCGTCGTAGTTGCTGATCAGCAGGCGTTGCTCACTCGCCGCCGTCAGCAGGCCATCGGGCAGTTCGATCTGGCATGGCGTGCCGTAGAAGTTGTTCAGCACCAGCAGGCGTTCGCCGTGGCCTTCGCGCAGGTACGCCCAGACCTGGGTGTGCTGTGGCAGCAGTTGGCGATAAACGCCTTCCTGAATCAGCGGCTCATGCCGACGCAGCTTGATCAGCGCACGGTAGTGATGCAGTACCGATTGCGGGTCATCCAGCTCGCTTTGCACGTTGATCTGCGCGGCGTTGGCCGGGATGCCGATCCACGGTTCGCCGCGACTGAAGCCAGCGTTTTGCTCGGCATTCCATTGCATCGGTGTGCGGCTGTTATCGCGGGACTTCTGCATGATCGCCGCCATGCTCGATGCCTCGGACTCACCGGCCTCGCGTTTGAGCCGATAGATGTTCAGCGTCTCGACATCCCGGTATTGGTCGATGGTGTCGAAGCCCGGATTGGTCATCCCCAGCTCTTCGCCCTGGTACACGAAAGGCGTGCCCTGGAGGAAGTGCAGCGCAGTGGCGAGCATCTTCGCCGAGACCACGCGGTGCTCGCCGTCGTCACCAAAACGCGAGACCACCCGCGGCTGGTCGTGGTTACACCAGAACAGCGCATTCCAGCCGCCACCGGCCTGCATGCCGAGTTGCCAGTCGGACAGAATCTGCTTGAGTTGCAGGAAGTCGAAGTCGGCCGCGACCCACTTCTGCAGGTTCGGATAGTCGACTTTCAGGTGGTGAAAGTTGAAGGTCATCGACAGCTCTTTCGACTGTGGATTCGAATAACGAATGCAGTGCTCAAGGCTGGTGGACGACATCTCGCCGACGTTGATCAGGTCATGCCCCTCGAACACTTCGCGGTGCATTTCCTTCAGGTATTCATGCACGTTCGGGCCGTCGGTGTAGAAGCGCCGACCGTCGCTGTTGTCTTCCGGAAAATCCGCCGGCTTGGAGATCAGGTTGATCACGTCCAGGCGGAAACCGCCCACGCCCTTGTCGCGCCAGAAGCGCATCAGCTTGAACACTTCGGCGCGCACCTTGGGGTTGTCCCAGTTCAGGTCGGCCTGGGTGTGGTCGAACAGGTGCAGGAAGTACTGGCCGGTCTGCGCCTCGTATTCCCAGGCCGAGCCGCCGAACTTGGACTCCCAGTTGTTCGGCTGGTCGCGCCAGATGTAGAAGTCGCGGTACGGGTTGTCGAGGCTGCTGCGGGCCTGCTGGAACCACTCGTGTTCGATGGAAGTGTGGTTGACCACGATGTCGAGCATCAGCGTGATGCCGCGCTTGGCGGCTTCGCTGATCAGCAAGTCGCAATCGGCCATGGTCCCGTAGCTCGGGTCGATGGCGTAGTAGTCACTGATGTCGTAGCCGTTGTCGCGTTGCGGCGAGCGCAGGAACGGGGTGATCCACAGGCAATCGACGCCCAGCCACTTCAGGTAATCGAGCTTGTCCACGATGCCCAGCAGGTCACCGGTGGCGTTACCCGCGTGGCTGTGGAAGCTTTTTGGGTAGATCTGGTAGATCACCGAATGTTGCCAGTTTTGCATGACGGGTTCCTTCAATCTGGAAATGCGATCAACTGTGGGAGCTGGCTTGCCTGCGATAGCGGTAGATCAGGCGACCCGGTATCCGGGCCGGACAATTTTCATGCTCAACACACAGGTCAAAACAAACGGCACGACAATCGCGACGACCATGCCGATGACAAAACTTGGGATGTACTGCGGGATGATCGAGATGAACCCGGGCAAGCCACCGACGCCGATGGCCGAGGCCTGCACCTTGTTCAGCGAGAGGAAAATACTGCCCAGCGCCGAGCCGGTCAGCGCCGCGTAGAACGGAAACTTGAAGCGCAGGTTGACCCCGAACATCGCCGGCTCGGTGATGCCGAAGTAGGCGGAAATCGCCGAGGTGGACGCCATGCTCTTGTCCCGTGCATTGCGGCTCATGTAGAACACGCCGAGCGCCGCGCTGCCCTGGGCCAGGTTGGACATGACGATCATCGGCCAGATAAAGGTGCCGCCTTGGGTGGAGATCAGTTGCAGGTCCACGGCGAGGAACATGTGGTGCATGCCGGTGATCACCAGCGGTGCATACAGCAGGCCGAAGATTGCGCCGCCGACCATCGGCGCCAGGTCAAACAGGGTGACCACGCCTTCGGTGATCAGGATGCCGAGGTGGCGGGTCACCGGGCCGATGATCGCCAGCGCCAGTACGCCGGTGACGACGATGGTAGTGATCGGCACCACCAGCAACTGAATGGCATTCGGCACCCGTGCCCGCAGCCATTTCTCAATCACGCTCATCACGTAGGCGGCCAGCAGGATCGGCAGGATCTGGCCCTGGTAGCCGACCTTCTCGATCTTGAACCAGCCGAAAATATCGAAGTACGGCAGGCTCTGGCCGTCGAGGCCGGCGACCGCCTTGCCGTAGTTCCAGGCGTTGAGCAGATCGGGGTGCACCAGCATCAGGCCGAGGACAATGCCGAGGATTTCACTGCCACCAAAGCGCTTGGCCGCCGACCAGCCCACCAGTGCCGGCAGGAACACGAACGAGGTGTTGGCCATCAGGTTGATCAGGCTCCACAGGCCATCCAGGTTCGGATAGGCGTCGAGCAAGGTCTTGTCCGCGATGAACATGCCCTTGGCGCCCATCAGGTTGTTCACCCCCATGAGCAAACCGGCAATGATCAGCGCCGGCAAAATCGGCATGAACACATCGGAGAACACCCGCACCAGGCGCTGCATCGGGTTTATCTTGTCGGCGCTTTTCTGTTTCACGTCCGCGATGGTCGACGCGGCGAGGCCCGTTTGCTCACGCAGGGCGGCGTAGACCTTTTCCACTTCGCCGGGGCCGATCACGATCTGGAACAGGCCGCCGGTGAAGAACGAACCCTTGACCAGGTCGACCTGGTTCAGCTCGCTGCTGTTGGCCAGGCTCGGGTCCTTGAGGGCCAGGCGCAAGCGGGTCACGCAGTGGGCAGCTTGCTCAAGGTTGTCGCTGCCGCCAAGGTTCTTGAGAATCTCGCGGGCAATATTCGGATAGTCGTGGCTCATGCTTGGTATCCACTCTGGTTTTTTTTATTGGGCGGTCATAGGCAGCACGCCGAAGCCAAAAGTACTCGTCTGTACGAGTTAAAGCAATAACTCGTATGTACGAGTTTGAAAATGATTAATTTTCTGTTTTTTGAGTCAGAAATTTCCGAGTTCTACAATGGGTTGCATGGACAAACCCCATCGCTGCCACTAAGGTTCCTGCCTTGAACGCCAACGCGGCACAGAGCCCTTCCCCATGAGTAAATACAACCAGATCTATACCGATCTGCTTGCCAGCATCACCACCGAACGCCTGCAACGCGGCACGCGCCTGCCCTCCGAAACCGAACTGATGGACGCCTACCAGGCCAGCCGTGGCACGGTACGCCGGGCGATCGAGCAATTGCAGGAGCGTGGGTTCGCGCAAAAGATCCACGGCAAGGGCACCTTCGTGCTGTCACCCAACCCCATCGAGTTCCAGCTCGGCGGTATCGTCAGCTTTCGCGAGACCCACGCCGCCCTCGGCGACGACGTCAGTACCGAAGTGGTGGAGTTCAGCCAGTTCCCGCTGGAAGGCCCGTTGATGCAACACATTGAGGCCGAAGCTGGCAGCCTGATTACCCGGGTCAAACGGGTGCGGCGGATCGACGGCAAACGGGTGATCCTCGACATCAACCACTTCGTCGCCGACCTGATACCGGGGCTGAATCGGGAGATTGCCGAGCAGTCGATCTATGCGTTTATCGAACAGACCTTGCAGCTGCAGATCAGCTATGCCCAGCGCACCATCGAAGCGCTGCCACGGGGAAAGGACGATCAGACACACCTGGACCTCGAAGGTCAGAGCCATGTGATCGTGGTGAGCAACCAGACGTTTTTGCAGGATGGACGGCAGTTCGAGTACACCGAGTCGCGGCATACGCTGGATAAGTTTTACTTTTCGGATATTGCGCGGCGGTAAACAAAGAAACGACTTGGCGAGTCCTCGAAAAGCCCGGCGTCGTCAGTCGGGCAAATCACTCCGGCACAATGCTCCTGGCCAGCCCGGCATTCCATGCAGCGACCATCTTTCCCCCCACCTCGTCGAACGCTGGGTGGACGCTTCGATACTCGGAAAGCTCCTCCATAGCGCGACTCATACCCTGGTGCACTCTGGCTAGCAATTCGTTGCAGCGCGCCTCTGTCAAACCGCATGAGCTACGCCCGAACTGAACCAGCATCTTGCGCTTTGGCCAGGCTTTCGAGCCACCGAGCAACAGCCCCATGATGTCGTTGCCGTTGTACACGGTGGTGGTCACCAGGTCGTAAGCCGGGGCGAGCCACACGTCAGCATCTTCTGCACAATTTTCATAAAGCAGGCCGAAGTTCTTGAGGTGCCCGTCACCATTCTGGATACCGGCAGAGAGTCCCACCATCATGAAGAAGTCTTCCAGCGTCCTGGTTATGCGGCTTGGCGTGACAAAAGACCGGATCAGCTTCGCGCATCCCTGATAACTGCCGTCGTACTTCTTCGCGGTTCCCCAACCCGATAGAACGCACATGTCCTCAAATCCGAGGTAGGCGCTTTCACCGATGTCGAACCGCTTCACCACCAGGAGCGTTCCCTGCTGGCTGAGATGGAATTCAGGTACTTCAAGACCACAATGGAGTGCGGCCCGCATGCAGAAAAACTCATTGGCTGCCAGTTGCGGAAAGTCTGAGTCGTTGAACGCCTTAACCAGATGCGTGGCGCCTCGATGAGTGAAACGCTCAACGTCGGGAGGCCTATCGCCTGCGTCGCGCACCAGCACTTTCGGTTGAACGCCCGACACCCCCGAGTAGGCTGCGTAGGTTTTGAGAAGGTCATCAAACAGCTCTTGCGCCCCGTCATAGACCAACAGCTCGGAGAGCTTGACCTCAGGCAACGGCTCGCCACTCGCTTCATGGGCAACACTGATACGGCCAAGTTGGTGTGGACCGACAATGCCCAGCAAAGAGAAGTCATCAAAGCCACGCACTGACTTGCTGAAACGTCGCACGAGCTCGTCCTTGAGATGCCCCTCGGGGATGTGCATCTCGAAGACCGGGTGGATTCCATACTCCCAGTTGTAGCTTTCCAGACGCACCGGCATGGTCAGGGAAATCGCGTTCTCGTCGGCGACTCCCTCGTGATAGGAAAAAACCGAATCACGCCGATTTTCTTCTCGCCGCCCAAGCGTTCCGGCAGGCACGCCACCTGCGCCGATATACAGCCGGTCACTTTGACTAGTCATGGACGTTTCCTGATTTCAGTTCATCGAGGGTCTTGCGCCGACGCATGGGGATAGCGGTCAGCTCGTACCCCAAGCCTTCAAGGATGGCTGCGACCTTGCGAATCCCTACTTCAGGGACGGTGTTGTTCTCAATCCCCGAAATGGTTGCGCGACTCATCCCATGCCGATGCGCAAGCTGGCTTTGTGACAGGCCTGCGGCTTTGCGGAGATTCTTGATGAGTATTCCTAAGTCGCCCATTTATCTGCATCCTATACAATGCACAAATAGATAAAATCACACATATGAACCGTATACGATGCAAATCATCTTGAATAGATCTTTATTCGGGTAAACGACCAAGTGCAGCTCTCGCGTAAATATCCACACTCCAGAAACACAAAACCCCGGCACCAGGCCGGGGTTTTGTTATTCAGCGCTCACCTGCTACGGCAGGATCATTCCCACTCAATGGTCGCCGGCGGCTTGCTCGACACGTCATAAGTCACGCGCGAAATACCTTCGATCTCATTGATGATACGACCGCTGACCGTCTCCAGCAGTTCGTACGGCAGGTGTGCCCAACGGGCGGTCATGAAGTCGATGGTTTCCACCGCACGCAGGGCAACAACCCATGCGTAACGACGGCCATCGCCAACCACGCCAACCGATTTCACCGGCTGGAACACTACGAACGCCTGGCTGACCTTGTGATACCAGTCGGCCTTGCGCAGTTCTTCGATGAAGATGTGGTCGGCGCGACGCAGCAGGTCGGCGTATTCCTTCTTCACTTCACCGAGGATCCGCACGCCCAGGCCCGGGCCCGGGAATGGGTGGCGGTAGACCATGTCGTACGGCAGGCCGAGTTCGAGGCCCAGACGACGGACTTCGTCCTTGAACAGTTCGCGCAGTGGCTCTACCAGCTTGAGGTTCATTTCCTCAGGCAGGCCGCCCACGTTGTGGTGGGACTTGATCACGTGGGCCTTGCCGCTCTTGGCGCCGGCCGATTCGATCACGTCCGGGTAGATGGTGCCCTGGGCGAGGTACTTGATGTTGTCCAGTTTGTTGGACTGGGCATCGAATACGTCGATGAAGGTGCGGCCGATGATCTTGCGCTTCTTCTCAGGGTCGGACTCGCCGGCCAGGTTGTTCAGGAACTGATCTTCAGCGTTGGCGCGGATCACCTTGACGCCCATGTTCTCGGCGAACATGGCCATCACTTGCTCACCTTCGTGCAGGCGCAGCAGGCCGTTGTCGACGAAGACGCAGGTCAGTTGGTCGCCGATGGCCTTGTGCAGCAGCGCCGCAACCACGGAGGAGTCAACACCGCCGGACAGGCCCAGCAGGACGTTGTCGGTGCCGACCTGGGCACGTACGTTGGCGATGGCGTCTTCAGCGATCTTCGACGGGGTCCACAGGGCTTCGCACTGGCAGATGTCGAGGATGAAGCGCGACAGGATGCGACCGCCTTGCTTGGTGTGGGTCACTTCCGGGTGGAACTGCACGCCGTAGTAGCCGCGCTCGTCGTTGAACATGCCGGCAATCGGGCAGCTCGGGGTGCTGGCCAGGATGTGGAAGTCTTCCGGCATCCGGGTGACCTTGTCACCGTGGCTCATCCATACGTCGAGGCCAAACAGGCCGTCGGCGTCGATGTGGTCTTCGATGCCGTCCAGCAGGCGGCTCTTGCCGACCACGTCGACACGGGCGTAACCGAATTCACGCAGCTCGGAACCTTCAACCTTGCCGCCCAGTTGCTCGGCCATGGTCTGCATGCCGTAGCAGATACCGAAGACCGGCACGCCCAGGTCAAACACCGCCTGCGGGCAACGCGGGCTGTTGGCTTCGTGCACGGACTCGGGGCCGCCGGCGAGAATGACGCCTTTTGGAGCGAATTCGCGAATCGCTTCGTCGTCCATGTCGAACGGATGCAGTTCGCAGTACACGCCGATTTCACGCACGCGGCGGGCGATCAGCTGAGTGTACTGGGAACCGAAGTCGAGGATCAGGATGCGGTGGGCGTGAATGTCGAGGGCCATGAGATCAGTCTCGTCTAATGAATCAGAAACAACTCGGGGCTGAATAAGACAGCCCCGGTTACTTAACTATTTGCTGGAAGCATCAACCTACGCGGTAGTTTGGCGCTTCCTTGGTGATCTGTACGTCGTGGACGTGGGACTCGGCCATGCCGGCACCGGTGATCCGCACGAACTCAGGCTTGGTGCGCATTTCTTCGATGTCGGCGCTGCCGGTGTAGCCCATCGAGGAACGCAGGCCGCCCATCAGTTGATGGATGATGGCGCTCAGGGTGCCCTTGTACGGAACACGCCCTTCAATGCCTTCCGGTACCAGCTTCTCGGCGCCCGCGGAGGAGTCCTGGAAGTAGCGGTCGGAAGAGCCTTGAGCCTGGGACATGGCGCCCAGGGAACCCATGCCACGGTAAGCCTTGTACGAACGACCCTGGAACAGTTCGATCTCGCCCGGCGCTTCTTCAGTACCGGCGAACATCGAGCCCATCATCACGCAGGAAGCACCGGCGACGATGGCCTTGGACAGGTCACCGGAGAAACGGATGCCGCCGTCGGCGATCAACGGTACGCCAGTGCCTTCAAGGGCCGCGGCGACGTTGGCGATGGCGCTGATTTGCGGCACGCCTACACCGGCCACGATACGGGTGGTGCAGATCGAGCCAGGGCCGATACCGACCTTGACCGCATCAGCACCGGCTTCGGCCAGGGCCTTGGCGGCAGCGCCGGTGGCAATGTTGCCGCCGATCACTTGCACGTCAGGGAAATTCTGTTTGACCCAGCGAACGCGGTCGATCACGCCTTTGGAGTGACCGTGGGCAGTGTCGACCACTACCACGTCAACACCGGCAGCCACCAGGGCCGCTACACGGTCACCGGTGTCTTTGCCGGTACCGACCGCAGCGCCTACGCGCAGACGACCCTGATCGTCCTTGCTGGCCAGCGGGTAAGCCTTGGCTTTTTCGATGTCGTTGACGGTCATCATGCCCTTGAGGGCGAATTTGTCGTCGACGATCAGTACGCGTTCGATGCGGTGCTTGTGCAGCAGCTCGCGCACATCGTTCTTGTCGGCGCCTTCCTTGACAGTAACGAGGCGCTCTTTAGGCGTCATCACTTCACGGACGGTGACTTCAAGACGGTTCTCGAAACGCACGTCACGGGAAGTGACGATGCCGACCAGGTCGCCATCGTGCAGCACCGGAACGCCGGAGATGTTGTGCAGGCGGGTCAGGTCGAACAGGTCACGAACGGTGGCATCGGCCTCGATGGTGATCGGGTCCTTGACCACACCGGCTTCGTAACGCTTGACCTTGCGAACTTCGGCAGCTTGCTGCTCGATGGTCATGTTCTTGTGGATGATGCCGATGCCGCCTTCCTGAGCCATGGCGATTGCCAAACGGGCTTCAGTGACGGTGTCCATGGCAGCGGAAACCAGAGGAATATTCAGCTCGATGCCACGGGTTAGGCGGGTCTTGAGACTGACTTCGTTAGGAAGCACCTCGGAATAACCGGGCACTAGGAGAATGTCGTCGAATGTCAGAGCTTCTTGGCTGATACGCAGCATCGCGGGGGCTCCCGAGCGGGAAAATGGAAGCGCGCCATTATAGTCAGACACCCCCTCGGGTTCAATGTAAAACTCTGACAAACTTGGTAATACTGATAGATGGATGATTTTTGCAGCGCTGATCGTTCCCACGCTCTGCGTGGGAACGCCGCTTTGGACGCTCCGCGTCCTGGCCAGGGCGACGCGAAGCGTCACGGGAAGCGTTCCCACGCGGGAGCGTGGGAACGATCACATCGGATTAAAGTTCGACTTTGACCCAACTCATCTTCTGGTCCAGCCAGTCGGCAAATTCGTCGATAAAACTCTGCTTGAACCCCGCCTCCGCCCAGTTATTGAAGATGAATCCCAGGTTGGAAAAGCCGCATTCCTGCAGGAACAGGAAGCCATTGATGTCGTCTTCATGCCCACACAGCGGGCAGGTGAAGTTGTCGGTGTGGCCGGGCATCCAGTCTTCCAGGCTTTCGAACAGGGCTTCGCCGACTTCCTTGAGGCACTCGGGACAGCCGGCCTCTTCCAGGAAGCCTTTGGCCGGGGTGTAGATGCAGCGCTTGTAGATGATCTCCAGGCCGTTGATCGGCTCGTTGAACGGCAGCGCGTCGGGGTGCAGCACCACGGCGCGGGCACCGTCGGCCAGGGCATAGCCCATGCGGTTGCCGGTGCGCCCGCAGGTGGTGAGTTCTTCCTTGACGATGTTCTTGCGCACCAGCCAGCGCACGATCGCCCGGGCGCGGGGTTCGTGGACGGGTAGCGTGGAGATTTTCGGGACAAGGATGCTTTGGGAATTCATGGGAGTCCTGCGGCGTGGCTACTGGCGCCTTCGCGAGCAAGCCCGCTCCCACAGGGGGAATGCGTTCCAAATGTGGGAGCGGGCTTGCTCGCGAAGAGGCCCTGAAGGCTGGCAGCTTAATCCCTGAAACAATCAGGTCAAGTACTCAAGTAACGGGCAATCAAGGCAATGCCACTGGCCAGCACCAGCCAGGTCACCAACCGCACAAACGCCTCGCGGGACATGCGCAGGGTCAACCGCCGCCCCGCCCACAGCCCGAGCGCCATGGCCGGCAACAGGCACACCGCCAACATCAACAAGGGTAGCTCGGCATACACGCCCGCGATCAGAAACAGGCTCAGGCGCACCACCGTGCTGCAACTGATCAACGCACTCTGGGTCGCCCGCGCGCCATCCTTGGGCAATCGACTGTTGAGGTAGATCGCATACAGAAAGCCGCCACTGCCGAACAACGCGCCAAACAGCCCGCCGACAACCCCCATGGGAATCGCCCAGCCGGCTGCCATCTGCGTGGGCTTGGCCTTCACCGCCAGGCTGTAGATCGCATAGGCGCTGATAAACAGCCCCATCAACAGCAGCAATAAATCAGAGTGCAGGTTGAGCAGGAAGATCACCCCAAGGGTGCAGCCAATCGCCATGCACGGCAGTAGCCTGAACAACTCCGGTTTCACCACATCCCGGCGCGATTGCAGAAGGTTGCCGAAGGCCGCGACAAAATCCAGCAGCACCAGCAAGGGGATGATCTTCGACAGCGGCATGAACAGAATCAGGATCGGCCCCGCCACCAATGCGGTACCAAAGCCTGCAATGCCGAACACGATATACGCCAGGGCAATCGCCACGCCTATCACCAGCCAGTCCACACCGCCAAACGACCAATGACTCAACAGCTCGACCGGACTCATGACGTATTCCTTATTAGAGATGGCCATCACTTTAGCCATTGGCAAGCGTTGCGACTAATATCTTCAAAGCCCATCACTCATCTCGAAAAGGCATGACTTGTGATTTCCACCCGGCAATTGCGTTACTTCGTCGAAATCGCCGAGAGCGGCAGCTTCAGCGCAGCGGCCGAGCGGCTGTTTGTGGCGCAATCGGCACTGAGCCGGCAGATCAAGGAGCTGGAAAACCTGCTGCAAACGCCGCTATTTGAACGCACTGCGCGCCAGCCACGGCTGACGGCTGCGGGCGAGGCTTTTTATCCGCGGGCACGCAACCTGCTGGGCGAACTGCTCAAGGCCAGTGAGATGGCGACGCAAGTGGGCAATGGACAGCTCGGCACGCTGCGGAT
This sequence comes from Pseudomonas sp. G5001, assembly GCF_013385475.1. Classification (NCBI taxonomy): domain Bacteria; kingdom Pseudomonadati; phylum Pseudomonadota; class Gammaproteobacteria; order Pseudomonadales; family Pseudomonadaceae; genus Pseudomonas; species Pseudomonas sp. G5001. The sequence goes on from NZ_JACAPZ010000006.1 coordinate 73,580, forward strand.
GAGCCATTCGAGCACGGTGCCGATGAGTGGCCGCCTGCTGCGCGGCATCGGTGCCTGGCTGGAACGATGCCCGGGCGTGTCGATGGACATCGCCAAACTGTCCTCCGAAGCCCAGTTGGAAGAAATCGCCGACGGCCGACTGGAGGTCGGGCTGTTGCGCTTACCGGTGTTGCGCCAGCGCGAAGGCGTGCGCATCGTGCCTTTATATAGCGAGCGACTGTTGCTGGCCGTGCCGCCGAACCACCGGTTGGCCGGGCACACATCCGGTATCGATTTGACGCAACTGAAGAACGAAGCGTTTATCTCGATCCCTCACCCCCAGCGCGGAGGGCTGAGTTACCTGTCAGCCGAGTTGTGCATGCGTGCAGGATTTTTCCCCAAGGCGGCGCGGGTGATGTCGCGCAAGACCACGCAGTTACAGCTGATCCAGGCCGGATTCGGGATCGCCTTGCTGCCGGAGTCGATGCAGGACATTGCGCCGGCCAACATTCATTTTTTACCCCTGGCCGATCCCGATTGCCAAAGCACCGTCGCCCTCGCCTGCCAGCAAACGCCGAGCGCGCTGGTGGAGCAGTTCTGTCAAACCCTGCACGAATGCCTATAAACTGCCGCCCATGATTAAAGATCCCTTTGCCCGTCTGGGCCTGGACCGCGAAGTCCTGACTGTCAGCCAGCTCAACGGCCGCGCGCGGGTGTTGCTGGAAGACGTGTTCACCAATATCTGGGTCGAAGGCGAGATCTCCAACCTCGCCCGCCCGGCCTCCGGCCACGTGTATTTCACCCTCAAGGACAGTGGCGCCCAGGTGCGTTGTGCGCTGTTCCGGCAGAACGCCGCCCGGGTGCGCCAGGCGTTGAAAGACGGCTTGGCGGTGAAGGTGCGGGGCAAGGTCTCGCTGTTTGAGGGCCGTGGCGACTATCAGCTGATTCTCGACACGGTGGAGCCGGCCGGTGACGGCGCACTGCGCCTGGCCTTCGACGCGCTGAAGGAAAAACTCAGCGCCGAAGGCCTGTTCAGTGCCGAGCGCAAGGTGCCACTGCCCGCCCACCCACGGCGCATCGGGATTATCAGCTCGCCCACCGGCGCGGTGATTCGCGACATCATCAGCGTGTTCCGCCGCCGGGCACCCAACGTGGAACTGACGTTGATCCCGACAGCCGTACAAGGTCGTGAAGCCGTGGCGCAGATCGTCCGCGCGCTGAAGCTGGCCGATGCACGCGGCTTCGACGCGTTGATCCTGGCCCGTGGCGGCGGGTCGCTGGAAGACCTCTGGTGCTTCAACGAAGAAGCCGTGGCGCGTGCGGTGGATGCCTGCGTAACGCCCATCGTCAGCGCCGTTGGCCATGAGACCGATGTGTCGATCAGCGACTTTGTCGCCGACGTACGCGCCCCAACGCCTTCCGCCGCTGCCGAGCTGTTGGCGCCGGACTCCAGCCACCTGACTCGCCAGGTAGAGAACCTGCACCGCCGCCTGGTGATGCTGATGCGCAACCGCCTGACCCACGACCGCCTGCGCCTGGAAGGCATGGCTCGTCGCCTGCGTCACCCGGGCGAGCGCCTGCGCCAACAGGCCCAGCGCCTGGATGACCTGGACATGCGCCTGCGGCGTGCCTTCGAGCGCAGCCTCAACACCCGTCGCGAGCGTTTGATCCGCCTGGAAACCCGCCTCGCCGGCCAACACCCCGGCCGCCAACTGGCGCTGTTGCGCCAACGCCTGGACAGCCTTGCCGAACGCCTGCCCCGTGCCATGCGCGAAGGCCTCAAGGCCCGTCGCCTGCAACTGCAAAGCCAGGTGCAGACGCTGCACGTGGTCAGCCCGCTGGCGACGCTTGGACGCGGCTACAGCATCTTGCTCGACGAACGCGGCCAGGCGATTCGCAACGCCGCGCAAACCCACACCGGGCAGCGCCTGACCGCGCGCCTCGGTGAAGGCCAATTGCAGGTACGGGTGGAAGACAACCACCTGACGCCCGTCACCCTCTCGTTACTGGATTGATTGATGCCACGCTTTTTAAGTTTGTTGATGCTGCTGTGCCTAACCTTTAACGCCCATGCCGACAGCTACATCACCCGCCTGCTGAACAAGCCGGTGCCCGGTGGCGTGGCGGTGGTCGACCTCGGCACTTCGGCCACGGCGCCCAAAGCCACCTACATGAACCGCCCAGTGCTAGTGGTGAAGGAGCAAAACAACTGGCTGGCGATTGTGGGCATCCCGCTGACGGTCAAGCCCGGCACCCAACGCATCACCAGCGGCAGCCAGAACCTGCCGTTTGTCGTGGGCTTCAAGAAATACCCCGAGCAGCACATCGCCCTGAAGAACAAGAGCCAGGTGAACCCGGACCCGGCGCAACTCAAGCGCATCGAAGGCGAGCTGGCAGTCCAGCTCAAGGCCTATCGCAGTTTCAGCCCGAACACGCCGAGCAACCTGCTGCTGGACAAGCCGGTGAACGGGCCGCTGTCGAGCAAGTTCGGCGTGCGACGTTTCTTCAACGGCGAGGAGCGGAATCCGCATTCCGGCCTGGACTTTGCCGTGGGCGCCGGCACGCCGATCAAGACCCCGGCAGCGGGCAAGGTGATCCTGACCGGCAACTACTTCTTCAACGGCAACACCGTGTTTGTCGACCATGGCCAGGGCTTTATCAGCATGTTCTGCCATATGTCGAAGATTGATGTGAGCGTGGGCCAGCAACTGGCTCGTGGTGCGGTGGTGGGCAAGGTCGGTTCCACCGGCCGGGCGACCGGGCCGCATATGCATTGGAACATCAGCCTGAACGACGCACGGGTGGATCCGGCGATCTTTATCGGCGCGTTTCAGCCCTGACGCTCAATTGCGCACCCGGCAACGGGTGCGCAAACAAAACACCCCCACACACAATTCTCAACCATAAAATCTCGTTTTCCTCAGCAATAGCAGAACTTCTCTCAATTTTTTCCGACTGCTTGCCATCTTTCACCCCGGCGGTTAGGGTTGGACCTATGAAAACCTCTCACACCCTCATTCAGCTCCGCCAGCACCGCAGCCTGTGCCTAGTCAGCGCACGACTGCCAGGCTGAATCGATCTGCCTCGTCTTCTGCTTTATCCCCAATAACAGTTTTACGGCAGGCCGCCTTTTCTCGGCCCCTAGACAAAGGATTTCCCGATGAGCATGCTCAAAGACCCGTCTTCGAAGTACCGCGCGTTCCCGACCATTGATATCCCGGACCGCACCTGGCCTTCGAAAACCATCACCACCGCGCCGATCTGGTGCAGTTCCGACCTGCGCGACGGCAACCAGTCGCTGATCGAACCGATGGACGCGGTGAAAAAGCTGCGTTTCTGGAAGACCCTGGTGGCCGTCGGTGTGAAGGAAATCGAAGCCTCCTTCCCGGCTGCGTCGCAAACCGATTTCGACTTCGTGCGCACCCTGATCGAAGACAATCACATCCCCGCGGACACCACCATCCAGGTGCTGACCCAGGGCCGTGAAGACTTGATCGCACGCACCTTCGAATCCCTGCGCGGGGCGAAGAAAGCCATCGTTCACTTGTACAACGCCACCTCGCCGTCGTTCCGCCGCATCGTGTTCAACCAGGACAAGGACGGCATCAAGGCGATCGCGGTCAACGCGGCCAAGCTGTTCGTCAAATACGCTGCCCAGCAGCCGGAAACCCAGTGGACCTTCGAATACTCGCCAGAGACGTTCAGCGCCACTGAGCTTGAGTTCGCCAAGGAAGTCTGTGACGCGGTGATCGAGGTCTGGAACCCGACGCCTGAGCACAAGGTGATCCTCAACCTGCCAGCCACCGTCGAGTGCGCCACCCCGAACATTTATGCCGACCAGATCGAGTGGTTCGGTCGTCATATCAACCGTCGCGACAGCGTGATCATCAGCCTGCACACCCACAACGACCGTGGCACCGGCGTAGCCGCCACCGAGTTGGGCCTGATGGCCGGCGCCGACCGTGTCGAAGGCTGCCTGTTCGGCAACGGCGAGCGTACCGGTAACGTCGACCTGGTCACCGTGGCCTTGAACATGTACACCCAGGGCCTCGACCCTCAGCTGGACTTCTCCGACATCGACGGTATTCGCAAAGTCGTCGAAGAGTGCAACCAGATCCCGGTGCACCCGCGTCACCCGTACGTCGGCGACCTGGTTCACACCGCCTTCTCCGGCTCCCACCAGGACGCGATCCGCAAGGGCTTCACCCAGCAGAAAGACGACGCATTGTGGGAAGTGCCGTACTTGCCGATCGACCCGGCCGACATCGGCCGCAGCTACGAGGCGGTGATCCGCGTCAACAGCCAGTCGGGCAAAGGCGGCATCGCCTACCTGCTGGAGCAGGAATACGGCATCAGCTTGCCGCGCCGCATGCAGATCGAGTTCAGCCAGGTGGTACAGGCCGAAACCGACCGCGTGGGCCTGGAGATGACCGCCGCGCAGATCTACAGCTTGTTGCAGCGTGAATACCTGCAAGCCAACATTCCTTACGCGCTGGTCAGCCATCGCTTGCAGGAAGAGAACGGCAACAGCTCGGTGGAAGTTGAAGTCTCCGGCAAGGGCCAGGGCGAAACCAACCTGCGCTGGCACGGCAAAGGCAACGGCGCCCTGGAAGCGCTGGTGGCCGGGCTGCCGATTGGTGTGGAGATCATGGATTACAACGAACACGCGATTGGCGCCGGCACCAATGCCAAGGCGGCGGCCTACATCGAGCTGCGAGTGAACGGTGAGCGTCCGGTGCATGGCGTGGGCATTGATGAAAACATCACCACGGCGAGCTTCAAGGCGGTGTTCAGCGCGCTGAACCGCTCGTTGAGCCAGCTGGAAGCGAAAGCGGCATAAACACGACCGCTGAAATGCGAAAGGCCCCGGGACGAGAATCCAGGGGCCTTTTTATTGGAATTTGTGGTGATTTTAAGGGCCTCTTCGCGAGCAAGCCCGCTCCCACATTTTGACCGCGTTCTTTCAGGTAGCGCAGGACGAATGTGGGAGCGGGCTTGCTCGCGAAGGCAATCTATAAGGCGGCGAAAATCCTTCAGGTGAACTCGAAGCTGTCCGCATCCAGGTTCGCCGGGAAGCGCGTGCGGTACTGCGCCAATTCCGCTGCGTCCAGGCACACCTGGAACACCCCGTCCGCCTCCCCTGCGCTCAGCAGGCTTTCGCCCTGGAAGTCCACGACCTGGCTGTCGCCGGTGTAGGCAAAGCCCTTGCCGTCCGTGCCCACCCGATTCACCGCCGCCACGTAGCACAGGTTTTCAATGGCCCGTGCCGGCAGCAGACGGTTCCAGTGCTGGCGACGTGCGCCCGGCCAGTTGGCGGTGTACAGCAGCAAGTCAGTGTCCTGGGCGTCACGACTCCACACCGGGAATCGCAGGTCGTAGCAGATCAACGGACGAATCCGCCACCCCTTGAGTTCGAACTGCACCTGGCGCTCGCCGGGGGTGTAGTGGTCGTGTTCACCGGCCATACGGAACAGGTGACGCTTGTCGTAGTGCAACACCTCACCATCCGGTCGCGCCCACAGCAGGCGGTTGCGGTGACTGCGGTCGGCGGCCTGGATGATCACGCTGCCGGTGATCACCGCGTTGTACTTCTTCGCCTGGGCCTGCAGCCATTGATGGGTGGGGCCGTTTTCAGGCTCGGCGAGGGTTTCCGATTCCATCGAGAAACCGGTGGTGAACATCTCCGGTAGCACGATCAGGTCGGCACCCTTGGCCTGTTCCAGCAACAGTTCAAAATGCTCCAGGTTGGCCTGGCGGTCGTGCCAGGCCAGGGTGGTTTGCACCAGGGCGATGTTCAGGTTGGGCAGTGCACTCAGATCACGCATAGTTTCTCGGCTGCTTGACGCAGCGTCTCCTCGCGTTTGGCAAAGCACAGTCGCACCAGGCGCTGCCCTTGCGGTGGGTTCCGATAGAACACCGAGACCGGGATGGTTGCTACACCATGCTCGCGGGTCATCCATAGCGACATGGCGACGTCATCCAGGTCCGGGCGAATCTGTGAGTAATCCACCAATTGAAAGTAGGTACCGGCCACCCGGGTAAAGCTGAAACGCGACGGTTCCAGCAGGTCGCAGAACAGGTCGCGCTTGGCTTGATAAAAAGCCGGCAGCTCCTCGACGTGTTCCGGGTGTTCGGCCATGAAGTCTGCCAAAGCGTACTGCAACGGGGTCACGCCGCAAAAGTTGACATATTGATGCACCTTGCGCAGCTCGGCGCTGAGGGCCGGAGGCGCAACCACGTAGCCGGTTTTCCAGCCGGTGACGTGGTAGGTCTTGCCGAACGAACTGACCACAAACGCACGCTGATACAGCTCTTCGTGAGCCAGCACGCTGACGTGGGGCACACCGTCGAACACCAGGTGCTCGTAGACCTCGTCGCTGACCAGGTAGATGTCGCGGTCGCGGATCAACTCGGCCAACTGGTCCAGCTCGGCACGGCTGATCAGGGCACCGGTGGGGTTATGCGGGCTGTTGAGGATGATCATGCGGGTGCGCGGCGACAGCGCAGCGCGCAGTTGCTCGAAGTCCAGGGCGAAATCATCCAGGCCCAGTTGCACGTGTACGCAGCGACCGCCTGCCAGTTCCACAGAAGGCTCGTAGCTGTCGTAGGCCGGATCGAACACGATGACTTCATCACCGCTGCGGATCACCGCCTGGATCGCACAGAAGATCGCTTCAGTGGCGCCTGGGGTGATGGTCACTTCGCTGTCGGCATTCACCGTTGCGCCATAGCTGCGGGCGATCTTGGCCGCCACTTGCTGGCGCAGTACCGGCAGGCCGGTCATGGGGGCGTATTGGTTATGGCCCAGGGCAATGTGTCTGCCCACTCCATCGAGCAACTCCTGGGGCCCGTTAAAGTCGGGAAAGCCCTGGGACAGGTTGAGCGCACCGGTTTCGGCAGCGAGTTGCGACATGGTGGTGAAGATGGTGGTGCCGACATTCGGCAGCTTGCTGGTGATCATCGGTGCGCCCCTTGCGGTGAGCCCCAAGTTTTAAGCTGCATGCCGCGAAGGGTCAACCGCCAGGCACAAAAAAAGGGCTCCGAAAGAGCCCTTTTTCAACCGATCAGGATCAGCGCTTGTCGCGGCGCTTTTTGTCGGCCTTCTTGTGGTGCGTCATCATCCGGCGCTTTTTGTTGACCTGGCGGTCGGTGAGGCTGTTCTTGTTACCTTCGTACGGGTTCTCGCCACCCTTGAACTCGATACGGATCGGCGTACCGACCAGTTTCAAGACACGGCGGTAGGTATTTTCCAGGTAACGCACGTAGGACTTCGGCACCTTCTCCAGCTGGTTACCGTGAATCACGATAATCGGCGGGTTGGCACCACCCAAGTGAGCGTAGCGCAGCTTGATCCGACGGTTGTTGACCATCGGCGGCGCGTGCTCGCTGACCGCATCTTCAAGAATCTGGGTCAGGCGGTTGGTTGGCCAGCGGGTGACCGCGGACTTGAACGAGTTCTGCACCGAGGCGTAGAGGTTACCCACGCCGGTACCGTGCAGTGCCGAGATAAAGTGGATATCGGCAAACTCGACGAAGAACAGGCGACGCTGCAGCTCGACCTTGACGTAGTCGCGCTCGCTTGGCGTCATGCCGTCCCACTTGTTGATCGCAATCACCAGGGCGCGACCGGCTTCCAGGGCAAAGCCCAGCAAGTTCAGGTCGTGGTCTACCACGCCTTCGCGGGCGTCCATGACGAAGATCACTACGTTGGCGTCTTTGATCGCCTGCAGGGTTTTCACCACGGAGAACTTTTCAACTTCCTCGTGGATCTTGCCGCGCTTGCGCACACCGGCAGTGTCGATCAGCGTGTACTTCTCGTCGTTACGCTCGAACGGGATGTAGATGCTGTCGCGAGTGGTGCCCGGCTCGTCATAGACGATTACCCGGTCTTCACCGAGCATGCGGTTGACCAGGGTCGACTTGCCGACGTTCGGACGGCCGATGATCGCGATCTTGATACCGTCTTTTTCGCTTGGGCCAGGAATGCGCTTGGCTTCCTCGCCTTCGGCAACGATTTCTTCTTCGCCTTCGACTTCATCCACGTCATCACGCGGGAAGTCGCGCAGGGCGATTTCCAGCATCTGGGTGATGCCGCGACCGTGGGCACCGGCGATCGGGATCGCATCGCCCAGGCCCATCGGGCTGAACTCGGCGCGGGCCATTTCAGGATCGATATTGTCGATCTTGTTGGCCACCACGTAGGAACGCTTGTTGCGCTTGCGCAGGTGCTCGCCAATCATCTGGTCTGCAGCGGTGTAGCCCGCGCGGGCGTCCACCAGGAACAACACGACATCAGCTTCTTCAATGGCCAGCAGCGACTGCTCGGCCATCTTTTCGTCCATGCCATGCTCGTCACCGGAGATACCACCGGTGTCGACAATAATGTAGGAGCGCCCTTGCCACTTTGCCTCACCGTATTGGCGATCACGGGTCAGACCGGACAAGTCGCCGACGATGGCGTCGCGAGTCCTGGTCAGGCGGTTGAACAAGGTGGACTTGCCGACGTTCGGTCGGCCCACCAGGGCGATTACGGGAACCATGCGGCTCTCCACTTCGTTATTTCAGAAAATACAAAAGCCGCTGCAAGGCAGCGGCTGGTGCTCGGGGCAGCGCTCGAAAGCGCCGCATGCCCTGCCGAAGCAGGGCCGCCTGGGAATTACCCCAAGCATAGTCAAACCATTACTTGATGGTCAGCGCTTCCAGTTTGCCGCTGTTGCCATACACGTAAAGCATGTTACCTACCACCAGCGGACGGGCACGCAGGCCGTCGCTGTCGATACGTTCGCGACCCACGAAGCGACCGTCCACCTGGCTCAGCAGGTGCAGGTAACCTTCAAAGTCGCCTACCGCTACGTAGCTGGAGAACACTTCCGGTGCCGACAACTGACGGCGGGCCAGGGAGTCGTTGCTCCACAACGCAGTGGTGGAACGCTCGTCGACACTTTCAACGGTGCCGGACGCCAGGCTTACGTAGACGCTGCCAAACCCTTGGGCGACACCGGCGTAGCTGGAAGCATCACGCTGCCAGTTGATCCGGCCGCTCTGCACGTCCAGCGCCGCAACACGGCCCTGGTAAGTCGCGACGTAAAGGGTATCACCCGACAGCAGCAAGCCACCGTCGATGTCCACTACGCGGTCCAGTTCCGAACGACCTTGAGGAATCGCGACCCGGGTTTCCCAGGCCGGGACGCCGTTCTGGGTGTCCAGGGCGACCACTTTACCGGTCGATAGGCCTGCCAGTGCCAGGTTGCTGGTTACAACCGGACCGCTGGTACCGCGCAAGGTCAGGACCGCCGGCGTGCTGTCATACAACCAGCGCTGGTTACCGGTGGCGGCGTCGAGGCCGATCACACGGTCATCCTGGGTCTGCACGACAACCACGTCACCGTTGGTAGCCGGTGGCGAGAGCACTTCACTGGTCACGCGAGCGCGCCATTTCTCTTCACCGGTGCTCGAATCCAGTGCCACGACGTCGCCTTTCAGCGTGCCGAGCATCACCAGGCCAGAACCCACGCCAACGGCGCCGGACACAGGCAGTTCGAGGTCTTTCTTCCACTTGACGTCGCCGTTCATGCGATCCATGGAGACCACAACACCGGTGGAATCAGCGGCGTAGATAGTGTCACCGTCGATCGCCGGGACCATCAGGTTGTACAGATCGCCCTGACCGTCACCAATGGAGCGGCTCCACTGCTTTTGCAGGACCACTTCTTCCTTGAAGCTGGTCAGCTCGGCCGGAGGCAGTTCTTTTTTGCTGTTGCTGCTGCAACCCGCGGCCAAAACGGCCAGAGCCAGCAATGCTGCATGTTTCCAACGGATCACGTCACGCATCCCCTTTGGCCAAGTCGTCGAGCTTGATTTGTAAGCCACCGACCGCCGCTTCATCAGACAGCGCCGCCTTGGCTTTTTGGTACGCAGCATTGGCTTCGTCGGTACGACCCAATTGGACCAGAAGGTCGCCCTTGAGCTCTTCACGAGTGGCCAGGAATGCCTTGTCAGCATCGCCGTCGAGCAGTTTCAGTGCTTCGTCGGCCTTGTTCTGTGCCGCCAGTACCTGAGCCAGACGCTGACGTGCGATTTCACCCAGTGTCGGGTTGGCCGGCTTGTCGGTGATGGCTTTCAGCTCGGAGGCGGCGTCATCCAGCTTGCCGTTGTCGACCGCAACTTTTGCGACGAACAGGCTACCGTATTGCGCGTAGGTGCTACCGCCGAATTCGCTCTTCAGCTTGCCGGCCAGGTCTGCAACCTGGGCCAGGTCAGGCTTGCCGTTTGGCGTCAGCGTGGTTTCCAGCAGTTGCTGATAGATAATCGAGGCGCCTTGCGACTGGTTAGCCTGATACTTGTGCCAGGCTTGCCAGCCGAACACCACTACTAAAGCCAGCAAGCCGCCAGTGACCAGGGGCTTGCCGTTGCGCTGCCACCAGTCTTTGAACTCGGCCAGCTGGTCATCATCAGTACTCGACACCCCAATACTCCTTAATCGCTAAATCGGCTGTTTGACAGCTTCAACCCTGCACGATGCAGGTGGCCAGGTGCGCTGCAAGCGCATCAAAGGCAATGCTTTGTTGTTCACCCTGACCACGCAGGGGTTTGAAACTTACCACTTGCTGGGCCAATTCATCATCACCCAGGATCAGTGCATACAACGCACCGCTCTTGTCGGCTTTCTTGAACTGGCTTTTGAAGCTGCCGGCGCCGGCATTGACTTGCAGGCGCAGGTTCGGCAGTTGGTCGCGCAGTTTCTCGCTCAGGGCCAGGGCAGCCAGTTCGGCCGCCTCGCCAAAGGCACAGAAGTACACGTCCACCTGACGGGAGATTTCTTCGGGAACCTGCTCCAGGGTTTCCAGCAGCAGGATCAGCCGCTCGATGCCCATGGCAAAACCTACGCCGGTGGTCGGCTTGCCGCCCATCTGCTCGACCAGGCCGTCGTAACGACCACCGGCACACACCGTGCCCTGGGCGCCGAGCTTGTCGGTGACCCACTCGAACACGGTCTTGCTGTAGTAATCGAGGCCACGCACCAGTTTCGGGTTGATGACGTAAGGAATACCGGCTGCATCCAGGCGAGCCTTGAGGCCCTCGAAGTGGATACGGGACTCGTCGTCCAGGTAGTCGGCCATTTTCGGCGCGTCCACCAGTACGGCCTGGGTCTCGGCGTTCTTGGTGTCCAGTACCCGCAGCGGGTTGGTTTTCAGGCGACGCTGGCTGTCTTCGTCCAGCTTGTCCAGGTGGGCCGACAGGAATTCCACCAGGGCTTCGCGGTAGCGGCCCCGGGATTCGCTGGTGCCCAGGCTGTTGAGTTCAAGCTTGACCGCATCACGGATGCCCAGCATGCCCCACAGGCGCCAGGTCAGCACGATCAGCTCGGCGTCGATGTCCGGACCGTCTAGGTTGAAGACTTCCAGGCCGATCTGGTGAAACTGGCGATAACGGCCTTTCTGCGGACGCTCGTGGCGGAACATCGGGCCGATGTACCAGAGCTTCTGCGGCTGACCACCGCCGGTGAGGCCATGTTCGAGCACCGCACGCACACACGCGGCAGTACCTTCCGGACGCAGGGTCAGGGAGTCACCGTTGCGGTCTTCGAAGGTGTACATCTCTTTTTCGACGATGTCGGTCACTTCACCGATGGAGCGCTTGAACAGCTCGGTGAACTCGACGATCGGCATGCGGATCTGCTTGTAACCGTAGTTATCCAGCAGGCGCGCGACAGTGCCCTCGAAGTAGCGCCACAGGGGCGTCTGCTCAGGCAGGATGTCGTTCATGCCACGAATGGCTTGCAGAGACTTGCTCACATCAAATCCTTAAATTCGTTCGATCAGCCGCGCGCGATAACCGCTGCGTCAGCTTCGACCTTTTCGGCCGCTTTCTGGCGGATCAGCCGTTCCAGCTCATCCACCAGATTGTCATTCGTCAATTTCTGCGACGGCTTGCCGTCGATGTAAATCAGGTTTGGCGTACCACCGGTCAGGCCCACATGGGCCTCTTTGGCCTCACCCGGCCCGTTGACCACACAGCCGATCACCGCGACATCCAGCGGCACCAGCAGGTCTTCGAGGCGTACTTCCAGTTCGTTCATGGTTTTCACCACGTCGAAGTTCTGCCGCGAGCAGCTCGGGCAGGCAATGAAGTTGATGCCACGGGAACGCAAATGCAGGGATTTGAGAATGTCGTAACCGACTTTCACTTCCTCTACCGGGTCTGCCGCGAGGGAGATGCGAATAGTATCGCCAATCCCGTCGGCCAGCAGCATACCGAGACCCACCGCAGATTTCACTGTGCCTGAGCGTAAACCGCCGGCTTCGGTGATACCCAGGTGCAGCGGCTGGACGATTTCCTTGGCCAGCAGGCGGTACGCTTCTACCGCCATGAACACGTCGGAAGCCTTTACGCTGACCTTGAAGTCCTGGAAATTCAGGCGTTCAAGGTGTTCTACGTGGCGCAGCGCGGACTCGACCAGTGCGGCCGGCGTCGGCTCGCCGTATTTCTTTTGCAGGTCTTTTTCCAAGGAGCCGGCGTTGACGCCGATGCGAATTGGAATCCCGCGATCACGGGCGGCATCCACCACGGCGCGAACCCGGTCTTCACGACCGATGTTGCCCGGGTTGATCCGCAGGCAATCGACGCCCAACTCGGCCACGCGCAACGCGATCTTGTAGTCGAAGTGGATATCGGCGACCAGCGGCACCTTGACCAGTTGCTTGATGCGGCCAAAGGCTTCGGCAGCGTCCATATCCGGTACGGATACACGCACGATGTCGACGCCCGCCGCTTCCAGGCGGTTGATCTGGGCGACAGTGGCCGCCACATCATTGGTGTCGCTGTTGGTCATGCTTTGTACTGCGATGGGGGCATCGCCGCCCACCGGCACCGAGCCGACCCAGATCTTGCGCGATACGCGACGTTTGATTGGAGATTCGCCGTGCATGACTTTATTGTCCCAACTTGAGGCGAGCAGTCTCGCCACTGGTGAACGGCGCCACGTCCACAGGCTGGCCGTTGTAGGCCACTTGCGCGCCACGGGCAAAGCCCAGACGCAGCGTCAAAGGAGGCTTGCCGCCCTGGTCAAGTGTATCTCCCTTACGCTTCAGACCACTGAACAGCACCTTGCCGTTGCCATCGGAGACTTGCGTCCAGCAGTCAGCGACGTAGGTAATTTGTACTCGGCCATCACCGGCGATCAGTACCGGGGTGGTTGGCGCGGAAATCGCCGGGGCGACGGGAGCCGTTGTTGCCGGAGCCTGCGCCGGTACTGCTGGCGTTGCTGGCGTATGAGCTGGAGCAGCAGGCGTCACTGCAACCGCTGGAGCGGGTGCGACGGGTGCCACTGCGGCGGCAGTACCTGCTTCGGGCGCAGGCTGCTCGGCACTTGGCTCTGCCTCAGGCGCCGCCTGACCCTGGGCCACGGCCTGGTCTTCCGGCTCATCCAACGGATGAATCTGGGTGGTGCCGTCGGCGCTTTCGACTTCGACGTGCTCCATGGCGTTGCTGGACAAGTCCTTGCCACGCTGGGCGGTCTGATCCTGCCACCATACAAAACCACCGCCGATCACGGCGATGAGCAGCAACAGGCTGACAATGCGCAAAATGGTGTGGGAAACCCGCACAGGCTCTTCAATGCGGCCAAGACCATGGACATTGCTGCCCTGGGAATCGGTACCGGTGATTTGGTCGAACTCCTGGACCAATGCAGCCTGGTCGATACCCAGCAACTTGGCGTAGGCGCGGATATAGCCGCGGGCAAAGGTGTGCCCTGGCAGCTTGTCGAATGCGCCAGCTTCAAGGTTGCCCAATGAAGTCGTGGTCAAATTGAGCTTGAGGGCCACTTCTGCCAGCGACCAACCATTGCTTTCGCGGGCCTGACGCAAGGTCTCGCCTGGGTTTCCACGATTAGCTGCTACAACTTCCGGGTGCGCCGCTTTCATCATTGCTCCGACAGGTATTGCTGATATTCCGGCGTACCGGGATAGAGTCGTTCGAGTTGCTGGCCAAAACGTGCGGCCTTGTCGCGTTCTTCATGAACCGTCGCCAGGCGCACACCGAGCAATAGACTACGTGCATTTTGCCCGCTCAGCAGGCTAAAACGCTCGTAATAGTCACGTGCCGGCACATAATGCCTGTCTTCGAAGGACAACTCAGCCATTTCGAGCAAGGCCCGTGGCTGGCGCTGGTTCAGGTGCAGGGCTTTTTCCAGTTGCTGGCGTGCGGTGTCGCGCTGGCCGAGAAGCATTGAGGTCACCCCCAGGTTCTCGAAAACCCGCGAACGCTCAGGATAGAGGGTATCGGCCGCAGCCTGCTGGAAATATTCGGATGCCTGGGCATAACGTTTCTGCGCAAACAAAAAACTGCCGTAGTTATTCAGCAGTCTTGGGTCGCCAGGGCGTGTGGCCAGGGCCTTGTGGAAATATTGATCGGCCAATTCAGGCTCGGCCTGGGCCTGGAACACCAAAGCCAGCGCAGCATTGGCGTCAGCGTCGCTGCCATCCAGCTCAAGGGCCTTCTTCAGCGGCACCTTGGCCTGTTCGGTCATCCCTTGCTGCAAGTACCCCAAGCCCAGCTGCACATAGGCAGCGCGCGCTTCGTCACGGCCCTTGCCGGTTTGCAACGGGCTGTCATGGCCCGATGAAACACAGCCAGCCGCGAGGCTGGCAACAAGCAAAAGCAGCGCAAGGCGCAAGGGCATAGAGATCCTCTCTCAGGTTCGAGTCGCGGCGCTTTGCGGCATATCGTCGGCGGCACTCAATTCACGCACGGCGATATAACGTTCGCTGCGACGGGTGCGATCCAGCACCTGTCCTACCAATTGGCCACATGCCGCATCGATGTCTTCGCCGCGGGTGGTGCGCACGGTGACATTGAAGCCTGCATGGTGCAGTTGATCCTGGAAACGGCGGATGGCGTTATTGCTCGGCCGCTCATAGCCAGAATGGGGAAACGGGTTAAACGGAATCAGGTTGATCTTGCACGGTACGTTCTTGAGCAACTCGATCATCTCGACCGCGTGCTCGACCTTGTCGTTGATGTCCTTGAGCATGGTGTACTCAATGGTCAACACACGCTTTTCGCCCAAGGTCGCCATGTAGCGCTGGCAAGATTCGAGCAGCATCTTAAGCGGATACTTCTTGTTGATCGGCACCAATTGGTTACGCAATGCGTCATTCGGTGCGTGCAGCGACAACGCCAGGGAGACGTCGATGTGCTTGGCCAGCTCATCGATCATCGGTACCACGCCGGAGGTCGACAGGGTCACGCGGCGCTTGGAGATACCGTAGCCCAGGTCGTCCATCATCAGGTGCATGGCCGCGACAACGTTGTCGAAGTTCAGCAGCGGCTCGCCCATGCCCATCATCACCACGTTGGTGATGGCACGGTCGGCGGTCGCCGGGATGCTGCCGAACGATTTATTGGCAATCCACACCTGGCCGATGACTTCGGCGGCGGTGAGGTTGCTGTTGAAACCTTGCTTGCCGGTGGAGCAGAAACTGCAGTCCAGGGCACAGCCTGCCTGGGACGAAACGCACAGAGTGCCGCGCTTGCCCTGGGGAATGTACACGGTCTCGACGCAGCTGCCGGACGCCACGCGCACCACCCACTTACGGGTGCCGTCGGTGGAAATGTCCTCGCTGACCACTTCGGGGCCGCGAACTTCGGCAATGGCCTTGAGCTTGTCGCGCAGGGCCTTGCTGACGTTCGTCATGGCGTCGAAATCATCGACGCCAAGATGGTGAATCCACTTCATTACCTGAGCGGCACGAAAACGCTTCTCCCCGATTGAGTCGAAGAATTTTTCCATTTCCTGTTGAGTCAGACCCAGCAGGTTGGTTTTTGCAGTCAATGTAGTCATGGATTCACCTTCGCTCTTTTAAGCCAATGCTTAGCGAGCGGTTACTTCAGTAGCAGCGAAAAAGTACGAGATTTCGCGGGCAGCAGCGGCTTCGGAGTCCGAACCGTGAACGGCGTTGGCGTCGATCGATTCAGCGAAGTCAGCACGGATGGTGCCGGCCGCAGCTTCTTTAGGGTTGGTAGCGCCCATCAGCTCACGGTTCAGAGCGATAGCGTTTTCGCCTTCCAGAACCTGAACAACAACAGGACCGGAGATCATGAAGGCAACCAGGTCGCCGAAGAAACCACGAGCGCTGTGCTCAGCGTAGAAGCCTTCAGCTTCGGCTTTGGACAGTTGCTTGAGTTTCGAAGCTACAACCTTCAGGCCGGCTTTTTCGAAACGAGTGGTGATCTCGCCGATGACGTTTTTTGCAACAGCGTCAGGCTTGATGATGGAGAAAGTACGTTGAACAGCCATGGTGTAACTCCAGAAACGGTAATTTGCGAAAAATTAAACCCGCGAATTATACGCGGGTTCTTGGGTATTGCCTAACTGCGTAAGGGAGGCTTCAGTCCTGCTCTTCTTTCCAGGCAGTCTGAATAGCTTCAAGCACCTTTTCACCGCCGCGTTCCCGGTCATCTTCGAACCCTGGCAAGGCCATGACCATGTCACGCAAAGCTACAAAGTTCAGCGAATAAGGGTTCAAGTCCGGGTGACCATCGGCCAGCAGGATAGCGATTTCTTGTACATCAACCCATTTAAGACTCATGACACTTCCTTGAATCAGTGCGGCGCTTCGGCGGCATGGTTGAGCGAATACTTCGGAATTTCGACGGTAAGGTCTTCTGTTCCCACTTTTGCCTGACAGCTCAATCGCGACGTCGGCTCAAGGCCCCACGCCCTATCAAGATAGTCCTCTTCCAGCTCATCAGCCTCTTCCAGGCTATTGAAACCTTCGCGAATGATGCAATGGCACGTGGTACAGGCGTTAACGCCGCCGCAGGCGCTTTCGATCTCGATGTGGTTATCGTGAGCGACTTCGAGAATGGACTTGCCGGTCTCAGCCTCCACAACCATACCGTCCGGGCAATGCTCGGCGTGTGGCAGAAAAATGATCTGCGGCATCAGTTAATCCTCAAGTTCGTTCAAGTTGCGGCCCGCCAGGGCGGCTTTCACCGTCTGGTCCATGCGACGGGCGGCAAAGGCATCGGTCACTTGCGACAGGCGCTTGGTCTGTTGCTCGATGGCGTAACCATCGGTGCCTTTCATCAATTCAGCCAGTTCCTGCATTTGCAGGTCGATGACCATGCGCTCTTCGGCATCCAGCAGACGCTCGCCGTCAGCTTCAAGGGCGCCCTGCACCGCTTCGAGCAGGCGCTGGGCGTCGACTTGCTGCTCACGCAGCACGCGGGCGACCTTGTCGTCACCGGCGTACTGGAACGAATCCTTGAGCATCTTGGCGATTTCGCCGTCGGTCAGGCCGTAGGACGGCTTGACCTGGATGCTGGCTTCAACGCCGGAGGCCAGTTCGCGAGCGGCAACGCTGAGCAAGCCGTCGGCGTCGACCTGGAAGGTCACGCGAATCTTCGCCGCACCAGCCACCATCGCAGGAATGCCGCGCAATTCGAAGCGCGCCAGGGAACGGCAGTCGCTGATCAGCTCACGCTCGCCTTGCAGCACGTGAATCATCATGGCCGTCTGGCCATCTTTGTACGTGGTGAAGTCCTGGGCGCGGGCAACGGGGATGGTGGTGTTGCGTGGAATCACCTTCTCCATCAGGCCGCCCATGGTTTCCAGCCCCAGGGACAACGGGATCACGTCGAGCAGAAGCAGTTCGCCACCATCACGCTTGTTACCGGCGAGGGTATCGGCCTGGATCGCGGCACCGATAGCCACCACTTGATCCGGGTCGATTTCAGTCAGCGGCTGACGGCCGAAGGCTTCAGCGACCGCCTCACGAACACGCGGCACGCGGGTCGAACCACCCACCATGACCACGGCGACCACGTCTTCCAGCTCGACACCGGAATCACGCACGGCGCGGCGGCAGGCTTTCAGGCTGCGGGCGACCATCGGTTCGATCAACGAATCGAACGCTTCGCGGGTCAGTTGAGCCGACCAGCTACCGTAGGAAACTTCAACCGACGCAGCGTCAGTCAGCGCTTCTTTGGCGTCACAGGCAGTTTGCAGCAAATTACGTTGCGCACCCGGGCCCAGGTCGGCAGACAAGCCGGCACTGGTGATGATCCAGCCAGCAATGGCGTGATCGAAGTCATCGCCACCCAGGGCGGTATCGCCACCGGTAGCCAGCACTTCGAAGACACCGCCGGTCAGGCGCAGGATCGAAATATCAAAGGTACCGCCGCCCAGGTCGTAAATAGCCACCAGGCCTTCGGCGTGCTGATCCAGGCCGTAAGCCACAGCGGCTGCGGTCGGCTCGTTGAGCAGGCGCAGCACGTTCAGGCCGGCAAGTTTCGCCGCATCCTTGGTGGCCTGGCGCTGAGCGTCATCGAAATATGCAGGAACAGTAATCACCGCACCTACCAGTTCGCCACCCAAGGTGGTCTCGGCGCGCTGGCGCAAGACCTTGAGGATATCGGCCGACACTTCCACCGGGCTTTTCGGGCCCTGGATCGTGTCGATGAACGGCATATGTGATTCGCCGCCGACAAAGCGGTAGGGAAGCTGGTCGCCCAGCTGCTTGACGTCGGACAAACCACGACCCATCAAGCGCTTGACCGACAGCACGGTATTCAAAGGATCGGTAGACGCCGCCAGCTTGGCCGACTCGCCCACTTCGGTGCGGTCAGCATGATAACGCACGGCAGACGGCAGGATGACCTGGCCATCCGCGTCGGGCAGCGGCTCGGAAAGACCGCTGCGCAATGCAGCGACCAGCGAATTGGTAGTGCCCAAGTCAATCCCGACCGCCAGACGACGCTGGTGCGGTTGAGGACTTTGACCGGGTTCGGCGATCTGCAGTAGGGCCATGGTAATCAGGACTTATCTGTATATCAGGCGTGCAACCTGGGCGGCACTGGGTTAATCGTCGAGGCGCTCTTCTAACTGGCGCACTTCGTAGGTGAGCTTGTCGAGGAACTGCATGCGCCGCATCAGGCGTTCGGCCTGTTCACGTTGCGCTGCATCATCCCAACAGGCTGCGAAGCTTTCGTTGAGTTCATCCTGGGCCACTTTCAGACGGCGCTTGAACACTGCGACTCCGGCCAGATCAGCCTCGTCCTGCAGTTCTTCGAGTTCTTCGCGCCATTGCATCTGCTGCATCAGGAAATCAGGGTCCTGGACCGTGACTTCAAGCGGCAGCTCGCGACCGCCCATCGCGAGCAGGTAGCGCGCGCGTTTGGGAGGGTTCTTGAGCGTCTGATAGGCTTCGTTGAGGCTGGCTGATTGCTCCAGCGCCAGGCGTTGCTCACGCTCGGAAGCGTCAGCGAAGCGGTCCGGATGCACCCCACGCGCCAGTTCACGGTAGCGCGTGGCAAGCTGTTCAAGGTCCAGTCGAAAACTCGGCTGCAGCTCAAACAAAGCGAAATGACAAGGAGTACCCACGATCAGCCTCAGATGTTGAAGCTTTCGCCGCAGCCACATTCACCGCGTACGTTGGGGTTGTTGAACTTGAAGCCTTCGTTCAACCCTTCCTTGACGAAATCGAGTTCGGTGCCGTCCAGGTAGGTCAGGCTTTTCGGGTCGATGATCACCTTTTCGCCGTGACTCTCGAACACCTGATCTTCCTCGACCACCTCGTCGACAAACTCCAGCACGTAGGCAAGGCCGGAACAGCCCGTGGTGCGCACACCCAGACGAATCCCCTCACCTTTACCGCGCCCATTCAGGGAGCGGCGAATGTGCTGCGCAGCCGCTTCTGTCATGCTGATAGCCATCGTGACTCCTTACTCGTCGCCAAATTGCTTAGATCAAGCCTTTCTTCTGCTTGTAGTCGCGAACGGCCGCCTTGATGGCGTCTTCCGCGAGTACCGAGCAGTGGATTTTCACTGGCGGCAAGGCCAGTTCTTCGGCCAGTTGGGTGTTGCTGATAGTCACAGCCTCATCCAGGGTCTTGCCTTTCATCCATTCGGTCGCCAGGGAGCTGGAGGCGATGGCCGAACCGCAACCGTAGGTCTTGAACTTGGCGTCTTCGATAACGCCAGCTTCGTTGACCTTGATCTGCAGGCGCATAACGTCGCCGCACGCCGGAGCGCCGACCATGCCGGTGCCGACATCAGGGTCTTCCGCGTTCATCTTGCCGACGTTGCGCGGGTTTTCGTAGTGGTCGATGACCTTTTCGCTGTAAGCCATGGTACTGAATCCTCACTCATCAGGGCCGCTCTGGAACCCTGCAAACACGCCTGCGTTTTCCGCCACGTCTTTACAGAGCCTTTTGGGTGGCGGCTTCTATATTTAGTGTGCCGCCCACTCGATCTTGGAAATGTCGACACCGTCCTTGTACATGTCCCACAGCGGGGACAAGGTACGCAGCTTGGTGACGGCCTCGCAGACTTTCTGCGCGGCGTAGTCGACTTCTTCTTCGGTGGTGAAACGGCCGAATGTAAAGCGGATCGAGCTGTGAGCCAGTTCGTCGTTGCGGCCCAGGGCGCGCAGGACGTAAGACGGCTCAAGGGAAGCCGAGGTGCAGGCCGAGCCGGACGAAACCGCCAGGTCCTTGAGCGCCATGATCAGCGACTCGCCTTCGACGTAGTTGAAGCTCAAATTCAGGTTGTGCGGTACACGGGCGGTCATGCTGCCGTTGATGTACAGCTCTTCAAGGTGCTCGACCTGCTTGTAGAAGCGATCGCTCAGGGCCTTGATGCGCACGTTTTCGGCAGCCATGTCTTCCTTGGCCACACGGAACGCTTCGCCGATGCCGACGATCTGGTGGGTCGCCAGGGTGCCCGAACGCATGCCGCGCTCGTGACCGCCGCCGTGCATGGTGGCTTCGATACGTACGCGAGGCTTGCGGCTCACGTAGAGCGCGCCAATGCCTTTAGGGCCGTAGGTCTTGTGGGCAGAGAACGACATCAGGTCGACTTTCAGTTTCGACAGGTCAATATCGACCTTGCCGGTGGACTGCGCAGCGTCGACGTGCAGCAACACACCCTTGGAGCGGGTCAGCTCGCCGATGGCGGCGATGTCGTTGATGGTGCCGATTTCGTTGTTCACGTGGATCACGGAAACCAGGATGGTGTCTTCACGCATCGCGGCTTCGATCATCGCAGGGGTCACGATACCGTCGGTGGTTGGCTCGAGGTAGGTAACCTCAAAACCTTCACGCTCCAGTTGGCGCATGGTGTCGAGGACAGCCTTGTGCTCAATCTTGGTGGTGATCAGGTGTTTGCCTTTGGTCGCGTAGAAATGCGCCGCACCCTTGATTGCCAGGTTGTCGGACTCGGTGGCACCGGAGGTCCAGACGATTTCACGTGGGTCGGCATTCACCAGGTCAGCGACCTGGCGACGAGCGTTTTCCACTGCTTCTTCGGCTTTCCAGCCGAAAACGTGGGAACGGGACGCCGGGTTACCGAAGTTTCCGTCAACCAGCAGGCATTCGCTCATCTTTTGCGCGACACGCGGATCAACCGGGGTGGTCGCTGAGTAATCAAGGTAAATCGGCAATTTCATGGACTTTCTCCTAAATCAGGCTGGCTGGCGTGCCGTTAGCTCTTCGGCTGTCACTCGACGGCGGACGCTTCAATCTTGTCCAGACGCGGCGCCTTGGTGTTGCAACGGCGCTGGTCCTGACGCTGGGCTACTTCTTGCACCTCACGGCGAGTCACAAGATCAGCCAAGCTGATACCACTCAAAAACTCATGGATCTGCAGGCTCAGATCACACCACAAGTGGTGCGTGAGGCAGGTGTCACCAGCGTGGCAATCACCCAGCCCCTGGCATTTGGTGGCATCGACGGATTCATTCACCGCGTCGATCACCTGGGCGACCTGGATGCCCTGCATGTCGCGGGACAATTGATAGCCGCCGCCTGGACCACGAACGCTGGAAACCAGATTGCTGCGGCGCAACTTGGCGAACAACTGCTCGAGGTAGGACAGGGAAATGCCTTGGCGCTCGGAGATATCGGCCAGGGACACCGGCCCATTTTGCGCGTGCAAGGCCAGGTCAAGCATGGCGGTCACCGCGTATCGGCCTTTTGTAGTCAGTCTCATGGACAAGTACCAAGGTGTTTCAGAATGGGAGCAAGTATGCGATTCCCGAGTATTTAAGTCAACTATAAGACCTAGTACTTTAGTCAGGAATACCCGTAAAAAGGGCGCGCGAATCATAGCAGGGCGGGACGGGATGGACCAGCGGGAACAGGGCCAAGCGGGAATTCGGGACTAATGAAGGTCAAAATGTGGGAGCGGGCTTGCTCGCGAATGCGGTGATTCAGTCAATATATTCGGTGACTGACGCGCAGCTTTCGCGAGCAAGCCCGCTCCCACATGGGTTTTGCAGTGATTGCGAGACTTCAGCCAGCCTTGGTGGCGGCACTTTCGTCCTTGATCTCGGCGAAGTCTTCCTTGCGCAGCTCAGGCAGATCCTTGGCGCAGTAGCTGCTGCCGAGGTCTTTCAGGGCACCGCACATACCGTCCAGCTTGCCGTCCACCGCTTGCAGGTGATCCAGCAACTGACCGATGGCACGCGCTACCGGGTCAGGCATGTCTTCGCTGACGCCATAGGCATCGAAGCCGATCTTCTCGGCCATGGCCTTGCGCTTGGCTTCCTGCTCATCACCCACTTCCGGCTTGACGATGATCCGCCCCGGAATACCGACAACCGTTGCGCCAGGCGGTACAGCCTTGGTCACCACAGCATTGGAGCCGACCTTGGCGCCCGCACCCACGGTAAACGGACCGAGCACCTTCGCGCCCGCCCCTACTACAACGCCATCTTCCAGCGTAGGGTGGCGCTTGCCTTTGTTCCAGGTTGTGCCACCCAGGGTCACGCCCTGGTAAAGGGTCACGTCATCACCAATCTCGGCGGTCTCACCAATAACGATGCCCATGCCGTGGTCGATAAAGAAACGACGGCCGACCTTGGCGCCCGGATGAATCTCAATCCCGGTCAACCAACGGCCGAAGTTCGATACCAGCCGCGCCAGCCATTTCCAGCCCATGCCCCACAAGGCGCCGGACAGGCGATGGATCCAGATCGCATGCATGCCCGGGTAGCAGGTCAGCACTTCAAAGGCATTGCGCGCCGCCGGGTCACGGTGGAAAACACTCTGGATATCTTCTCGCAAACGCTCGAACATTTTTAATCCTTCCGCTTAAGAAGCTCGCCACGGGCCGCTTTCTGGGTTTCCGTGAGGATGCCACGCAATATATTCATTTCCGCTCGGCTGACCGAGCTGCGTCCGTATAGCCGGCGCAGACGCGCCATCAAGTGCCGCGGCTTTTCCGGATCGAGGAACTCGATGGCCACGAGGGTTTGCTCCAGGTGCTCATAGAATCGCTCCAGCTCGTCCATGGTGGCCAGTTCGCCACTCTTGGTCGATGCAACCTCATCCTTTTCAACCTTGCTTGGCTGGCCTTCAGCGGCCAGCCAGGCCATGCGCACTTCATAGCTCAACACCTGCACCGCTGCCCCGAGGTTCAGCGAACTGAACTCGGGGTCTGATGGGATGTGCACGTGATAATGACATCGCTGCAGCTCTTCATTGGTCAGGCCGGAGTCTTCACGGCCGAATACCAAGGCGATTTCAGCGCCGCCGGCGGCCTCTTCCACGACTTTGGTCCCGCATTCGCGAGGATCCAGCAGCGGCCAGGGGATGCGACGGTCGCGAGCGCTGGTGCCGAGCACGAGGTTGCAGCCGACCAGGGCGTCTTCCAGGGTGGCAACGACCTGGGCTTTTTCGAGGATGTCATTGGCGCCGGACGCGCGCGCATCGGCCTCGTGGTGCGGGAACACACGCGGCTCCACCAGCACCAGGCGCGTCAGCCCCATGTTCTTCATGGCTCGCGCCACGCCGCCGATATTGCCGGGATGACTGGTATTGACGAGGACGACACGGATGTTTTGCAGCAAGGGAGGCGCTCTCGGACACGGGAAAGGGGAGCAAATCTTACAGAACAGCCTAAGGTTATGCCATGAAAGGTAACGTCGTCCTTCACCTGAAGAAAGTTTCTGCTAGAATGCTCGGCTTTCTTTAACAACCTTAGGTGACACATCCATGCAGCCCATGCTGAATATCGCGCTGCGCGCCGCCCGCAGCGCCAGTGAATTGATCTTCCGCTCCATCGAGCGCCTGGATACCATCAAGGTCGACGAAAAAGACGCCAAGGATTACGTATCCGAGGTGGATCGCGCCGCCGAGCAGAAAATCATCGACGCGCTGCGCAAGGCCTACCCTACCCACGGCATCCTCGGTGAAGAAACCGGCCTGCACAAAGGTAGCGGCGAAGGCGAAGACTACCTGTGGATCATCGACCCACTGGATGGCACCACCAACTTCCTGCGCGGTATCCCGCACTTTGCCGTGAGCATTGCCTGCAAATACCGTGGCCGCCTGGAACACGCCGTTGTGCTGGACCCGGTTCGCCAGGAAGAATTCACCGCCAGCCGTGGCCGTGGCGCCCAGTTGAACGGTCGCCGCCTGCGCGTCAGCGGTCGCACCAGCCTCGACGGCGCCCTGCTGGGTACCGGCTTCCCGTTCCGTGACGACCAGATGGACAACCTGGAAAACTACCTGGGCATGTTCCGCGCCCTGGTTGGCCAGACCGCCGGCATCCGTCGCGCCGGCGCAGCCAGCCTGGACCTGGCGTATGTCGCTGCCGGTCGTTTTGATGCGTTCTGGGAGTCGGGCCTGTCCGAGTGGGACATGGCTGCAGGCGCACTGCTGATTCAAGAAGCGGGCGGCCTGGTGAGCGACTTCACCGGTGGTCACGACTTCCTGGAGAAGGGTCACGTGGTTGCCGGCAACACCAAATGCTTCAAGGCAGTCCTGACGGCGATCCAGCCGCATCTGCCGGCTTCGCTGAAGCGCTAAGCGAGCGAGCACAAAAAAGCACCCCTCGGGGTGCTTTTTTTATACCTGGGATTACTGCTGCGGCTGGTTCTGACCGATAACCAGGCGCCCTTCCTTGTCGACGGGGATCTGGTTGCCTGGATCACGATCCATGCGTACGGAGCCTTCCTTGCCGTCCAGGGTGTAACGTACGTCGTACCCGACAACCTTGTCGCTGATGTCATTAACGGTATTACAACGAGTTTGCGTGGTGGTGTAGGTATCGCGGTTCTGCATGCCTTCCTGAACCTTGTTACCAGCGTAACCGCCACCGACCGCACCGGCCACGGTGGCCAGCTTCTTGCCATTACCGCCGCCGACCTGATTACCCAACAGGCCGCCCGCCAGCGCACCGACCACCGTACCGACGATCTGATGCTGATCCTGCACAGGTTTCTGCCGGGTTACGGCAACATCCTTGCAGACTTCACGCGGGGTTTTAATCTGGGTTTTCACCGGCTGCACCGCCAGCACTTGCGCATACTCAGGGCCGCTTTTTACCAGGCTGTAGGTGGCAACAGCACCCCCGGCAGTCACACCGACAGCACCCAATACCGCACCAACCAGTAACGACTTGTTCACGTGAACCTCCTGACCATCACAAACGGACCGAACGATCCGCGCTATACCCAGCCTTGGAGCAAAAAAAAAGGCGCGAGTTCAATACTCGCGCCTTATTTGTAACAGCAGATCAACAATCACCCATCAAGGGCGGTCGTCGACCTCCTTGCCGGTGCTGGCAGGAGGGATCAAGTCTTCGCTGTTGAGGTTCAGCCAGATCAGTACCACGTTGGCGATGTAGATCGACGAGTAGGTACCCGCCAGCACGCCGATGAACAGCGACAGCGAGAAGCCCCACAGGTTGTCGCCACCGAACACCATCAGTGCGGCAATCGCCAGCAAGGTGGAGATCGAAGTCGCCATGGTGCGCAGCAGGGTCTGGGTGGTGGAGATGTTGATGTTCTCGATCAACGTCGCCTTGCGCAGCACCCGGAAGTTCTCACGAACCCGGTCGAATACCACGATGGTGTCGTTGAGGGAGTAGCCAATGATTGCCAGCACCGCCGCCAATACCGTCAGATCGAAGGTGATCTGGAAGTAGGCCAGGATACCCACGGTCACGATCACGTCGTGGATCAGCGACACAATGGCGCCGACACCGAACTTCCACTGAAAGCGGAAAGCCAGGTAGATCATGATGCCGACCAGCGCCATCAGCATGCCGAGGCCGCCCTGGTCGCGCAGCTCTTCACCTACCTGCGGGCCCACGAACTCGACGCGCTTGACCGACGCCGGGTTGTCGCCGCCGACCTTCTGCAAGGCCTCGGCTACCTGGTGACCCAGTTGCGGGTCTTCGCCCGGCATACGCACCAGCAGGTCGGTGGTTGCACCAAAGCTCTGGACGATGGCTTCGTGATAGCCGGCCTTGACCAGCTCGTTGCGCACCAGGCTAACGTCGGCCGGCTTCTCGTAGGTCAGCTCGATGAGCGTACCGCCGGTGAAGTCCAGACCGTAGTTCAGGCCCTTATGGAACCAGCTGAACAACGCCAGAACGGTAAGGAGCATGGTGAAGCCGAACGCAACGTTGCGAACGCCCATGAAGTTGATTGTACGTAACATGGCAGCCCCTTAAATCCACAACTTCTTGAAGTCACGTCCGCCAAAGATCAGGTTGACCATTGCGCGGGTCACCATGATGGCCGTGAACATCGAGGTAAAGATACCGAGGGACATGGTCACCGCAAAACCTTTGACCGGGCCGGTGCCCATGGCAAAGAGAATCCCGCCGACCAACAGGGTGGTCAGGTTGGAGTCGAGAATTGCAGTAAATGCCCGGCCGAAGCCTTCGTTGATTGCCCGTTGCACGGTCATGCCCGCAGCAATCTCTTCACGAATCCGCGAGAAGATCAGTACGTTGGCGTCAACCGCCATACCCATGGTGAGTACGATACCGGCGATACCTGGCAGGGTCAGCGTTGCACCCAGCAGCGACATGAGGGCCAGCAGCATCACCATGTTGCCCGCCAGCGCGACGGTGGCGATGACGCCGAAGAAGCGATAGATGGCGATGATGAACAGGGAGACGAACAGCATGCCCCACAGTGCAGCGTCGATACCCTTGGTGATGTTGTCAGCACCCAGGCTCGGGCCGATGGTACGTTCTTCAGCGAAGTACATCGGGGCGGCCAGACCACCGGCACGCAGCAGCAGCGCCAGTTCGGACGACTCACCCTGGCCGTTCAGGCCGGTGATGCGGAATTGAGCACCCAGCGGCGACTGGATGGTCGCCAGGCTGATGATCTTCTTCTCTTCTTTAAAGGTCTGTACCGGTACGTCTTTCTCGACGCCGTCAACCACTTGCTTGGTGTAGGTGGTGACAGGACGCTGCTCGATGAAGATCACCGCCATGCTGCGACCGACGTTGCTGCGGGTTGCGCGGCTCATCAGTTCGCCGCCGTGGCCATCCAGGCGGATGTTCACTTCAGGCGTACCGTGCTCGCCGAAACCAGCCTTGGCGTCGGTCACCTGGTCACCCGTAATGATCAAGCCACGCTCGATCAGTGCTGGTGGACGATTGCCTTCACGGAACTCGAACTCTTCTGCAGTAGCACGGGTAGCACCCGGCTCAGCCGCCAGGCGGAATTCCAGGTTGGCTGTTTTACCCAGGATACGCTTGGCTTCAGCGGTGTCCTGCACGCCCGGCAGTTCAACCACGATGCGGTTGGCACCCTGGCGCTGAACGATCGGCTCGGCCACACCCAGCTCGTTGACGCGGTTACGTACCGTGGTCAAGTTCTGCTTGATCGAGTATTCACGGATTTCCGCCAGCTTGGCCGGGGTCATCGCCAGACGCAG
This sequence comes from Pseudomonas sp. G5001, assembly GCF_013385475.1. NCBI lineage: Bacteria > Pseudomonadati > Pseudomonadota > Gammaproteobacteria > Pseudomonadales > Pseudomonadaceae > Pseudomonas > Pseudomonas sp. G5001. The sequence goes on from NZ_JACAPZ010000006.1 coordinate 101,248, forward strand.
TACCGCCTGACCATTGAGGTCGGCCGGAACAATGTCGAAATCGTTGAAGTTCTTGCGGATCAGCGCACGGGCCTGTTCGCGGGTTGCTTCGTCAGCAAAGCCCAGTTGGATGGCACCGTTGAGCTGCGGCAGGCTGCGATAACGCAGGCGCTCTTTACGCAGCAGGCTCTTCACATCGCCTTCGTAGACTTTCAGGCGAGCGTCGAGGGCCTTGTCCATGTCCACTTCCAGCAGGAAGTGCACACCACCGGACAAGTCCAGACCCAGCTTCATCGGGTGTGCGCCGATCGCGCGCAGCCATTTTGGCGTGGTCTGTGCCAGGTTCAGTGCGACGACGTAGTCATCACCCATGACCTTGCGCACAACGTCTTTTGCCGGCAATTGGTCTTCTTGCTTGGTCAGGCGCAACAAGCCGCCCTTCGCATCAGCAGCCAAACTTGCCGCTTTAACCTGGATACCCGCGTCGGTGAGCGCTTTGCTCGCACGGTCCAGATCAGCCTGATTGACCTGCAGCGCAGTGCTGGCGCCAGTGATCTGGATAGCCGGGTCATCAGGATAGAGATTGGGAGCGGAATAAATAAAACCGATCGCCAGCACCGCCAGGATCAGTACGTATTTCCACAGAGGGTATTTGTTCAGCATCACGCCGCCCGCTTATAACGCGGGGCGCCTTGCGCGCCCCGTCGATTGGTAAAGGTTGTTACTTAGATCGCTTTGAGCGTGCCTTTTGGCAGCGTGGCAGCGATGGCGCCCTTCTGGAACTTCATTTCTACGGTGTCGGAGACTTCCAGAACCACGAAAGCGTCGGACACTTTAGTGATCTTGCCGGCGATGCCGCCAGTGGTCACGACTTCGTCGCCTTTCTGCAAGCTGCCCAGCAGGTTCTTCTGCTCTTTGGCGCGCTTGGCCTGTGGACGCCAGATCATCAGGTAGAAGATGACCAGGAAGCCGACCAGGAAAATCCACTCAAAACCACCGCCCATAGGACCGGCAGCGGCCGGTGCAGCGGCATCAGCCATGGCATTAGAGATAAAAAAGCTCATTTAGCACTCCAGTTGCAAATAGTGAATCTTAGGGTCGGAAAACTCAGTCCAAGGGCGGCACAGGCAGCCCGCGCTTGGCATAGAAGGCATCGACGAAGGCGGCCAATGTACCCTGTTGAATAGCCTCGCGCAAACCAGCCATCAGGACTTGGTAGTGACGCAAATTGTGGATGGTATTCAACATGCTACCCAGCATTTCCCCACACTTGTCCAGATGGTGCAGATAAGCGCGCGAGAAGTTCTGGCAGGTGTAGCAGTCACAGGTAGGATCCAGCGGCGATTCATCATGGCGATGGAACGCGTTACGGATCTTCAGCACGCCTGTATCGATGAACAGATGCCCATTGCGGGCATTACGGGTTGGCATCACGCAATCGAACATGTCCACACCGCGGCGCACACCCTCTACGAGATCCTCCGGTTTGCCAACGCCCATAAGGTAACGAGGTTTGTCAGCCGGCATCAGGCCCGGCAGGTAATCCAGCACCTTGATCATCTCGTGCTTGGGCTCGCCCACCGACAGGCCGCCGATGGCCAAGCCGTCGAAGCCGATCTTGTCCAGGCCGTCCAGCGAGCGCTTGCGCAAGCTTTCATGCATGCCGCCCTGCACGATACCGAACAGGGCAGCGGTGTTATCGCCATGGGCGTTTTTCGAGCGCTGGGCCCAACGCAACGACAGTTCCATGGAAATCCGCGCGACGTCTTCATCGGCCGGGTACGGCGTGCACTCGTCGAAAATCATCACGATGTCGGAGCCCAGGTCACGTTGCACCTGCATCGACTCTTCCGGGCCCATGAACACTTTGGCGCCGTCCACCGGGGAGGCGAAGGTCACGCCCTCCTCCTTGATCTTGCGCATGGCGCCCAGGCTGAACACCTGGAAACCACCGGAGTCAGTGAGGATCGGGCCTTGCCACTTCATGAAGTCATGCAGGTCGCCATGCTTCTTGATCACTTCGGTGCCCGGGCGCAGCCACAGGTGGAAGGTGTTGCCGAGGATGATCTCGGCGCCCGTGGCGACGATGTCACGCGGCAGCATGCCTTTTACCGTGCCGTAGGTACCGACCGGCATAAAAGCCGGGGTCTCGACGGTACCGCGAGGGAAAGTCAAACGGCCGCGGCGAGCTTTACCATCCGTGGCCAGCAATTCAAACGACATACGACTCATGATTGTTCCTCTGGGCCGCGCGGCGCCGGATTACGGGTGATAAACATCGCATCACCGTAGCTGAAAAAACGGTATCCGTTATCGATGGCGGCTTGATAAGCGGCCATGGTCTCGGGATAACCGGCAAATGCCGACACCAGCATCAACAGCGTGGATTCCGGCAAATGGAAATTGGTCACCAGAGCATCGACCACATGAAACGGCCGGCCCGGGTAGATAAAGATGTCTGTGTCGCCACTGAACGGCTTGAGCACGCCATCGCGCGCCGCGCTTTCCAGCGAGCGCACGCTGGTCGTACCGACCGCCACCACCCGCCCGCCGCGCGCCTTGCACGCTTCAACCGCATCCACGACGTCCTGGCTGACTTCCAGCCACTCGCTGTGCATATGGTGGTCTTCGATGTTATCCACACGCACCGGCTGAAACGTGCCGGCCCCCACGTGCAGGGTCACATAGGCCGTTTCAACGCCTTTGGCGGCAATCGCATCCAGCAGCGGCTGGTCGAAATGCAGCCCCGCCGTCGGTGCAGCCACCGCGCCCAGTCGCTGGGAATACACCGTCTGATAACGCTCGCGGTCCGAGTCTTCATCCGGGCGGTCTATATAAGGAGGCAACGGCATATGGCCGACGCGTTCCAGCAGCGGCAACACTTCCTCGGCAAACCCAAGCTCGAACAACGCATCATGACGGGCCAGCATTTCTGCTTCGCCACCGCCATCGATAAGGATCTTCGAACCCGGTTTCGGCGACTTGCTGGAGCGCACATGGGCCAGCACGCGATGGCTGTCCAGCACCCGCTCCACCAGAATTTCCAGCTTGCCGCCGGATGCTTTCTGGCCAAAAAGGCGAGCCGGAATCACCCGGGTATTGTTGAAAACCATCAAGTCGCCTGGGCGTAAATGCTCAAGCAAATCAGTGAATTGACGGTGTGCGAGGGCACCGCTGACCCCGTCCAGGGTCAGCAGTCGACTGGCGCGACGCTCGGCCAAAGGATGGCGAGCGATCAGCGAATCAGGGAGCTCAAAAGTAAAGTCAGCAACGCGCATGATGGGGTTCGTCTAGCAGGGCCGGGAAGTCTAGCGGAAATAGTGAAAATTGACCATGAAACGTGATTGACCAACGGTAATCTCATCTCTATACTTCGCCGCCATTGAGCCCTGATGGCGGAATTGGTAGACGCGGCGGATTCAAAATCCGTTTTCGAAAGGAGTGGGAGTTCGAGTCTCCCTCGGGGCACCATCTAAAGGTTTCATGTTGTTCTGACATGCTGCTGATACACAGCAAAGCCGGCCACTGCGCCGGCTTTCTTGTTTCTGCTTATCCCTTCTTTTTCCAGTATGTTCCTTGTTGTCTTATTCGGCGTTGATGTATGTTCGCCAAAAATACGAACTTGGCTCCATGAAAATTGAAGCGGTCCGGCATCAAGCGCGCCCTTCTCGCTGACACAGTCCTGTTATCACTTGAACCCGAAGCCAAGCAGTGCTGTGAGACCTATGACGTCGCTCGTACTTACTTCCGTGCGCCGCAAGCAAGCCTGCCAGTCACTGCGGAACATGATCCATGTGCGAGCCAAGGACGCGTCAGGCGACGCCCTGACCGGCCGCTTCAGGCCAGAGCTCAGCACGAAGGTGAGCACCCGGTAGAAGCTCATTACAACAGAACACAGTACAATCAACCCCTTTAGAACCGCCGCCTCTTTACAAGACGATAGACAATCACAAGGAACATCGTCATGCAGCGCATCGTTTTGACGGTATAGCCCAGGCACGATGACAAAAGGCAGGCACACAACAACTCGTCGGTGACGAAGCAATTTCATTCGGGGCCGGCCGTGACTTGACAGCTGCCCAAATTCGTTAAAAGGAGTCAACATGAATACTTATGCAATTGTTGGAGCTGGGGGATTTGGCCGAGAAGTGCTGCCACTCGTAAGAGAGAAACTCGGCGTGCTCAGCGAGGAAAAATTTCAGATTGTATTTGTCGATGATGGATCGCAAGCGGCAGAGATTAACGGCGTAGCAGTGATGACCACCGCTGAATTCAATGCATTGTCATCAGGCGAAAAATTCTTCAACATCGCCATAGGTAATAGCAGGATTCGCGAGCGAATTGCCGCCGAAATGATTTCTTCGGGAGCGCTGCCATTCACAATACACTCCATCAATAACAGTGTAAGTTTAGACTGCAACGTAATAGGTGAGGGCGCAATTTTATGCCCATTCACAACCATTACATCCAATACAAAAATCGGGAAATACTTTCACGCCAACCTGTACTCTTATGTCGCACATGATTGCACGATAGGTGACTTCGTAACTTTCGCACCAAGCGTAAAATGTAACGGTAACGTCACCATAGAAGATCATGCCTATATAGGAACAGGTGCCATTATTAAGCAGGGAACACCAGAAAAACCAATTGTCATTGGTGAAGGGGCTGTTGTTGGGATGGGAGCCGTAGTGACCAAGAGCGTTGCACCGGGCACCGTAGTTGTCGGAAACCCGGCCAAACCACTTCGAAAGGGACTGGGCAGCTGATGAGAGACTTTACCATGGGGTCCGTTCCCATTGCTGAAATTACAGTTGGAATGAAGGCAAGCTACTCTCAAACTATAACGGACGCTGATATCAAGGCATTTGCAGGTATTAGTGGCGACCACAACCCTGTACACGTCGACAGAGAATATGCTGAGGCTTCAAGGTTTGGCAAGCGTATCGCACATGGATTAATGTCTGCTGGTTTTTTCTCTGCCATATTCGGCACAAAAATCCCGGGGCCTGGTTGTGTGTATGTATCGCAGAGCCTGAATTTTTTACGCCCCGTCTATATTGACGACACTATCGTTGCCGAAGTTACAGTAACTAAAGTAGACTTGGAAAAACGCCGAGTTTTTTTCGATACTATCTGTAGCGTAAAAGGCAAGAAAGTCATTAGCGGATCTGCAGAAATCTTTATCCCAAACAAATAGCAACCACCCCGCTTTTTTGGGCGGGGCGGTTTCATCAATGGCGCAGAATGACTATCTCAACTCGAGAGCTTCAAGGCTTACAGTTGAAGACTAAATTACAATAGTACCCCTCAACACAATGCGCCACTCGCTTAAGAAAAACTTTGCATATTAGAAATATAGCATTCAGTGTTTTCCGGGCTTTCGTAACGATCAAGGATGAGAGGCATGTCGGTCCTCGGGCGAAGAAAGCCACTTCTCAGCGATTGAGTGTAGACTCCAACGTTAACATTATTGCGACGAGCCCTTGCGTCGACCGACACGCTGTCAATGCAGTAATTCATTGCACTGCCATTCCCACAAAGCTCGCCGCCGCTATTTATCATGCGGGATGAGTCCTGCCCTTCCATCACAACACCCCAAGCATTCTGCTCTGGCCCACCGCCTGGCACAGTGCCGGTGCAATAACAGTCGATCACAGAGTTGTTATTGCCGCCATTATCAATAAGAACAAGCGCTCGTCCTTTCCAATTAACCGACGTGATGTTCTGCACTGTACAATGCTGAGCGTAATGTAAATGCACGCCTACGGCGGAGTTCCCCGTAAATTCAAGACCTCGAATAAAGACGTTACGAATCGGCACACAAGTTGCCACGATAGCGCCGTTAGGATGTGCCGTCTTCAAGGCGTTATTAATTACCAAGGAGCCACCAAGCACGCGGAGAACTTGGCGAACCTCCATCGGTCCGTCGAGTGGCAGAGGCATACTTGCAAAACTAGTCGATGCATCCGAAATTACAATCCAATCCCCCGCCACATACTTTGTCGCGTCAGCGACGAAAATTTCAGTTTGATTCAGACCTGCTGCGCGAACAAGATAACTTGCCGGGCGTACCTTTCCTTGGTAATCAAACGCAGCATAACTTGGATCGGTAGGGGAGTTGGGGTTGCGGCCGATTCCGCTTGAATCAATTCGTACCTTTTCAATCCCCGGTGCTGGCTCGATGATGAGGCCATGAGCCGGAGTTAAATCCAACTTATTGAGAGATACGGGGGTCTTGATCGGGCATACGTCCCGATTGATTTGAATCCAACGATATCCAGCCTGAATGATTGATCTTAGCTGTGGCCCGTTATCGAGCGATGCGCTTGGCATAAACACATATGGAGTATCTTGATACATTGGTTACCTTATTCCTTAAATTAAATCGTCTCGCCTTCCTGGCGAGAAACAACTGTACATATAAACAGTACAAAAGTAAAGAAATGTGTAGGGATTTTCTCAGCCCCCCTAAATTCTGACACCACATGAGCGCTCGATTCGATAAGCCTGCCGTAGCGCCAAGCGCAGTGACCAGCGTTGCCCTGGACTGAGCGGCGCGCCCGACCAAGGATATGATGCGCCTACTGGACATTGATCGTACGACCCTGCCTCCCCTTCAAATCTCGGCCAATGTTTGGATCAACCTCAAAGGCAGACAGTAAGCACACTGCGTAAGTATACTTGTCGCGGCCCGCCATCTTCACAGGGCAACAGTTGCAACAAAACGTCGTCACACAAACCTCCCTCTATGGTCACGTGTATGGACGAACTTGAAACACCTATGGCCCTCAAGGTTGCTGAATAGCTTGGCCCTCCCAATGAGGCGACCATCTTAAAAAGACCTTGAAGTCCAAGGTCTTTTTTTCGCCTGCAGGAAAGTGATGATGGGCGGGCGAACGCGAGAAAAGAGGAACCTTGGCCATGGAACAGACGCTGGAAGCTGTAGCGCTTTTTGCTCTCAAGCTGGTGCATGAGACCGAAGGCGCGAGCCCGATTCTGCGGGACGACCTGGTCATGGACGGCTATGAGCGGGAGGTGTTTGGCTTGCTGGTGCGCAAGGGCGATATCAACGTCATCCAGCATAAGATCGACGAGTGCCTGGCATTGGCCCTCGAATCCCTGGGCGGTGCACACACCGTGATGGGCCGCGAGCTGCAACGGCTTGCGGTGGATGCGCGCCAAGCGACGACACTCGAAGAACTCAATGCCCCGCTCAACGCACTCAAGGATTACCTGAAGGCGATCCTTTAACGCCTGCCTTCGACCGCCATGCGTACAGCCAGGCCCATCAGCACCGAGCCCATCAACCAGCGCTGTACGGTTTGCCAGACCGGTTTGCGGATGAAGAACCCCGCGATCGAGCCCGCCATCAGAGCGATCAGCCCGTTGACGCTCACGCTGATCATGATCTGCGTAAAGCCCAGTACCAGCGATTGCGACAGCACACTGGCGTGCCCGTTGGGGTCGATAAACTGGGGCAGCAACGACAGATACATCACTGCCACTTTGGGATTCAGCAGGTTGGTGACAAAGCCCATCATGAACAGCTTGCGCGGGCTGTCCTTGGGCAAGTCCCGCACCTGGAAGGGCGACCGGCCACCCGGCTTCACCGCCTGCCAGGCCAGGTAAACCAGATACAGCGCCCCGCCGAGCCGCAGCGCGTCGTAGGCATAGGGAACCGCCATCACCAACGCGGTGATACCCAATGCCGCGCAGAACATATAGACGACAAAACCCATCGCAACGCCGCCCAGGGAAATCAGCCCGGCCAATCGCCCCTGGCAGATCGACCGCGAAATGAGGTAAATCATGTTCGGGCCGGGCGTCAGTACCATGCCGAGCGAGATCAGGCCGTAGGCAAGCAGGCTGGAGAGTTCGGGCATGGTGTGGCTCCTTGACGACGTAAAACCTTGTGATGGCCGGCGGGTTGTTGGCGCCATGGTAGGTCGATAAAAGGAACGCCGTTAGATACAGATCCGCGAGCAAAACGTCATACACCGGTACCGGCATCTGCTGCACCACTCACCCAAGGAAAGGCACATGATCGACTTCAACAACAAAGGCTTCTTCAAGCTCAAGCAGAACAACGAATACGCCGAGCGCGTTTCGTCATTGCTGCTGGATGATGAGCAGGTCATCGATTCCTATAAGGCCATGCGCGATGGGGTGGTGTTCACCACCAAGCGCATCATCGCCGTGAACGTGCAAGGGATTACCGGCAGCAAAAAAGACTTCACGTCCCTGCCGTACAAAAACATCGTCGCGTATTCGGTGGAAACCTCCGGGACGTTCGATCTGGATTCGGAGCTGGAGATTTACTTTTCGGCGGTGGGGAAAGTGAAGTTTGAGTTCACGGGGAAGACGTCGATTGTTGAGATATCGAGGGTGATTTCCCGGCATGTGCTTTGAACCGTTACGAAAACTCCGCTTTTAAGGATTTCCCACTATGGGCCCAAAAACCGCAGAGCTAATCGATGTGCTTGAGGAACTTGCCATCCTGCTGGAAAGCGATGGGGACAATCACTGGAGCCGATGGATGCGTAAGGCCAAAACCTTATTGCAAGCATCCGATTACTCCGGAATCACCTATTTGCGCTCTGCATACGGCGGAATGGGCTCGTTCAATGACCTCGTTCTTGGACAAAGCAGCGAAGGCGGCGTTTTTTTCTGGAAGCCTGGATACAAGGAGTTGAACGACCGGTTGGACGGGTTACGTAATAAAGCCGCGCAGTTGGGCGCGCAGATACAGCGCTCTCAGGCAGAGTAAGCGTGCTTGAATCAATGTAGCGATTGCTAAAGTGACTTTTCCCACACCTCCCATCGAACAACGAGAATTTCAGGTTCTTCTCCGCTCTCATAGGCTCGCTTCCTTGCACAGGGAAGTGAGCAGCCATGACAGAGCGCGCGTATCCAATTACCGAAGAAGAGCAGCTGAAGCGGCGAATCCTGACGCCGCAGCCTAAGCAGATTCCGTATTCACCGTTCATTGATTTGTATGAAGCCCCTCCCGCGCCCACGCCTGAACCCGCGAGAATTCCAGGCCATGTATTCGCCAAGTCGTGCCAGTTGCCCGACGGGATCATCAGCTACAACAACCCCACCGGTTATGTGCCGCTTGAGCTGATCAAGGATTACGGCCACTTCACGCTGTTAGGCGGACGGGAAGTGGACAGCCATGGCGGCGTCTCCCTCAAGAAAATCAGTGATAGCACCCTACCCGTTGGGCTAGGCCAGCTTGTACTGCGCACAGCCGTGTTGGAATCCACGGCTGCGGCGGTCGGTGCCGCCGCTGGGGGTTTGCTTGCAGGGCTGTTGGCGCTGGCCTGGCCGTCGGAGCTTGGCGACAGTGCGCTCTATAGCGAAGAGCAGCTTCGTCACCTGCAAAAAGCCCGTTCGCGGATGCGGTTGCATATCGAGCAACGCGCCGATGGGACGCTGAAGGGATATGGGTTTTACACCGGTAAAAATACCGACTGGCAGATGATCGATGTGGTGCAGTTTCAGCGTCGTGACAGTCAGTTCGTGGCGGATCTTGGCGAGGGTGTGGAGCTGATTTGGACGCCGGCCATTGATCCTGGCGACACCCTTGGCATACCGGCATTGGAGGCTGCACCACAAGCGCCGGTGATGTGGATTTATCCGCCGACGGAGGCGGCCAAACAGATGCTGGTGAACCCGATTTATCCGCCGGAGTATCGGGATTTTATTCTGGTTTTTTCGGTGGAGTCGGGGGTTCGGCCGCTGTATGTGGTGGTTAACGAACCACGAAAGGGGCTTAAAAACCCGGACCATGATTATTTCCCGGCCCCCAACGCTGCAGACATAACAGGCTTTCCAGGTCTGATAGACCAAAGACCCGTGACACCTAGAAAAGGCGGTAGCGGCTTACGCGAGCGCTGGATAGATGCCAAAGGGAGGAAAATATTTGAGTGGGATTCCAAGAAAGGCGAATTAGAAGTCTATCGAAACAGTGACCTTGCCCACCTAGACGCATTCGATCCCTACACCGGTGAGCGCCGAGGTCGAGCAAAACCCGAACGCCGCATATACAGATAAGTGGAAAACACATCATGGTTATGAAAGTCAGATTGCATTGGTACGACAAGCAAAGCAATTACGTGAAGGCAGATGAATACTCGGCAGATATTGATGACGCGGAGAGCTTTTTTGAAACACTAGGGTTGAGTCAAGAAACGGCGATATATGCGGACGTGTTCAACGTTCGCCCAAGCTGGATAGCGACTATCCAACCGCATTTCCAGCACGTAATTGAACCCGTGAACTTCGATTACCAAATCTCTTTCAGCTACCAAGGCACATGGCCGCCCCAATCCTCCAAGAAACCATAAAGGACTCCAATGAAAAAGCCCCCTCTCTACCGTTCAGTCAATACCCGGACGCACAACGTGCGTCACGGCAGTTGCCGCACCTACAGGCAACAACGCCATAGTAAAAGCGAAAAGAATTCCATGCTCAGCCGTGGATCAATGCATAGCCATCACCGGCACGGTCTCGATTACACGCCACTATTTCGGTTTCTTCTGTCCAAGGTCGGCCATCATTGGGATGGTGTGTTCAGCGAAGCCAACGCCCGCCTGGACCGCCCGGAACCTGTGTTCTGGATGGTTGCTCTGCATGAAAGCGACAAAAAAGAGTACGTACGAACGGACGAATCCAGTTACTACAGCGGCTTGTATGTCGACGAGGCCGGCCTGCTGCAAAAGGTTAACCCACAACTGACACCCGCGCTCATGAAGCCGTTTTGCAACTGCTGCACCCACACCTTCAACGGTGTGGTATTCCCACCGGTTTCAGCACGCAGGCGCTAAAACTCAACCGCGCACACAACCCACCCACCTCCCGGTTATACAACTCCAACCGCCCCCCGATCTTCCCCACAATCATCTGCACAATCGCCAACCCCAACCCCGCCCCATTTGCATTCCCACGGCTATAAAACCGCTCGAACAACCGCCCAATCTCCCCCTCATCAATCCCCGGCCCCGCATCCTCCACACACAGCTGCACCCCTCCTGAATCCGTCCCCCGCACCATCACCCTCACCTCATTCCCCGCCGGCGAGAAATTCAGCGCATTGGTCACCAGGTTCTGCAGCGCAATCGCCAACGCCACGGGGTCCGTTTCAATCCAGCATTCCTCATCCCCTTCCAGCACCAACTCAACGCCTCTCTCCATCGCCAGGGGCGTCAGTTCCGCAAGTTCTTCGCGCACCAACTCCGTCAAAGGCACACGCACTCGTACGGTGTTGTTCAACTGCGGCTCGATCCGCGCCATGGTCAGCAGCTGGCTGCCAATGCGCGTCGCCCGGTCCACGCCATTCACCAGGAAGTCCAACGCCTCTCGCCGCTCCTCCCCGGTACCCGCGCTCTGGGCGTTCTGCGCGTGAATGCGCAATATCGCCAACGGCGTGCGCAGTTCATGCGCCGCGTCCGCGATAAACCGACGCTCCCGCTCCAGCAGGTCATCCACCTGCACCAACAACCGGTTCAGCGCGGTTTGCATCGGTTCCAGGTCCGTGGGCAATGGCTCAAGCTGCAGCGGTCGCAACGTATTGCTGTCCCGCCCGCGAATGGCCTGGGCCATGGCGCGCAGGGGCTTGAGGCCCCAGCCGATGGTCAGCCAGATCAACAACGCCAGCAGCGGCACGCCAATCAGGATGGGCCAGAGGGTGTGGCGGATGATGCGCTGGATCACGTCCTGGCGAATGTCGTCGCGCTCGCCCACCCAGATCAGCAGGCCTTGTTGCATGTCGGCGAGCATGAACGCGCACCAGTCGTTGCCGTTTTCCATCAGGTCGTGAGGCCCGAGGGTGGTGGGCGGTGCGTTGAGGATCGGCGCGTCGGTGGAGCGCACCAGCAGTTGGCCGTCGGCCCGCCATACCTGGAAGGTCAGGCGGGTTTCGTAGGGGTGCGCGGCGCCGTCTTCGCCGACGCGGCTCATGGCTTGATCGAAAGCCTGGTAGAGGCGGTCCCAGTCGGCATCGCCGGGGTCGCGCTGGCGCAGTACGCCTTGCAGCAAACGGGCACTTTGGGCGAGTTGAGCGTCGTAGACTTCTTCGATTTCGTGGTGGCTGTCCCGCAGCACGAGCCAACTGATCAGGCCATCACCCAGCAGGATCAGCACCAGCACCGGAATGAGGATGCGCGCGCGGACCGAGTTCATGGCTTGAATTCCACCACGTAGCCCACGCCGCGTACGGTGCGGATCAGTTCGGTGGAGAGTTTTTTGCGCAGGTTGTGGATAAGGACTTCGAGGGTGTTGCTTTCGACGCGGTCCTGCCAGCCGTACAGGGCGCGGGACAACCGCTCGCGGGTGACGACTTTGCCGGGGCGCACCATCAGTTGGTGCAGCAGTTGGTATTCCATCGGCGTCACCACAACGTCCTCGCCTTGATAGCTGACCTGTTGGGTCGCCGGGTCCAGGCTCACGCCCGCATGCTCCAGCAATGGCTGCGCGCGGCCCTGGCTGCGGCGCAACAGGGCGCGCACACGGGCCTTGAACTCTTCGACGTCGAAGGGTTTGACCAGGTAGTCGTCGGCGCCGGCGTCCAGGCCGGCGATCCGCTCGGCGGTGCCGTCGCGGGCGGTAAGGATCAGCACCGGCAGGTCGTATTGCTCGGCGCGCAGGGTTTGCAGGAGTGTGAGGCCGTCAAGGCGCGGCAGGCCGAGGTCGAGCAGCAGCAGGTCGAAGCTTTCGGTGCGCAACGCGTGCAAGGCGCTGACGCCATCCTGCAACCAGTCCAGGGTGTAGCCTTCGGCGCCCAGGGCCACGCGGATCCCTTGGCCAAGGGCACGATCATCTTCGACAAGGAGCAGGCGCATAACTGATTCTCTGGAGTAACCGGCGGCATGATGCCGTGTAACCGTCGAGGCTATTTCGGGAAAGATGTTACGGGCCGTTGCCAACTAAGCTTTCGCTAAGGTTGGTTTTGCACAGTGAAATCTCCCACATCTGCTGAGAGTGCTTCCATGCGCAAAATTCTCTTGCTGTCGCTGATTATCGCCAGCCCCATGGCCTTCGCCGGCCCGCAATGCACCACTGCCGAGCGCTCGCAATGGCAGGACCAGAAGGCCTTTCAGGAGCAACTCAAGGCCCAGGGCTACGAGATCAGCAAGTTCAAGGTTACTGACGGCAACTGCTACGAGATCTATGGCTTTGACAAGGACAAGCGCAAGGTCGAGATCTACCACGATCCAGTCACCGGCAAGGCCGTGAAGACAGAGATCAAGGGCTGATGCCAGCCACCTCCCTGCGCCTCTGGGACCCGGTGGTGAGGGTGTTTCACCTCTCCATCGCCGGCGTCTTTGTGGCCAATTACTTCTTCAACGAAGCAGGCGACGACTGGCACGTATGGCTGGGCTATTACGCCATGGCCTGGTTGCTGGTGCGGTTGGTGTGGGGATTTGTCGGTCCGCGCAGCGCGCGCTGGGCGGACTTCTGGCCAACGCCGGAACGGCTCATGGGCCATGTGCGTTCACTGCTCAACCGCCGGCCGCAGCACCGCCTGGGCCATTCGCCCATTGGCGCGCTGGTGATGATTCTGATGTTGCTGGCGCTGCTGGCTATCGGTGCCAGTGGCTTTTTGATGCAGGAAGTCGACGCCCTGTGGGGCGCCGATTGGCCGCTGCTGTTGCACGAAACTGCCGCCAATGTACTGGCCGGCCTGGTAGGCGTGCATGTGCTGGCGGCGTTGTTTGAAAGTATCCAGGTGCGGGACAACCTGCCGTTATCCATGCTCACCGGCCGCAGGAGGCGCCTGCCGGATGACCGTGCGCAGTAATCCTTTTTCCCGACAGGTTCTCTATGCGCCCGCTTTTAATGATCTGCAGTCTGCTGGTGGTGTTTTTCGCTGCCTGGCAAAGTCATCCGCCCCACGTATTGGCGCCGTTTGCCCAAGGCCCCAAGGACAGCTCGCCAACAGAGGCCGCCCCGCAATACAGCAGCCGCTTTGTCTCCTCGCAGCTCAATGACTTTGTGCATTCCTCCTCGGTCACCGCCCTGCCCGGCGGCGACCTGATGGCCGTGTGGTTTGCCGGGTCCCGCGAGGGCGCCGCCGATGTGCAGGTGCGCACCGCGCGCTTTGACGCGAAAAGCGCCGAGTGGGGCCCGGAGCAAGTATTGGCCACCCGTGAAAGCACCCGCGACGGCACGCACCGCTACATCCGTAAACTGGGCAACCCGGTGATCGCCCTGGCACCGGACAATCGCCTGTGGATGTTCTACGTTTCGGTGTCGGTAGGCGGCTGGGCCACCAGCGCGATCAACGTGATGGTCTCGGATGACCTGGGGACGAACTGGTCGGCCCCTCGGCAACTGATCACCTCGCCTTTCTTCAATATCAGCACGCTGGTGCGCGCCGCACCGGTATTCCACGCTGACGGTTCCATCGGCCTGCCGGTGTACCACGAGTTCATGGGCAAATTCGCCGAGTACCTGTACTTGAGCCCCGACGGTGCGGTGGTCGACAAATTCCGTATCAGCCGTGGGAAGAACTCGCTGCAGCCGACCATCGTCCCGCAGGACGGCCAACGCGCCATCGCCATGCTGCGTTACGCCGGCGAAACCCATCACCGAGTCCTCGCCAGCCGCACCGAAGACGCCGGCCAAACCTGGAGCGAGCCTTACCCATTGGAACCGTCCAATCCCAATTCCTCGCTGGCAGCCGTCAGCACTGAAGGCGACGGTTTGCTCGTGGCCCTCAACGACCTGCAGGACGGCCGCTTCAAGCTCAGCCTGTACGGCACCGATGCCAAGCTCAATCAGTGGCGCACCGTGGTGGAACTGGATCAATCCCCCGACCCCTTGGGCCAACCGTTCTCCCCCGAGGCCTACAAGGAAATCATCGGCGAAGGCTTCCGCGCCTCCAGCGGCGCCCTGCGCCTGCCGCTGGAACAACGCTTCCTCAGCAACCTGGACTACCGGGTGTGCAAGCCCCGTGGCTGCGATTTCGAATACGAGTACCCGTACTTCAGCCGCAGCCCGGACGGCATGTACCACCTGGTGTACTCGTGGAATAACACCTTTATCAAACATGTCAGCTTCAACGAAGCCTGGCTGTCGGAGCGCCTGTGATGGTTTCTGTATGGCAAGCGCATTTGAGTTTTGTGCTGTTGGGTTTTGTGCTGCTCAGCCTGTTGCGCGTCACAACACCCTGGCGCCCCTGGCTGCTGCCGGTGTTGGTGGTGGTGAGTTTTATCCCGGTCAACGAACTGCCGTTGGCGGCGTATGTGCGCAGCTTCACCGATGACCTGGCCATCAGCACCCTGGTGTTGTTGGTGTGGGTCAGCCTGTGCCGGTTGGGCGTGGTGCAGCCGCTCCAGCGCCCGCAGAAGGTCCAGGTGCTGTTGCTGTTTGGCGCCCTGAGCCTGGTGCTGTACCCGGCGACGATGGGCCTGACGTATTTCGACCCCTACCGCTGGGGTTTCAACCCTCGGCCGATGATCGTGCTGATAGGCGCGGCAGCACTGTTGAAGCTCTGGCTGCGTAATACGCTGGCGGTGTGGATGCTCGCGGCGGGCACCCTGGCGTTCGCGCTGCGGCTCAAGGCCTCGGAAAACTACTGGGACTATCTGATCGACCCACTGCTGACGGGCTACTGCCTGGTGGCCGGGTTGTGGATGCTGGCGATGGCTGCCTGGCGCCCTCTTTTAAAATTGCACAGAGGTCAATGATGGGATGGTTGCACTCGCGCCGCCTGCGCTACGGCGTGGGCGCGATCGGTTTGGTATTTGCGTTGCTGGCGGCACTGCGGCTGGTGTTTGTATGGGGATTTTCCGGGGTCGGCCTGAGGGAGCCCGCACTGCTGGAAACCGTGGGCATCGGCCTGCGTTTCGACCTGCGCCTGGCGGTGCTGATCCTGTTGCCCCTGGCACTGCTCGCCTGGCTGCCACGCTGGAACCTGGTGACTGTCCCCGCCCTGCGCTGGCTGGCACGGGGTTATCTGCTGCTGGCGCTGGCCATCGTCGGGCTGGTGTACATCATCGACTTCGGCCACTACGCCTACCTCGGTGTGCGCATCAACGCCACGGTGCTGCGTTACCTGGAAGACGCGCAGATTTCACAACAGATGGTGTGGGAAACCTACCCGGTGCTGTGGATAACCTTGAGCTGGCTTGCCGCCGTCGGCCTATGGACCTACGCCCTGGTTCGCCTTGAACGCATCACCCTGGATGGCGAACGCAAACCCATTGGCAAGTTGGCCATCGCATCCGTGGCCACCGTCGGCGTGATCGCGGTATTGCTGGCCCTGCTCGGCCGCGTCGCCAACCTCAATATCGAAAACCCGGTGCCTCTGCGCTGGAGCGACGCGTTCTTTTCCGGCAACAACCAGATCGCCGCCGTGGGCCTCAACCCGGTGCTGTTTCTGTACGACACCCTCAAGGTCGGCCAGTCGCAATTCGATGAGGCGCGGGTGCGAGAGCATTACCCGCAAGTCGCGAATTATCTGGGGGTCAGCCAGCCCGACCCCGAGCAGTTGAACTTCGCCCGTGAACAAGCCGTGCAGCCTTATCGGCTCAAGGGCGAGCGCCCGCCGAACGTGATCTTCGTGATGCTCGAGTCCCTCGGCACCAGCGCCGTGGGCGCCTATGGCAACCCGCTGAACCCCACGCCGAACCTCGACAAGCTGGCGAAGGAAAGCTGGTTCTTCAAACACTTCTACGTGCCCGTCACCGGCACCGCCAAAACCGTGTGGGCGAGCATCACCGGCGTGCCCGACGTTACCCGCCAGGAGACGGCAACCCGCAACCCGCTGATCACCCGGCAACACACCTTGATCAATGCGTTCGAGGACTACCAGAAGCTCTACATGATCGGCGGCAATGCCGGCTGGGCGAATATCAACGCCTTGATCCGCCAGAGCATCGACGGCGTGAAGCTGTATGACGAAAGCCACTGGCGCTCGCCACGGGTGGACGTGTGGGGCGTTTCGGATCTGGACCTGTTCAAGGAAGGCGACGAACTGCTGCGGGCCATCCCCAAGGACCAACCGTTCTTCGCCTACCTGCAAACCTCCGGCAACCACCGACCGTTTACCATCCCCAAGACCAACGATGGCTTCAAGGTGCATGACCTCACCGTGGAACAAGTGCAGGCCGCAGGCAGCCGCAGCGTCGAGCAGTACAACGCCGTGCGCCTGCTGGACTTCAACATCGGCCGCCTGATGGAAATCGCCAAGGCTGGCGGTTACTACGACAACACCATCTTCGTGTTCTTCGGCGACCACAACACCCGAATCAGCCAGATTCCACACATGGCGCCGGCATTCGAGCAGCTTGGGCTGGAAAGCAACAACGTGCCGATGATGATCCACGCGCCCGGCCTGCAACCCCGGGTGATCGAAGAAGCCGTCGGCCTGGCGGACCTGCTGCCGACCGTGGCCGGCATGGCGGGCATACCGTTCCGCAATGGCGCGATGGGCCGGGATATCCAGCAACCTGCGCCGGAAGGCGAGCGCGTGGTGCCGCTGGTATTGCGCGAGGGCACGTTCCCGCTGATCGGCGGCGTGACCAAGGACTTCCTGCTGCAAATGGAGCACGACGGCAGCTCGCCGACCCTGCATGACCTGGCGTCGCAAACGCCGAGGGACAATGTGGCTCAGCAGTATCCCGAGGAGTTTGAGCGGTTGCAGGGGCTGACCCGTGGCCTGCATGAGAGTGCGCGATTGATGTTGTTCCGGAACGTGCGCTGAAGTCACCTGACGGTCGGGCTGTACTATCGGCCCAGCCAATCCATCCCCACAATCTATCGATTTGAGGTCCACCTCACCCTCCCCGACTATGGCGGCACTTCCAATAACAAAAACCAGGAACCCGCCATGACTGCCCGCTTCCACAACCCGGTAGACACCCGCTTCGGCTGGGGCTGCCTGCAAGAACTCGCCGCTCTTACCGAAGGCCAGAGCGTCGCCCTCGTGACCTTTCCCGAAGCCCGCGGGCTCGGTTTGGTAGACCGCATCCAGGCCCTGCTGGGCGAACGCCTGGTGTACGTCATCGAAGACGTACAGCCCAACCCTGACGTGGCCCAACTGCGCGACACCTACGAGCGTTTCTGGCTGCAGGCCGGTGACTGCCAGGTGGTGGTCGCCGTCGGCGGTGGCAGTGCAATTGATACGGCAAAGGCCTTGATCGTCGGCACAGATTCCGGGGATTTCGACGAGCTGCTGGCGTTGCTGGCCACCGGTAAACCTTTCGCGCCGGCCCGCCACAAGCTGTTGATTGCCGCACCGACCACCGCCGGCACCGGCAGCGAAGTCACGCCATGGGCGACGATCTGGGACTCCGCGAGCCTCAAGAAGTATTCGCTGCACCTGGACTGCACCTGGCCGACAGTCGCGATCATCGACCCGCAGTTGATGCTGACGGTGCCGGCCGGGGTCACGGTGTCCACCGGGCTGGATGCCTTGTCCCATGCGCTGGAATCGATCTGGAACGTCAACGCCAACCCGGTCTCGGACACCTTCGCCATCTCCGCCATCGAAGACATCCTGGAATGCCTGCCGCGCTTGCGGCGTGACCTCGGCAACCAGGAATTGCGCTCGCGCATGGCCTTGGCGGCGCTGAAAGCCGGCCTGGCTTTTTCCAACACCAAGACCGCCCTCGCCCACTCCATCTCTTATGAGATGACTCTGCACCACGGCCTGCCCCATGGCATCGCCTGTTCCTTCACTTTGCCGCTGGTACTGGGCCTGGCATGGGGGCACGACGCCGCGCGGGACCGCACCCTGCAACGGGTATTCGGCACCGACCTGCAGCAGGCCCAGGCGCAGTTGCGCGACTTCCTCCACAGCCTGGACGTGAAGACCGAATTTGCCGACTACGGCGTGAATGCCACCGAGGCCGAGGCGATGATCCGCTTCGCCCTGCAAGGCGCACGCGGCAAGAATTTCATCGGCGCGCAAGCGGCCTAGACTCACCGTAATTCGGTCGTTTCCTGTTGCACCTATCAAGAGTGCCCCCCTGCGGCTACGGTCGCCGGGGCGAATAACAATAAGGAAAACATCATGAATCGTGCACACGTGCTGCCTGTTCCTGCCGTCCGTACCTCATCGTTTCGCGTAGCCCAGTGGCGCATGCTGCTGGCGGCGATGTTTTGTTATCTGTTTTTCTACACCGGCCGCCAGACCTTCGGCTTTGCCATCCCCGGGATCCAGGCCGAGTTCGGCCTGACCAAGGAAACCCTAGGTTGGGCCTCCGCGGCGATGCTTTGGGCCTACGCGATTGGCCAGGCGATCAACGGCAACCTCGCCGACAAGTTCGGCGGCCGCCGCATCATGACCCTGGGCGCGGTGCTGTCCTGCGCGGCCAACTGGGTCACCAGTTTCGCCAGCGGCTTTGCCGGGCTGATCCTGCCGTGGGGCATCAACGGTTACTTCCAGGCCCTCGGCTGGGCACCCGGCAGCCGGCTGATTTCCAATTGGTGGAGCGCCGGCGAGCGCGGCAAGGTGTATGGCTTTTATGTGTTCGCGGCCGGGTGCGCCTCGGTCCTGTCGTACGTCACCTCCATCGTGGTGCTGGAAGTGTTCCAACTGGAATGGCGCTGGATCTTCCGCCTGCCGGTGCTGTTGATGTTGGCGGGCGGCATTATTTTCTACCTGGTGGCCCGCGAGCGGCCTCAAGACATGGGCTTCGAGCCCCTGGCCGATACTGGCGTGGCGAATGCCGAAGACAAGAATCATGAAGTGGCCCACGGCGAAGTCGAATCCTCGGCGCAGCGCTACAAGGCGGTGCTGAAAAATCCGCGGCTGATCATCGCCGCGATCTCCCTGGGTTTCCAGAACGCCGCCCGCTACGGCCTGATCGTCTGGGTGCCGGTGCACTTCCTCGGGGCCAACTGGAAAAGCGGCGACAGCATGATCGACCCCAAGTGGATCACCGTGGCCCTGCCGGTGGGCATGGCCATCGGCGCCCTGAGCAACGGCTGGGTCTCGGACAAGCTGTTCGGCTCCAAACGCTACCTGGCGATCATGCTCTACATGTTCCTCGGCGCCGCCACCAGCCTGTGGATGTGGAGTTTGCCGCCCCACAGCGCAATCGGCCTGGTAGCGTTGTTCCTCTGCGGGTTCTTCGTGTATGGCCCGGCGTCGAGTTTCTGGGCGCTGTGCCCGGACCTGGTCGGCGCCAAGCGTGCGGGTACGGCCACGGGCGTGATGAATTTCTCATCCTATCTGTTCGCCGGCCTGGCGGAACCGCTGATCGGCAGTATGCTCGACAGTACCGGCAATACCTCGCTGATCTTCATCGTCGTGACCTCGGCCTGCCTGTGCAGCGCAGCGGTGGCGTTGTTTATCCGACGTTGATGACCGGCCCGGCGGACCTCAGGAACAGGACTCGTTATGTACCAGTACCACAAGTGGCTGCGCTCGTTTCATGCGGTGGCGAAGACCGGCAGTTTCACCCTCGCCGCCGAATACCTGAGCGTCGGCCAGCCGACGGTCAGCGAGCAGGTCAACGGGCTGGAGAAGCAGTTCTCGGTGGAGCTGTTCCACCGTCGCGGGCGGTTTATCGAGATGAGTGCCGCCGGGCACGCCCTTTACGGGATCACCCAGGGGCTGTTCGGCCAGGAGGATGAAGCCATGCAACTGTTGCAGAGTTTCAAGCAGCGCAAGACCGGGCTGCTGCGCCTGGGCGCAGTGTCGCCGCCGATCGCGATGAACCTGACCTACGAGCTGATGCAGCGCCACCCGGACATCGAACTGGAAACCTCGTTTTCCCCGGAAAAGGAAACCCTGGACCGGCTCTTCAACTTCGATATCGACGTGGCGATCCTGGCACTTTCGGAGTTCGACCAGCGCTTCGATACCCAGCTGTACCGGCGCTATCCGATTATTGCGGTGGTGCGCGATGACCACCCGTGGGCCCGGCAGAAAGAGGTGCACGTGGAACAGATCAGCCGCGAAAAGTGGGTGATGCGCGAGAAAAGCTCACGCACCCGGCAACTGGTTGAAGAAAGCTGCAAGCGCCAGGGCATCGCCGTGAACTGCGTGATGCAGCTGAACAGTCGCGAAGCCATTGTGCACGCGATCACCAAGGGCATCGGCATCGGCTTTGTGTCTGCCGTGGAATACGCCGAAACCCCGGGCACCACGCCGATCACCTTCGTCGACCATCCGTTTTTCATCGACTACCACTTGTGTTGCCTGGGCATCCGCCGCAACCGACCGATGATCGCCGAGCTATTCGAGGCCAGCCCGATCCCGGCCACCTGATCGTCTTGACCGTTTAAACCCTCACCAGGCGCTTACCTCTTCTTTGAGAGAGGGACGGCCTGCTCACACCTGAAAATGGAGACTTGCCATGCACTACCAACAACCTTCCAAGCTGCAAGCCGTGGTCCTGGACTGGGCCGGCACCGTCGTCGACTTCGGTTCCTTCGCCCCCACGCAGATTTTTGTCGAGGCGTTCGGTGAGTTCGGCGTCGCCGTTTCCCTGGAGGAAGCCCGCGGCCCGATGGGCATGGGCAAGTGGGATCACATCCGCACCTTGTGCAACCTGCCGCAGATTGCCGAGCGTTATCGGGCGGTGTTTGATCGCTTGCCGACTGACGAGGATGTCACCGCACTGTATGAACGCTTCATGCCGTTGCAGATCGAGAAAATCGCGCTGCATTCGGCGGTCATTCCCGGCGCCCTTGAGGCGATCAACACCCTGCGCGGGCAGGGCTTGAAGATTGGCTCCTGCTCCGGGTACCCGGCGGTGGTGATGGCCAAGGTGGTCGAGCTGGCGCGACAGAACGGCTACGTCGCCGACCATGTGGTGGCGACCGACGAAGTGCCCAACGGGCGCCCGCATCCGGCGCAGGCACTGGCCAACGTGATTGCCCTGGGGGTCAGCGATGTGGCCGCGTGCGTGAAGGTCGACGACACCTGGCCGGGGATCCTGGAAGGCCGTAGCGCCGGCATGTGGACGGTGGCATTGACCTGTTCCGGCAACGCACTGGGTTTGACCTACGAGCAATACAAGGCGCTGCCTGCTGCTGAGCTGGCGCTGGAGCGTGCGCGCATTACACAGATGTTCGAGGGCTCGCGGCCGCATTACCTGATCGACACCATCGTCGAACTGCCGGCGGTGATCGACGATATCAATGCGCGTTTGGCGCGCGGAGAAACGCCGCAGGGTTCTTGATGGGCCGATGGGGTCAGTGAGCTGACCCCACACTGCGGCCTATCGCCCTGCGACAAGCTGCTCGCTAAGTATCCACAGCCGCTGCGCCAACCCGGTATCCACCGCCCACGGCCTGACACCCAACTGCTCTTCCGATTCCGCACTCACTGCCGCCGCCACATCACAGTTCTCGCAATAGACCCCGCCCATTCCCGCCAACTGCCCACTCACCGCGCACCACACACTGGTGGCCGCGCCTTGCTCCGGGGTTTTCATGTTCCGCTCAGGGTCGATCACCGGTTTCCCGTGCTCGTCGACATAGCCTGATGCCTGCAAGACTTCAGGCTTCATGTGCCGCACCAGATCGGTAATGATTCCACCGGGATGCACCGCAAAAGCCCTTACCCCACTCGCCGCACCGAGCGTATCCAGATGCACGGCGAACAGCGCATTGGCAGTCTTGGACTGACCGTAGGCCCTCCATGGATCGTAGGCCTGGCGCTCGAAATTCCAGTCGTCAAAGTCGACGGCGCCGTGCACATGCCCCCGTGAGGACAGCGTCACCACCCGTGCACCTTCGGCGCGCTGCAAGGCCGGCCACAAGCGCTGGGTAAGCAGGAAATGCCCGAGATGGTTGGTCGCAAACTGAGATTCGTAGCCCTGGGCATTGCGGCTCAGCGGCGGCGCCATGATGCCCGCGTTATTGATCAGCAGGTGCAGCGGGCAGCCTGTCGCCAGAAAGCGCTCGGCAAACTGTTCGATGGACTGGGCGTCCATCAAGTCCAGGGGTTCAAGTTGCAGCTGTGGGTAAGGTTTGAGGACGGCGCGTGCCTTGGCCAGGTCACGGGCCGGGACGATCACGCGGGCGCCCGCGGCAGCCAGGGTACGGGCGGTGACCAGGCCAATGCCGGAGTAGCCGCCCGTGACAATCGCCACCTTGCCCGAGAGATCGACGCCCCGGATGACTTCGGCGGCGGTGGTTGCTGCTCCATAGCCGCTGTGGATCGGTTTTTGTACTGTGGGCATGACAGAGTCTCCATTGGACGTGTGGTTAACACGCTACCCCTCGAAAGCCGTACTCTGAATACTCGATTATCCCATTTACATGCGTAAAAGTACGAATATGCCCAGCGACCCGTTTTCCGAGATTCTCACGTTCGTGAATGCCCAATCGGTTATGACCGGCGGCTTCAGCGCGGGCGGCGCCTGGGCCCTGCGTTTTCCCGCGCCGGACAAGATCAAGTTTTTCGGGGTGGTGAAGGGGCAGTGCTGGTTGTGGATGGATGGCGAACTGGCGCCGGTGTTGATTGAGGCGGGCGATGTGTTCCTGCTGTGTGCGCAACGCTCGTTTGTGCTTGCAGGCGATGTGTCGGTCGCGCCTTTGGAAGCGCGGCAATTATTCGCTGACGCCGGCCGCTTCCCGCAAATCGGTGACGGCCAGGGCTGTGTGCAAATCGGCGGCTACGTGCAACTGGACCCGGAGAGTGGCGGCCTGCTGGCCAACGCGCTGCCGCCCCTGATCCACGTGCGGGCCACGTCGCCGCAAGCGACAATCGTGCAATGGCTACTCGGCCAGTTGGCACATGAGGGGCAAGCCAATTTGCTCGGGGCAAGCTTGGCGTCGGCGCAACTGGCGCAGTTGATGTTTATCCAGATCCTGCGGGCCTATGTCGAGACCTCGGGCGTATTACCCGAAGGCTGGCTGCGCACGGTCAGCGACAAGCGCCTGGCCCCCGCGCTGCGCTTGATACACAGCGAGCCGGGGCGTGCCTGGACACTCGAAGACCTGGCTACGGCGGCTGCGATGTCGCGCACCACCTTTTCGCACTACTTCAAGAGCGTTGCCGGGGTACCACCGTTGGCGTACCTGACCGAGTGGCGCATGCGCCTTGCGCAACGAGCGTTGCGCGAGGGGAATCTGTCAGTGGGCGTGTTAGCGCAGTCGTTGGGGTACGGTTCTGAAAGTGCGTTCAGCAACGCCTTCAAGCGAGTGACAGGAAAGGCCCCGAGGCATTATCGGGACGCGTGCCGTCAATCCAGTAGCGCGGCGCCCTTGAGCAGCGCGTAAAGCCCTTCCGGTACCAGTGGCGACTGCGCGGTGAAGCTTGAGCTGCCCTTCCAACTCACCTTGAACGCAAAACCGTTGCTTTCAGCACCGTCAAGATACGGCTGCTCGTATAGGCTCTGATCCGCAAATTGACCATCGTAGACCTGGACGATCTCGTGTCCGGGGTGGCCGTCGTAGGTAAAGATGCTTTCAAGCGTGCCGAGCAGGCGCAGGCTGTGAATCGGCTGCGCCAGTTCCTCCTGGACTTCTCGCACGATGGCCTCGGCGCTGCGTTCACCGAATTCGATGCCGCCACCGATGGGGCGAAAGACTGTCTGCTGTTTCACCGCATCCTGGAATTCGTGAACCAGAATTCGACCGTTGCGGTGAAAGATACAAAGGGCAAGCGCCCGGATACGCGGTGCGACCATGGAGTGAAATCCTTGTCTTGGGATCGGTGTTTATTGCGCCTGAAATGTCGCAAGGTACGCCAGCAAGTTGTCGATTTTCTCCTGATCGCTGATCCCCCAGAAAATCATCCGGGTGCCGCTCACCACCTTTTTCGGCGCCTCGATATAGGCGGCCAGCTTGTCCCGCGTCCAGACCACGCCTGAATTTTTCATCGCATCTGAATACTGATAGTCAGTGGTGGTGCCAGCCGGTCGACCAATGATGCCGTTGAGTTGCGGCCCGAAACCGCCCCGTGCATTTTCGCCGACGCTATGGCAACCGCCACAGGTTTTGCTGAACAGCTTTTCACCGGCTTGGGCATCGCCTTCTGCGAGAGCCTGGAGACTGAAGGCCCCACCGATCAAGGCAATGGCCAGTAAAGCGGCGTATTTCATGAATGAGTCCCCACAGGTCGTTCGCCCAACCGCTGCACCAGACGCACCAGGTAGCCGTCCGGGTCTTGCACGATGAACTGCCGCTGCCCCGCTTCCACCTCACCCGCCCGGTACCAAGCGTCCTCAACGTCGCGGAACAGCGGCCAGCCGATGGCAGCCAGACGCTGCAGAACAGGCGCCACGGCAGGCACATCGATTTGCAGGTTAATGCCTCGTCCCAAGGGTTTTTCCAAGGGTGCGGTCAGCCACTGGCCGGCATCCGGATCGTATTGCTCCAGCATGATTTGCGCGCCTTGCAGGTCGAGGTAGGCAAAGCCTTCTTCGGAGCGCTGATAACCAATGTCGAATCCCAACTGGGTGACCCAGAAGTCGAGGCTGCTCGTGAGGGCCGTCACGATGAGTTCGGGGACGAGGGGGTTTCGGATAAACATGAGAATCCTTGGGGTGCCTTTACTTAACGCGCTACGACCTGCCATGACATGGCACAGCGACTGCCCGGCGCAAAACCGTGACGATACTCCTCACGCAGAGCCTCTGCCAAACGATGATCCGGCGCCAGCGAATGTGCTTGCTCAAATCCCAGCCGCTGATAAAACGGGCTGTTCCAGGGCACGTCGCAAAATGTGGTCAAGGTGACTGCCCGCAACCGGCGCGAGCGAGCCTCATTCATCACGGCCTCAAGCAATTGCCGCCCTGCGCCACGGCCCTGCATGACCTGCGCCACCGACAGTTCATGGATGTGCAGGTCGTCATCAAGCATCTGTGCACTGAGAAAACCCTGGACCTGGCCAGCAGCATCCACCGCCACCCAACACGTACCCAACGCGATCAACTGCAGATGACGTTCAACACTCATGACCTCGGCATCGGCCAGCCAGCTCAAGGATTCGATCGCACGAAAGGACTGGGCCGCACTGCGCTCTATTGCAGGTAAACACACTGCGTCGGGTGCGGCGGCAAGTCGGATAACAGTCAGCATGAGGCAACCCGGGATCGTTGAAACACCTGAGATTAACATCTGGAAACAGCCACTCAATTGATATCACCCCACCACTCTGCTTGCATGCCCGCTCCTCTCGGCACAGCGGTTCAGGAGACAAGCGATGAAAACCATGGTGGTCGGTGCAAGCAAAGGATTGGGCAGGGCCTTGATGGAAGGGCTGGGCGGGGTTGGGGATACGCTGATCGGGGTGTCCCGCAGTCGCCCTGATCCCTTGATGTGCAGCACTGGCGCCGAGGTGCGCTGGGTGGAAGCAGACCTTGGCATGCCTGGCCAAGCGGCGCACGTCATCGAGCAGGCGGTGGCGGCAGGCGGGCTGGACACACTGATCTATAACCTGGGCATCTGGGAGGCGCGGGCGTTTGATCCGGCGTACAGCTTTCTCACCGACGAGGACACGCAACTGGAAGCCATCGTCAGTTGCAACATCACCGCACCGCTGTTGTTGATCAAGCGGCTGCTGCCGGTGTTATTGAAGAGCCCTCAGCCGCGCATCATCCTCACCGGCTCGACCTCGGGACTGCCCCAGAGCGGCCGGCCCGAAGTGGCGTTCGGCGCCTCGAAATTCGCCTTGCGCGGCATCGCCGATGCGCTGCGTGAAGGCTATCGCCAGCAACGCCTGGGTGTCACTTGCCTGAACCTGGGCTATCTGAATACCGAAGATTCCTTGAGCACCTCACGCACCCAGGCCGAACAGCGCGGTGAGGGCCAATTGATTCCGGTGCATGACGTGGTGCAGGTGGTGCGTATGGTCTTGAGCCTGTCCGGCGCCAGTTTCGTCAAGGAGCTGACATTGCCGGCGCTGCTGGATGAACGCTTCTAGCAGGTTTCGCCAGTGGAGCGCCCTGCCCTGACGCAATTCAAAGGCAACCAAATGACCACCCATCGCAAAAAAAACATCCAATCGAACCTATTCAACGGCGCCCCACTCCACCTTACTTAACCCGGATGGTGGAGTAAGGATCATGGCTCAGCCATCGATATTGGTGCTGGAAGACGACGAAATCATTCGCTCGTTGATGGTAGATGTACTGGAGGATTTCGGCGCGGTGGTGACCTCGTTCCCGTCCGCAGACGAAGGAATGATTTTTCTTGAACGGGCCAGTGATCCGGTAGACTTGATTGTCAGCGATATCCAGATGCCCGGCCTGCTCAATGGCTACGACTTGAGCAAGGTGGTCGCCCATCGCTGGCCGACGCTGCCGGTGGTGCTGACCTCGGGCAACACCGCAATGGCCTCGCAGTTGGGCAGCACCGTGCGGTTCCTGCCCAAGCCATGGACCACCAAGCGCCTGATCGACTGCGTGCAGTCGGCCCTGGTGCAGGGTTCGCCCATGCACTGATAGCATCGCGATATCAGCCAAGGCGAACTTCACGGCGACTCCTGCGGTCAGTTATTAAGCAACCTTACATGGCCAGCAGGCCCCCAGTTCGAGTTTACTGAATGCATTCACAGGCCCATGACGTTAGTGCGCCCCCTGTACTTGAAGCCCTGCGCTCGGGTACCGCTTTACTGCACGTCGCCCTGGAAAAGCGCTTGCCGTTTTTCTCCCCGCAGCTCGATCACACTCGGTATAAACGCCTGCTCCAGGCCTATTACGGGTTCTACAACCCTCTGGAAACGACGCTGAACGACAGCGGCTTGATCCCCGTGGGGTTTGATCAGATGCTGCGTCGCAAAACTCCCACCTTGCTGACGGATCTTCACGCCCTGGGCCTGGACGCCCGAGCCATCGCCGCCCTTCCCCATTGCATGTCGCTACCGCTCCTCGACACGCCGGCCGCCTGCCTGGGCGCGCTGTATGTGTTGGAAGGTGCCACCCTGGGCGGGCAGATCCTGCGCCGGGAAATGGCCCAGCGCCTGGGACTGGATGCCGACAACGGCGGCGCGTTTCTCAACGTGTACGGCGCCGAAACCGGTCGGCGCTGGAAAGACTTTCTCGACTACCTGAGCCATGTGCCCCTCGATGCGCACGCCAAACTGCGCGCCGTGAACGCGGCCCGCTCGACATTCAGCTGCTTTGAGCAATGGCTCGACAGCCAGGAGGTACTGCTATGAAACCCGAAGATTTTGAAGAGTTGCTTGCCAACTGTGCAGACGAACCCATCCGCTTCCCGGGGGCCATCCAGCCCCACGGTGCGCTGCTGACCCTGTCCGAGCCGGACCTGCATATCGTGCAGGTGAGCGCCAACGTAGCCGAACTGTTCAACCACTCACCGGAATCCCTGCTGGGCCAGCCGCTGCACACATTGATCGGCATTGAACATGCCGAAGCCGTCCGGGCCATGGTCACGCAAAACAGCTTTTTCGACGCCGCACCGCTGCACATGACCCTCAACGGCGCCGAGTTCGAAGGCTTGCTGCACCGCCATCAGGATGTACTGGTGCTGGAGTTCGAACCACGGCTCAAGGACTTCCAGCCGCGGGCACTCAATGGCCGGACCAGCAACCTGGGCAAGATGCTGCAACGCCTGCAGGCGGCGAAAACCCTGCAAGCCTTGTATGAAATCAGCGTCAACGAAATCCAGGCCATGACCGGCTACGACCGGGTGCTGATTTATCGTTTCGAAGAGGAAGGCCACGGCCAGGTGATCGCCGAAGCGTCCGCCCCGTCGATGGAATTGTTCAACGGCCTGTTCTTCCCGGCGTCTGACATCCCCGAACAAGCCCGGGAGCTGTACCGCACCAATTGGCTGCGGATCATCCCCAATGCCGATTACGAGGCAGTGCCGCTGGTGCCCAGGTTGCGCCCGGACACCGGCCAGCCCCTGGACCTGAGCTTCGCCACCCTGCGCAGCGTGTCGCCGATTCACTGCCAGTACATGAAAAACATGGGGGTGCTGTCGTCCATGAGCATCTCCCTGATGGCGGGCGACAAACTCTGGGGCCTGATCAGTTGCGGCAACCGCCAGCCGCTGCTGGTGCCCAATGATTTGCGCACCGCGTGCCAGACCATCGGCCAGGTGCTGTCGTTGCAGATCAGCGCCATGGAGGCCCTGGACCTAAGCCGCCAGCGCGAAGAAAAAGTCGAGGCCCTGGCCTTGCTCAGCCAGGCCATGCAGGCCTCGCCCGCAAACGTCTTCGATGGCCTGGCGCAGCGTCCGCAATTGCTGATGGACCTGACCCTCGCAGGCGGTGTGGCGATCATCGAAGACAAGCAACTGCACCGTTACGGCAATTGCCCGGAACCCGCGCAGATTCGCGCCCTGCACAAGTGGCTGCAAGAGGCCGGGCAGCCGGTGTTTGCCAGCCATAACCTGGCCTCGGTTTACCCGCCGGCGGCTGAATACCAGCACGTAGCCAGTGGCGTGCTGGCCATGAGCTTGCCCAAGCCGGTGGACAACGGCGTGTTGTGGTTTCGTCCCGAAGTGAAGGAAAACATCAACTGGAGCGGCGACCCGAACAAACCCCTGGACCTGGAAAGCACCGACGCGGGCCTGCACCTTCGCCCACGCACCTCGTTTGAAATCTGGAAGGTGGAGATGGCCGGCATTTCCACCAAATGGAGCCACGGTGACCGCTTCGCCGCCAACGACCTGCGCCGCTCGGCCCTGGAAAATGACCTGGCCCGCCAGGTGCTGCGTGAACAACAGGCGGTGCGCGCCCGGGATGAACTGGTGGCGGTGGTTTCCCACGACCTGCGCAACCCGATGACGGTGATCTCGATGCTCTGCGGCATGATGCAAAAGGCCTTCAGTTCCGATGGCCCACACACCTCGCGACGGATTTCCTCGGCCATCGATACCATGCAACAAGCCGCCGGGCGCATGAATGTGCTGCTGGAAGATTTGCTCGACACCTCGAAGATCGAAGCCGGGCGCTACACCGTCAAGCCGGTGGCCCTGGACGTGAGCCAGATGTTCGAGGAGGCCTATTCACTGCTCGCGCCCCTGGCGATGGAAAAGGGCATCGACCTGTCCTTCAATGCCGAACCCGGGCTGCAAATCCATGCCGACCCGGAACGGTTGTTCCAGGTGCTGTCGAACCTGATCGGCAACGCCATCAAGTTCACCCCGCGCCAGGGCAATATCGGCATCAGTGCGTTGAGCAATGGCGAAGAGATCGTGTTTTCGGTGCGTGACTCCGGCGAAGGGATCGCCCCTGATCAGTTGCCTCACGTGTTTGATCGCTACTGGACGCAAACCGAAAACAATCCCACCGGCAGCGGCCTGGGCCTGTACATCACCCAAGGCATCGTGCAGGCCCACGGCGGGCGGATCGAGGCTGAGAGTGAGTTGGGGCGAGGCAGCGAATTTCGGTTTACGGTGCCCAAGCCGGCTTGAAACGGCGCCTCATCGAGACGGCGAAGCATATGGAAACCCAAAGGCCCGGAACGCCGGACCGGGCCAGGGCCACTGATCAGGACGCACTCAAAGGGAGGTGAATGCGCACACTTCACGTCCTTTCTAATGAGAGCCAACATCTATGTCCTTTCCAATCATTGGCAGCGCTTTCCATATCCAATCCTTCAATCAACCCACTCATTCGCCTCAAGCCACTCAACCCGTCCAACCTGTTCAGCCGGCCCTCAAACCAAACGATGAGCCCTCGCGTAGCAGCTCCAACCAGCAAATTTTTCAGTCGAATAGCGGTAATCTGACTGATCTGGGAAAAGGCAATTTGCCGTGAGGGTTTAAGCCTTCCTAAACCGGCAACACCACCACGGCGGCCAACCCGCCACACGGGCGATTCTCCAACGTCAGCGTTCCACCGTGTTCCAGGACAATCGCCCGTGCCGTGGAAAGGCCCAAACCGACCCCGCCGGTACTTTTATTGCGTGAGCCTTCCAGCCGAAAGAACGGCAGGAACACCTGCTCATGCTGCTCCTGCGGGATGCCCGGGCCACGGTCCAGTACCCGTATCGTCACCACGCCCGGACTCTGTTGCAGTTCGATTTCCGGCGCCCGCCCGTAGTGGATCGCATTGTCCATCAGGTTGGTCATCACTCGCTTGAGCCCCAGCGGGCGACCGAAATACACCAGCCGTGGCGGGCCATTGAAGGTGATGTCGATGGACTGGTCGCGGTAATCGTCAATCAGCGTTTGCAGCAACTCAGCGAGGTCAAGTTGGGTAGCCTGTTCCAGACGCGCATCGTCGCGAAAGAATTCCAGCGCGGTGTTGATCATCGCCTGCATCTCGTCGACATCCCGGAACAGGCGGTGCTGCTGGTCGGCATCTTCGATGAATTCCCCCCGCAGGCGCAGGCGGGTCAGCGGCGCACGCAGGTCATGGGAAATCGCGGCGAGCATCTGGGTGCGGTCCTGGATGAAGTGCTGCAACTGCGCCTGCATGCCGTTGAACGCGAGAATCGCCTGGCGGATTTCCTGGGGGCCGACCGGCTCGATAGGCGGCGCACGAAAGTCGGCGCCGAAACGTCGCACACCCTGGGCGAAATACTGCAGCGGCCGGGCCAGGCGCCGGGTGGCGATCAGCGTGACCAGCGCGGTGGAAATCAGTACCAGCATCAGCACGATCAGGCTTCGCGGGCCTTCCGCCAGGCCCCAGCTGCGCGACGGCGCGCTGAACATCAGCCAGGATTCATCCACCAGTTGCACCACCAGCGCATAGCGCCCGCCGGGGCCAGGCCAGTCGGACGGTTCGTAGGCTTCCATTCGCCGCTCCGGCCCCTTGAGCAGCTGCTTGAACACCTGGTCGGAGTGAAACCCCGGGTCTTCCAGAACCGGCACATCAATGCCTGTGCGGGTGGCCGACCAACTCACATTGAAGCTGTCATCGGCCACTGCCCGAGTCAGTTGGGCGCGCTGGGACGGCTCTGCCGCTTCGATCATCCGCACGATCACCGCGACCTTCTCCAACAGGCCGGTTTCACCCAACGGCGGCCTGGCCCAAACGCCAGCCAGTTGCACAAACAGCGCATTGAAGGCCAGCGCTGTGAGCATCGCAATCAGGATGGTCAGGGCAATCCAGCGGGCCACGGTGTCCCGAGGTTTGAAGCGGCTCATGAGCGGGTCACCGCGACGGTGAACTGGTAACCACCGTTGCGCACGGTACGAATCATCGCCGGGCGCTTGGTGTCGAACTCCAGCTTGCGTCGCAGGCGGCTGACCTGCACGTCGATGCTGCGGTCGAACGCGTCGTGGCTATGGCCCCGCGCCAGGTTCAGCAATTGCTCGCGGGTGAGCACGCGCTGCGGGTGTTCGACGAACACCAGCAGCAGGTCGAACTCCCCGGACGACAACGGGATCATCACCTGGTCCGGCGAGCGCAACTCACGGCGCGTCAGGTCCAGTTGCCAGCCGGCGAAACGAATCAGCGGGCGCGACACGTCGCCCAACGTCGGCCGGTTTTCACCCGCCCGACGCAGTACGGCGCGCACCCGGGCAAGTAATTCACGGGCATCGAAAGGTTTGCTCAGGTAATCATCGGCGCCCATTTCCAGGCCCACCACGCGATCACTCAGTTCGCCCATGGCGGTCAGCATGATCACCGGTGTTGCGTATTGCTGGCGCAGGCGCTGGCACAGCAACAGGCCGTTATCCCCCGGCAGCATCAGGTCGAGGATGATCAGGTCGGCAGGTGTGCGCTCCATGGCCGCCCACAGCTCGGCGCCATTGGCGGCGGTCTCGACCGTGTAGCCATGTTGCAGGAAGAATTTCTTCAGCAGGGCGAGGACCTCGAGGTCATCGTCCACGATTAAAAGATGGCTCACCGATGGGCATCACTTGGTCTTGTCGATGCGCCATCTAAAACCATTCGACGCGGCCCGTCATATATTTCAATCGTGCAATAAAGCGTCAACGGCGCAATAAAGCAGACATCTTCGCGCAAGCTGCGGCTGCCAGCATCGGCTTCCTTTTCCCGGAGACTGACCCCATGCGCTCGCTGACGTATCCCCAGCACCTGGCTCGCCAGGCGGTGTTGTTGCTGACTGTGTCTTACCTCACAGGCTGCGCGAGCCCGGCCAACGTAACGAGTACCACACGCTGCGCACAGGTTTCCTACCCGGTGTATGACCCCGCCGAACCAGTCAACCGGGGCGTGTTCGCCTTCAACCGCGCGGTGGATGACTACGCCCTGGCGCCTGTAGCCCGAGGCTACCGATACATGCCGGAGTTTTTCCAGCAGGGTGTGCATAACTTCGCCAGCAACTTCAGCGAGCCCAAGGTCTTCATCAACGACCTGCTGCAAGGCAACCCACGGCGCTCGATCAACACCCTGGGACGTTTTGCGGTGAACACCACCGTGGGGATCGTCGGCTTGATTGATGTCTCGGACCCGCTGGGCATCCCTCGCCACACCGCCGACTTCGGCCAGACCTTTGGCGTGTGGGGGATTGGCAACGGGCCGATTGTCGAACTGCCGTTGCTGGGCACTGGCAACAGCCGCGATGCGGCGGGCAAGGTCCTGAACTTCCTGGTGGCGCCGCTGGGCGACAGCGATACCGTGCAAACCCTGGGCACCATCAGCCTGGTGGGTGGCACAGTGGATACGCGCGCCTCGTTGCTGCCGCTGACCGACAGCCTGCAAAAGCTGCCGGACTACTACAGTGCCTTGCGTAACGTGGTGGCCGAACACCGCGCGGCCTTTGTGCTGGAGGGCAAGCAGGGGGCGACGTCGCCTCAGGCCGATAATTGTGCACAGGGAGCCGGCGATGATTTCTGAATCAAGCTCACTGGTCCTGCAACGTCAGGTTCGTAAACGCGGGACCAGCGCCCTGCTCTGCCGGGAGACCCGCCTGAGCCTGTCGTCGGAGCAGGGCCGCCTGGTGCTGAGCCGCTATGTCGAACGGTACAGCCCGCAGGGTGTGCGCTGGGTCGAGCGCCAGCACAGTGTGGCCCTGGCCGAAGTGCTGCGCTGGATGATTGCCGAAGGCGAGACCTGCGCCACGCAGTCATGATTTGAGATGAAAGGTTTATAGCCCGGGCCAGTGGGCGCCGGGTAATTTGCCGCTCGCCCGGGTATCGCGCCTTAACAAAACGCTGACATTCAATGCGTTACCTTTTCGGCCCAACCTTGCCCAGAGCCGTTGCCTTGATGCCTCACCCCGACACACTTCCCGCTGTACTCGCCGGCCCGTTGCTGCGACGCCTGGAACCGCGGCGCCTGGTGATGTGGCTGGTGGGAAGTCGTCCCCTGGCATTGACCCTGAGGCTGCAAGTCGCCCAAGGCGCGGCGCTCGATATCGAGTTGGACGCCAGCCAATGCAAGGTGGTGCCCGTCGGGCGCCAGGCCTTTATCCACCTGATCGACGTACCGCTGGCGGAAGCCCTGCCCCAGGACGTGAGCATAGGCTACGACCTGCTGGTAAACCGTGCCGGTATCGCCGAATGGGCGCCGCACCTGCTCTACCCGGGCGCACAAGGCCCGCATTTCGTCCTGCACAGCCGCATCCACCAATTGGTCCACGGTTCCTGCCGCAAGCCCCATCACAGCGCAGCCGACGGTTTGCTGTGTGTCGACCGGCTGCTGGCCGCATCGAACACCCTGGAGGAACGCCCGGCCTTGTTGATGATGAGTGGCGACCAGGTCTACGCCGACGATGTCGCGGGGCCGATGCTGCGGGCCATTCATGCGCTGATCACGCGCCTCGGCCTGTTTGATGAACACCTCGACGGTGCCGTCGTCGACAACAGCGCCGCGCTTTATGAGCATGCCGCCAGCTACTACCATCGAGCCGACCTGTTGCCCGCCCTGAAGAGCAACGAGACCCTGCGCGAGCGTTTTTTTGGCGGGGTGAAGAAGCCTATTTTCACCAGCAGCAGCGCCGACAACCACCTGGTGACTTTTGCCGAAGTCATGGCGATGTACCTGCTGGCGTGGTCGCCCGTACCGTGGCAGCTGATCACACCGCAAGCGCCGCAACTGCGCGCCGAAGGGCACGTACGCTATGGGCACGAGCAAGTGCAGATCGACACGTTCCGTGGCGGCCTGGGTGGCGTGGCCAGGGTGTTCGCCCACCTCTCCTGCCTGATGATCTTCGACGATCACGACATCACCGACGACTGGAACCTCAGCGCCCAATGGGAAGAAACCGCTTACGGGCATCCGTTCTCCAAGCGCATCATCGGCAACGCACTGCTGGCCTATATGCTGTGCCAGGGCTGGGGCAATAACCCGGATGCGTTCGATACGGTGATCGGCAAAACCCTGGCGCTCACCACACAGGCCCACGACAACTACCTGCAGCCTGACGCTCAAGATGAGCTGGTGGATGACCTGCTAAAGTTCCAGCAATGGCATTACGTGCTGCCCACCACCCCCGCACTGGTAGTGCTCGACACCCGTACCCGGCGCTGGCGCAGCGAGTTCAACCTCAAGCAACCCTCCGGCCTGCTGGACTGGGAAGCGCTGAGCGAACTGCAACAGGAGCTGCTGGATCACCCTTGCGCGGTCATCGTTTCACCGGCGCCGATCTTCGGCGTCAAGCTGATCGAAACCGTGCAGAAGGCCTTCAGTTGGTGCGGCTACCCGCTGCTGGTGGACGCGGAAAACTGGATGGCCCACCGCGGCGCGGCACAGGTGATCCTCAACATCTTTCGTCACTCCCGCACACCGGGCAACTACGTGATCCTCTCGGGAGACGTGCACTACTCGTTCGTCTATGAAGTGCTGATTCGCCACCGCAATGCCGGTCCAAAAATCTGGCAGATCACCAGCAGCGGCATCAAGAACGAATTCCCGCCGCGCTTGCTGGAATGGTTCGACCGTCTCAATCGATGGCTCTACTCACCGCGCTCACCGCTGAACTGGTTCACCCGTCGCCGACTCATGCAGGTAGTGCCGCATATTCCGGAACACGCTGAAGCGGGCGAACGGCTCTGGAATTCTGCCGGGATCGGGCAGGTGTTTTTTAACCGGCAGGGGCAGCCTGAGGCGATTTATCAGCACAATGCCAATGGGGCGCCCAGGACCAGGATGGCGGCGCCTGATCAGAAGCTGAACCCAAGCAAGTAGTGGCTTTTAGCCACATTCCCACTAGACCAAAGACCCCCTTCTAAGCGCCAAGGCGCCGTTGTACAGTACCGCCAGCCACGGAGTATCGGCATCAATTTTGGCTGGCCCCAGGAGCCAGTCCACGCAGGGAGTGCGCAATGGACGATACATCCGGCAGCGAACCGTCAAGGAAGGACTTTTGCGACCTTAACGCCGACATGCTGCATGCCATCATGGAGCTGGTCAGCGACGGGATCTGGGACTGGAACGCCAACACCGGGTTCGTCTACCGCAACCCCGGCTGGTACGAAATGCTCGGCTATGCCCATCACTCCCTGGAAAACAGCGTATTCACCTGGGAAAACGTGATTCATCCCGATGACTATCCCCAAGTGATGGTGCTGTTTGATAACTACATCAACCGCCGCACCACTCACTATCAAGCCGAATACCGCTGCCGCAAGAAAGACGGCTCCTACCTGTGGATCGAAGACCGCGGCTACGTGATCGCACGTAACGACGACGGCTCGGTGGCACGCATGGTCGGCGCCCACCGCAGTATCCAGGCGCGCAAACAGTCCATCGAACAGCTGGAGCGCCGCAATCAATCCCTTGAAGCCCTGGTGGCCGAGCGCACCCGCGAGCTGTCGCGGGTCAATCAACAACTGCAGTTGCAACTGGACGAGAATCGCTCCCTGGCCGAACGCGACGCCTTGACTCGCGTGGCCAATCGTTACCGCCTTGAACGCGTCCTGCTGGAAGAGTGCGCTCGCGCCCAACGGTTTCGCCTGCCGCTGTCGCTGATCGCCATGGACATTGACGACTTCAAGCCCATCAACGATCAGCACGGCCATGCCGTAGGCGATGAAACCCTGGTGCGCGTGGTGGAATGCCTGGAGGCCTGCATTCGCCACGGCGACTTGCTGGCCCGCTGGGGCGGCGATGAATTCATGGTCATCGTGCCCAAAAGCACGTTGGAGACCGCGCGGGAATTGGCCGAGCGGATGCGCTGTGCGCTCAAGGACTTGCCCGCCGTGGGCAGCTTCAAGGTGACGTTGAGCCTCGGCGTGGTAGAGCGACGCAACGATGAGTCACCCGCCTGCCTGATGGCCAGGGCCGATCAGGCGTTGTATCGCTCCAAGGCGGCGGGCAAGGACACGGTTTCTTCGTGAAACCTCAGCGAACCGGCGGCGCGTATTGGATCCCGCCGTTGCTCCACAGGGCATTAAGGCCGCGCTTGATCTTCAGCACGCTGCCCTGGCCGATGTTGCGCTCGAACACCTCGCTGTAGTTGCCCACTTGCTTGACGATCTGCACGACCCAGTCCTTGCGCAGTTTCAGGTCCTTGCCGTAGTCACCGTCTGCGCCGAGCAAACGGGCGACGTCCGGGTTATTGCTGGACTTGGCTTGCTCTTCAACGTTCTGCGAAGTGATGCCCATTTCCTCGGCATTGAGCATGGCGAACAACGTCCACTTGACGATGCTGAACCACTCGTCGTCGCCCTTGCGCACCAGCGGGCCCAATGGCTCCTTGGAAATCACTTCCGGCAACACCACGAACTCATCCGGGTGAGCCATCTTGATCCGCTGGGCGTACAGCCCCGACTGGTCGGTGGTGAGCACGTCGCAGCGGCCCGCTTCGAGGCCCTTGGCACTTTCGTCAGCAGTGTCGAAGGTAATCGGCGTGTACTTCAGGCCGTTGGCGCGGAAGTAATCCGAGACGTTCAGCTCGGTGGTGGTGCCGGCCTGGATGCAGATGGTCGCGCCGTCCAGGTCCTTGGCGCTCTTCACACCGAGCTTGGTGTTCACCAGGAACCCGATGCCGTCGTAGTAGGTCACGCCGGTGAACACCATGCCCATGCCCGCGTCACGGGAACTGGTCCAGGTGGTGTTGCGGGAAATCAGGTCGATCTCGCCGGATTGCAACGCAGTGAAACGCTCCTTGGCGGTCAACTGGCTGAACTTCACCTTCGACGCATCACCAAAGAGTGCTGCGGCGACGGCGTGGCACACGTCCACATCAATGCCGGTCATCTTGCCGTTGGCGTCCGGCACGCCAAAACCCGGCAACCCATCACTGACCCCACACTGGATAAAACCCTTCTTCTGGATCGCATCCAGGGTCGCCCCCGCGTGTGCGCTTGCGGCCAGCCCCAATAGTGCTGCGGCGGTGAATGTCGCCAACGTGGATTTCATGTGCTTCATGCAAGGCGCTCCCTGTCGGTCTTTATTATTCGGCGCCACAAACCCGCGCCGTTTATAGTGTTGCCGGTCAGTATCAACGGCTTTACACCTTGGCCACAAACGACGTTTAGGCAAAGGCTCCTTCCGATTTGGAATGAACTTCTCATGATCTCGAAACGCTTGACCCCTTCGATGACCGCCCTGCAGTGCTTCGAAGCCGCCGCCCGCCACCTGAGTTTCACCCGCGCTGCCGAAGAACTGCACCTGACCCAGAGCGCGGTGAGCAAGCAGGTGGCACAGCTCGAAGAGATGCTCTGCCACCCGCTGTTCCAGCGGGTACGCCAGCGTTTGTACCTGTCGCCGGCGGGCTCGCTGTACCTGGAGGAAGTACGCAAGATCCTCAACCAGGTGGATATTTCCAGCCGCTACATCCTCACCTACGGTGGCGAGACCGAAGTGCTGCGCATCGCCACCCAGCCGACCTTCGGTGACCGCTGGCTGGTGCCCAAGCTCAAGGATTTTGCCGCGCGCCATCCCAATATCCACCTGGACGTGCGCAACGAACTGGAGCCGTTCGACGTGTTGCAGGCCAAGGCGGATATCGCGTTTTTCTTCGGCCAGGGAGCGTGGCCGGGGGCGACTTGCATCGAGTTGTTTCGCGAAGCCGTGGTGCCGGTCTGTGCCCCCGGGTTTGTTGCCGCTGGCA
The DNA here is from genome assembly GCF_013385475.1 of Pseudomonas sp. G5001. Taxonomy (NCBI): domain Bacteria; kingdom Pseudomonadati; phylum Pseudomonadota; class Gammaproteobacteria; order Pseudomonadales; family Pseudomonadaceae; genus Pseudomonas; species Pseudomonas sp. G5001. The sequence continues at coordinate 140,028 of NZ_JACAPZ010000006.1, forward strand.
GCGACGCCTCGTCCCGCCACACCTTGCTGCAATGCACCTCGCGCCCGGAAGCCTGGCACGAGTGGTTTCTGGAACAGGGCCTGCACTCGCAAAACAGCTACCACGGGCCGCGTTTCGACACGTTCTACATGTGCATCCGCGCCGCGCAATCGGGGTACGGCGTGGCGTTGGTGCCGCAGTATCTGGTGGCCGAGGAATTGGCGAACGCCAGCCTGATGATCCCCTGGGATTACAGAATGCCGAGTGCCGGCGCGCACTTTATCGCCCATGCCGAACATGCCGGGGAGATCCCGAAAGTGAAGGCGTTCCTGAACTGGATGGTGGATGTGGCGAAGGAGCTTGCTCCCTCGCCATAGCACATCCCGACTTTTAATAATGACCCGGCGACTTTATTTCGTTTGCGGGGCAAGGCGGCTCACGGCTTAGATAAAAGGACGCATCCTATTCTTGAGTCCCGGATCCATGAGCCGCCAAACCATCAGCCAGTCGATTTCCATCGTCCACCCCATCAGCCTCAGCCATGGCCGGAACGCCGAAGTCTGGGACACCACCGGCAAGCGCTTCATCGATTTCGTCGGCGGCATCGGCGTGCTCAACCTGGGCCACTGCCACCCGCGTGTGGTGGAGGCGATCCGCGACCAGGCCACCAGGCTCACCCACTACGCCTTCAATGCCGCGCCTCACGCGCCCTACATCGAACTGATGGACCGTCTTACCGCATTCATCCCGGTGGATTACCCGGTCAGTGGCATGCTCACCAACAGTGGCGCGGAAGCGGCGGAAAACGCCCTGAAAATTGTCCGCGGCGCCACTGGCCGCACCGCCGTCATCGCCTTTGACGGTGCGTTTCACGGGCGCACGCTGGCGACGCTCAATCTCAATGGCAAGGTCGCGCCCTACAAGCAAAAAGTCGGCGTATTGCCGGGGCCGGTGTTCCACCTGCCCTACCCCAGCCGCGACAACGGCGTGACCTGCGGCGAAGCACTCAAGGCGATGGACCGCCTGTTCAGCGTGGAAATCGACGTCGACGACGTGGCCTGTTTCATCATCGAACCCGTGCAGGGCGAAGGTGGTTTCCTGGCGCTGGACGTGGAATTTGCCCAGGCCCTGCGACGCTTCTGCGATGAGAAAAACATCCTGTTGATTGCCGATGAAATCCAGTCCGGCTTCGGCCGCACCGGCCAGCGCTTCGCCTTCTCACGCCTGGGCATCGAACCGGACCTGATCCTGCTGGGCAAAAGCATCGCCGGCGGTGTGCCGTTGGGTGCGGTGGTGGGTCGCAAGACATTGCTCGACAACCTGCCCAAAGGCGGCCTCGGCGGCACCTACTCCGGTAACCCGATTGCCTGCGCGGCGGCCTTGGCCACCCTGGATGAAATGACGGACGAGCACCTGCAAGGTTGGGGCGCGCAGCAGGAAGAAGCGATCGTCAGTCGCTATGAATCATGGTGTTCGAAAAGGCTCTCCCCCTACCTCGGCCGCTTGACCGGCGTGGGCACCATGCGTGGCATCGAACTGGCCAACGCCGACGGCAGCCCGGCGCCACAACAACTGGCCCAGCTGCTGGCACTGGCCCGCGAGGCGGGTTTGTTGCTGATGCCCAGCGGCAAATCGCGGCATATCATCCGCCTGCTGGCGCCGTTGACGATTGAAGCGGCGGTGCTGGAGGAAGGGCTGGATATTCTTGAAGAGTGTTTGGCGAAGTTGGCTTAAAAACCAGAAAGCCCGGCGGGAAGCCGGGCTTCGAACGGAAAACGTCAGTGGACGAGTCGGGCGACGCCAAAGGCGATGGCAGACAAGGCGCCAGCTGTTCCGACAAACCATTTCAGCAGTCGGGTTTCCAACGATTGCATATCCGTTCTGAAATTGGCGATTGAGAGATCCAACCTGGAGGTTGCTTCGAGCAGGTCGATTTTGGTCTGGATCAGATCGGACTTGGTGGCCATGTGCTCCTGCATGCCATCCAGCTTCGTCTCGACGCGCTCCAATCTTGCCTCAACTTGTGAAATACGCTTTTCCAAATCGTTTTCTCCTCCGTTGCCCCCACCGCCTGCGCCGCCTTTGCGGTCGTAGCCTGATGACGAACCTTGACGGTACTCCTGGCGAAGATAGCTCACATTATCCTTGAGGTCATTCGCCATTTCAGGCCTCCTTCTTTTGGGTCAAAGCATTCAGTCCATCAGCTACACCTTCCATGCAGTCGATAAACTCATTCAGCTTCACCCATGCTTCATCTGCCGCCTGTTTTACATCCACGTCTTCACTATGTTTGAGCGCACCGGACAAGCTAATGATGCCGGAGCCGAGCCTAGCAATTGCACTGTGATACTGACCGAGAATAATGACTAGTTCCCCGGCTGTTACGGCCTTTGCCTCACCTACGTTGTCGTCGCCTTCCATGTCGACCCCCATCTGTTTTGGTGACGCAGATAACCACGCCCTCAAACACAAACCAACGCACAGATTGCTACCAAATCCGACGACCCAGCGCACTATTACCAAATCCGAAAGAATCCATCTTCCGTTTAGCCCTTTCTCTCCCCGCGCCAGGGCTTTATCCTTGTCAGCAACAAACTGAAACGTTTCATCATTCCACCAAACCATCGACCGCCCGTGTTCAACGCCCTTGTGCGAACGCGCCAGGCCGCTGTTTGCGTTTCAAAACCATAAAATATTAAGACCCCATTTTGCCTATGCCTGCTTTCCCCAACCTGCGCCTGTGCGCTGCGCTGTTACCTTTCGGCCTGATCAACTGTGCACAGGCCGCACCTGCCTTTGACGCTGAATCACCGTGGATGCTGGGTGATTTCGGCGGCACTCGGACAGCGCTGTCTCAACTAGGCTACGACTTCAAATTCGACTACACCGGCGAAATGGGCAGCAACCTGCACGGCGGCTCGGATCACGACCGCACTGCGCGCTACAGCGACCAATTCGGCCTGGGCACGCACCTGGATCTGCAGAAGATCCTCGGCTGGCACGACGCCGAGTTCCAGTTGACGGTGACCGAGCGCAGCGGCAACAACATCACCAATGACCGGGTCAACGATCCGCGTGTGGGCGGTTTTACCTCGTCCCAGGAAGTCTGGGGCCGTGGCCAGACCTGGCGCCTGACGCAGATGTGGTACCAGCAGAAATTCTTCGACCAAAAGCTCGACATCAAGGCCGGGCGCTTTGGCGAAGGTGAAGACTTCAACAGCTTCCCCTGCGACTTCCAGAACCTCGCATTCTGCGGCTCGCAGGTCGGTAACTGGGTTGGCAGCATCTGGTACAACTGGCCGGTGAGCCAGTGGGCGTTGCGGGTCAAATATCACCTGACGCCCGAGTTGTACGCCCAGGTCGGCGCCTACGAACAGAACCCGTCCAACCTCGATCGCGGCAATGGCTTCAAGCTCAGCGGCAGCGGCACCCAAGGCGCCCTGCTCCCGGTTGAGCTGGTGTGGACGCCTACGCTGAACGGCCTGCCCGGAGAATACCGCGCCGGCTACTACTACAGCAGCGCCAAGGCCAGCGATGTGTATAAAGACCGCAACGACCAGCCGGCAGCCCTCAGCGGCGAGGCCTATCGCAGCGCCTCCAGCAAGCACGGGGTGTGGCTGGGGGTGCAGCAGCAAGTCACCAGCCTGGCCAGCGACCATTCTCGGGGCTTGAACGTGTTCGCCAACGGCACGATGCACGACAAGAAAACCAACGCTGTGGATAACTACGTGCAAGCCGGCGTGGTCTACAAGGGCCTGTTCGACGCCCGCGCCAAGGACGATATCGGTTTCGCCGTGGCCCGGGTGCACGTCAACCCGGCCTACCGCAAGAATGCCGAGGCAAGCAACCAGGCCCACGCGGTATACGACTTCGATGACCCATCCTACCTGCCGATTCAACACACGGAATACAGCGCTGAGCTCTATTACGGCATCCATGTCACCCAGTGGCTGACGGTGCGCCCGAACCTGCAATACATCCGTCACCCCGGAGCCGTGGCCCAGGTGGATGACGCGCTCATCGGCGGGATCAAGCTGCAAAGCTCATTCTGACGTTGTAAGTAAATTCTGAAGAAAACGAATTAGCCCTGAACCAAGCCTGCGCCGGAACGTCATCTACAGTGAACTGTGCGCAATCAATTCAAAACGTAACGGAGAACCACACTATGAGCACTGATGGTGCTTCAAGTCCAAGTCGCCTGCTGCCCAGGCTGCTGGGGATCTTGCTGCTGATAATGGGCCTGGCCTTGTTGGCCGGGGGGATCAAGCTGAGCATGCTCGGCGGGTCGCTGTATTACCTGCTGGCCGGTCTCGGCATCACCGTCACAGGCCTGTTGCTGCTGGCTACACGCCGTGCGGCGCTGGGCTTGTACGCACTGGTTCTGTTTGCCAGCACCGTATGGGCGCTGTGGGAAGTCGGCCTGGACTGGTGGCAACTGGTACCGCGCCTGGCCCTGCTGTTTGCCCTCGGCATCGTCATGCTGCTCCCGTGGTTCCGCCGTCCGTTGCTGCGTGGCCAAGCCTCGCCGCTGGGCACTGGCGCGCTGAGCGTCGCCGTCGTACTGGCCGGCGCCGCTGCATTGGCCAGCCAATTCACCGACCCGGGCGCCATGGTCAAGAAAGGCCAGCTGGACCGCGATGCGGTACCGGGCATGGCCAGCACTGCGCCGGCCCAGGCTGATGGTGACTGGAACTCCTACGGCCGTTCGGCCTTCGGTGATCGTTACTCGCCACTCGCACAGATCACTCCGGAAAACGCCCACAAGCTGGTTCCAGCCTGGACCTTCCGTACTGGCGACATCCCTGGCCCAGGCGATCCCGGTGAAACCACCGCGGAAAACACCCCGCTGAAAGTCAACGGCATGCTCTACGTGTGCACGCCTCACAGCCAGGTGATTGCCCTGGACCCGGACACCGGCAAGGAAATCTGGCGTTTCGACCCGAAGATCAGCAGCGAAGGTGCTGCCAACTTCAAGGGTTGGGCGCACATGACCTGCCGTGGCGTGTCGTATCACGATGACGCGGTCTATGCCTCGGAACAGAGCCCGACTGGCAGCGCCAGCCCGGCCGCCGCGCCGAATGCCTGCCCGAAACGCATCTTCGTCCCTACCGCCGACACCCGTCTGATCGCCCTGAACGCCGACACCGGCAAGATGTGCGAAGACTTCGGTGACAAAGGCCAGATCGACTTGCGTGCCAACATCGGCACCTTCGCCCCGGGCGGTTACTACTCCACCTCGCCACCGGCCGTTACCAAGAACCTGGTGGTAATCGGCGGTCACGTGACCGACAACGTCTCCACCGACGAGCCTAGCGGCGTGATCCGTGCGTTCGACGTGCACACCGGCAAGCTGGTGTGGAATTGGGACAGCGGCAACCCGGACGACACCACCCCGTTGGCCGAGGGCAAGACTTACACCCGCAACTCGCCAAACATGTGGTCGATGTTCGCGGTGGACGAAAAACTCGGCATGCTCTACCTGCCGATGGGTAACCAGATGCCCGACCAGTACGGCGGCGACCGGACTCCGGACTCCGAGAAGTACAGCGCCGGCCTGACTGCCCTGGACATCGACAGCGGCCACGTGAAGTGGACCTTCCAGTTCACTCACCATGACCTGTGGGACATGGACGTGGGCGGCCAGCCTTCGCTGATCGACATCAAGACCGCTGACGGCGTGAAGCAAGCGGTGATGGCGTCGACCAAGCAAGGCAGCATCTACGTGATCGACCGCTCGAACGGTCAGCCTGTAGTGCCGATCAATGAAATCCCTGTACCGCAAGGCGCAGTGGCAGGCGATCACACCGCACCGACCCAACCGAAGTCCGACCTGAACTTCATGCCACCGCCCCTCAAGGAGCGTGACATGTGGGGCGTGACGCCGTTCGACCAGATGCTGTGCCGGATTGACTTCAAATCCATGCGCTACGACGGTCCGTTCACCCCGCCGTCGCTAAAGGGCTCGATCGTTTACCCAGGTAACTTCGGCGTGTTCGACTGGGGTGGCATTTCCGTCGACCCGGTTCGCCAGATCGCGTTCGTGAACCCAAGCTACATGGCGTTCAAATCGAAACTGATCCCGGCCGCCGACATTGCCAAGCAAGGTCCGCGTGTCAGCGAAACCGAAGGCGTGCAGCCGAACAAAGGCGCGCCATACGGTGTGATCCTCGAAGCCATGCTGTCGCCACTGGGCCTGCCGTGCCAGGCGCCGGCGTGGGGTTATGTGGCCGCGGTCGACCTGACCAACCACCAGACCATCTGGATGCACAAGAACGGCACCGTGCGTGACAGCTCGCCGGTTCCGATTCCACTGACCATGGGCGTGCCAAGCCTGGGCGGGACTTTCACCACCGCCGGTGGCGTGTCCTTCCTCAGCGGTACCCTTGACCAGTACCTGCGTGCCTATGACGTGAAAAACGGCAAGCAGTTGTGGGAAGGCCGCCTGCCAGCAGGCGCGCAAACCACACCAATGACCTACACCGGCAAGGACGGCAAGCAGTACGTGCTGGTCATGGCCGGCGGTCATGGTTCCCTGGGCACCAAGCAGGGTGACTATGTGATGGCGTTCAAACTGCCGGATTAAGCAAAACCGGCAGTAAGAAAAAGGCGGCTACCTAAGTGGGTAGCCGCCTTTTTTTATGCGTGAAATAAAGCGATCCGATAGCGCCGATGTATTTAAAAGTTTACTCGGAAAAGTCCTATACCTCCCCAAAAGTCTTTCCCTCAACTTTGGCCCTGCGCCATCCGACGCTCACTGTCGCCAGTAAATCCCCAGCCAAACAAACGTTATCTATATGACGTGCTGTAACTAACATGGAGTTTTCATCATGACGGACCTCAACAGCGTTGAATCAATACCTGCAGTCCCGCATAGCCAGGTGCCCGGGATCCTGGCGCTTGAGCAACTCGACACACTCAGCCTGGAAAAACTTATTCGCGGAGAAATACTTGCCATCCGGGTACCTGACTACGCGAATGAACAAACCAGCGAAGTACTAAATAAACATATCAACGAAACGGCGACGCTCCAGGAATATAACCACGAGACCTATGAGCACGGAAAAGTTGTCCAGCATTTCTATGGTGTCCATCGCTGGGGAACACCGTTCAACTCCACCTATGGCAAGGCCGCAGACAGCTATTCGCAACAGAAATACTACGCAGACGCCACCCACATGCGCTGCGTGATCGATGACCTCTGTGCCCCGCGCAAACCACCCATCCATCTACTGATGGAGCATATCCGGCAGGTGTGGCCAGAAGGCGCGACAACCGCGGCGTTCCAGGGCCAGCCGATGTTCTGCGGCATTATCCGCGCCATGTTCCCGGAGACAGCCCACCTCTCCGAAACAGTCCCCCATGTCGATTGCCTGCCCTTGTCGATTGCCGAACTGGAACATCAATTCAGCGCGAATATTTACCTCGAAGTACCACCTTCGGGAGGTGAACTGGTCATTTGGGATACCGAGGCGTTTACCTACGACGAGGTCATCCGTTTCGAAGGGGCGGAACTGCCCGAAGATCGTTTGCAAAAACCGCTGCGCATCCAGCCGCAGAAAAACGAACTGGTGATTATCAATACTCGCCGTCCCCATGCCATTTGCGGTTTCGATTCAGGCAAGCGCATCAGCATCCAGTCGTTTATCGGCTATACCACTGGCCAGCCGTTTTACTTCTGGTGCTAACGCCTTTATTTCTCTTCCTGACGGACACCCTGATATGACACCTGAAGAATTCCGCCGACATGGCCACGCCATGATCGACCTGATTGCAGACTATCGACAAAACATCGAGCAACGCGGTGTGCAACCCACCACGGCCCCGGGCGAAATCAGGTCCGCATTGCCGGCCAGCCCACCTGAGACAGCCGAACCGTTCGAACAGATCATGGGCGACGTCGAAACACTGATCATGCCCGGTCTGTTGCATTGGCAGCATCCAAGCTTTTTCGGGTTCTTCCCGTCGAATGTGGAACTGTCCTCCGTCCTCGGCGATTGCTTGAGTACCGGCCTGGGCGTGGTGGGATTGTCGTGGCAATCGAGCCCGGCCCTGACCGAAATCGAGGAAGTCACCACCGATTGGCTGCGCGACATGATCGGCCTGAGCGCCAACTGGAGCGGAGTGATCCAGGACTCGGCCTCGACCTCCACCCTGGTGGCACTGATCAGCGCCCGCGAACGCAGCTCCCACTACGCGCTGATGCACGATGGCCTGCAAAACAGCGGCGCTCCCTTGATCGTCTACACCTCGGCCCACGCCCATAGTTCAGTGAACAAGGCCGCGATCCTGGCGGGGTTCGGCCAGAACAATATCCGTACCGTGGCAACCGACGAACACAATGCAATGTCACCGCACGCATTGGAGCGGGCAATCGAACAAGACCTGGCTGCCGGGAACAGACCCTGTGTGGTGATTGCGACCACCGGCACAACGGCAGCCATGGCCATCGACCCCCTGGAAGCCATCGGCGCCCTGACGCAACGCCACGGCCTGTGGTTGCATGTCGACTCAGCCATGGCCGGGGCCGCGATGATCCTCCCGGAATGCCGCGCGCTGTGGCACGGCATCGAGAACGCCGACTCGCTGGTCCTCAACCCTCACAAATGGCTGGGGGCGGCGTTTGATTGCTCGGTGTACTTTGTACGCGACCCCGAGCACTTGATTCGCATCATGACCACCAACCCCAGCTATCTACAGTCCAAGGCTGACGGCCAGGTCAGGAACTACCGCGACTGGCGGATCTCCCTGGGCAGCCGGTTCCGCGCGCTGAAGCTGTGGTTCCTGATCCGCGAGCAAGGCGTCAGCGGCCTGCAGGCCCGGCTGCGGCGTGACCTGGCGAATGCCCGCTGGCTGGCAGAACAGATTGAAGGCAGCAAACACTGGAAACTGGTAGCCGCCGTCACCCTGCAAACCTTGTGCATTCGCCACGAGCCACCAGGCCTTGATGGTGAGGCGCTGGATAACTACACCCGGGCCTGGGCGGAAAAGCTCAACCATTCAGGCAGCGCCTACGTCACTCCCGCCGTGCTCGACGAGCGCTGGATGGTACGCGTGTCCATTGGCGCGCTGGGGACGGAGCGCCACCACGTCGAAGGCTTGTGGGAACGGTTGCAAAGCCTGGTCGATGCAACGGTGGAACACTGAAAGACCGGCGTCGGTGCAGCCACCGACGCCCTAGACCGGCACGCGCTCGCGGCGCATCCACATCTCAAACGCCATGGCATTCAACGGCCGGCTGATCAGATAGCCCTGGGCCGTGTCGCACTTCCAGAGCTTGAGCAGCTTGAGGCTGGGCTCGAACTCCACCCCTTCGGCCACCACCTTGAGCCCCAGGTTGTGGCTCATTTCGATGGTCGAGCGCACGATCACGCCGTCGCCGGAAGTGCTGTCGAGGTTGCGCACAAACGATTGGTCGATCTTCAATTCCTGCACCGGCAGGCGTTGCAGTTGCGCCAGGGATGAATAGCCGGTGCCGAAGTCATCCACCGACAGGCTGATGCCACAAGCGCGCAGTTGCTCCAGCACGCTGAGGGCCTGGGCCGGGTTGTGCATGATCGCGCTTTCGGTGATTTCGAAAATCAGTTGCCGGGCCGATACCCGGTAGTGCGCCAGCAACTCGGTCACCCGCGGGGCCAGGCCGTCATCGGCGAGGTCATCCACCGAGATGTTCACCGACAACTGCACCTCCAACCCGCGCACCGCCCACTCGGCCAGTTGGCGAATGGCTTCTTCGATCACCCACTGGGTCAGGCTGCCCATGCTGCCGGTGCGCTCGGCCAGGGGAATGAACTCGGCCGGCGACACCAGGCCCAGGGTCGGGTGCTGCCAGCGCAACAGCGCTTCGGCCTGGCGCACATGGCCATGGTGCAGGTCGAGCTTGGGCTGGTAACACAGGTACAACTCGCCCTCCGTCGGCGCCCGGCGCAGGTCACGAATCAGGCTGATCTGGCGTTGATGGGCGAGGTCGCGGTCCTGCTGGTAGATCTGTAAGTAACCCGGGAACGCTGCCGCATCGTGGCGGGCAATCGCGGCGCGGCTGATCAGCTCTTCAACCTGCTGGCCGTCGGCCGGGTAGGCGGCGATGCCGATGCTCACTTCGTGGCGCAATTCATCGCCACCTATGCGCTGGGGTTCGGTGAGCAGCCCATACAAGCGGTCAGCCAGGGCCACCGCGCGGTCGATCGCAGTGTTTTCCAGCAGCAGCAAAAACTCGCTGCCGGTGATGCGCGCGGCGGTGTCGCTGGCCGACAGGCTCGACAGCAGGCAGCGGCTGGCTTCGCGGAGCATTTCTTCCACGCCTTCCGGGCCGTAGCCTTCGTTGATCACCCGGTAGTTTTCAATCCCCAGGTACAGCAACACCACCGGCCGGCCAGCGCTGATGGCGCTGCCCAGGCGTTCCATGGCCAGCGCGCGGTTAGGCAGGCCGGTGAGCGGGTCGTGCAAGGCGTTGTGGGCCAGTTGTCGCTCGCGTACCGCGATCCCGGTTTGCATGGCGTTGAAGGCCTGGGCCAGCAGGCCGAACTCATCGTGGCTGCGCACCTGTACCGGTGTGCGATAGTCACCGGCCCCGATGCGTTCGGCCGCCTGCACCAACGCATTGAGTGGGCGTGAAACCCGCCGCGCCAGAAACAACGCACCCGCGAGCGACACCAGCAGCACCACCAGGGCGATCGCGAGAAATTGCCGGTCCAGCGGCGCGAAGGATTCAAGGGCGTGGTCCAGCGGGCTTTGCAGCAGCACCCGGACCTCGCCACCGTCTGCCGTGTTGCCCAACGGCAGCACCTGGCTGAGATAGCGCTGGCCGTGGAACAGGTTCAATTGCGCCACCGGAGTGATGTACGCGCCCTGCAGGTCGCTGGCAATCGACGCCTGTAGCGCCTCGGGCTGAGTACTGAACAATTCGCCGGGCTGGCCATGCTGCGTGCTGATGAACGACACTTCCAGGTTGCTCATGGAGCGCAATTCACTGGCAAAGATTTCGTCCATGGGAAAGCCCATGGCGACACGGGCGATCGGTGCGGGGTCGACGACTTCCTGTTGCACCAGCAGGAAAGGCCGGCCATCCAGGGCCACGATCAACATTTGCAGGCCGCTGCGCCGGGCCTGGCGCAAGGCATCGTTATAGGGAAAGGCCTGGCCGGACGTCAGCGCCGGTAACGTGCTGACCATCACGCGGCCGTCGAGCCCCAGCACAAATACCTCGCTGGAACTCAGGCCGGTGCCATGTCGGCGCAGGGTCGCGAGAATCGCGTCGGGTTCGCCATCGGCGACAGCCTGGCGAAACGGCAGGTCCGCCGTCAGCCAGTTCAAGCCGTATTGCAGGCGCCGGCCACGCAGGTCGAGCAGGCGTTCGAACACCTGGCTGCCGGTTTCCAGCTGCACCTGGGCCTGGTTTTCCACGGCGCGATTGGTGGCGGTCTTCACCGCGAAATACACCGCCGCCACGACCACCAGCAACAGCAGCGCCAGCACCCCGGCAATCCGGGTTTGAAACGTATGGCGCCACCTCATTCTGTTGCCCTCTGGCAGCGCCTGCCCCCTCCAGCCGAAACGTCCCTTCGTCATACGCGTCCCTCGCGATAGCTGAACCGGCGTCAAATAAATATCCTTTTTACAGGGATATTTGAATTATCCAGATTAGCTGCGCAAGAGAAGAAGTGCACCCAATAAATACGGGAGTTTATATGTCATTAATTTGGCGACAGGGTGCCGTTACGACGTTCGCGCCCGCATGAAGTCCCCCCAACGCCGCACGAGATAGTTGTGCTCATCCATCACCGAGTTCCACACCGCGATATGCCCCATGCGCTGTTCATAGGAACCGCCGTCGCGCACGTCACCCACATCGATCAGCGGCAAGCCATCGCTGCCCAACAGCTCTTCCCGAGCGGGCAGCCCGGCGTACCAGTAGTCCCATTCGGCGCTGCTCAGGTGATCTCGGCTGCGAGCCGGGTTGCCGATGTAATAACCCTGGCGCGCCATCACCGCACCCGGCCAGCCGGACAGCCACCAGTTGAGGTAGGCATAGGCCGCATCCAGCACCGGGCCCTTGGCATGGCGCGACAGCGACAACCCGCCGAACCAGGCGCGATAGCCTTCACGGGGCACCGCCAGGCGGTATTTGACCCCGGCCCGATGCAGGCGCATCAGGGTCGGTGACCACAGGCTCTGGATATCGATGCTCGGGCTGAGCATCAGTTGCGCGGCTTCCTCGTCATCGGACCAGAACGCCGCGAAGTGGCCTTCCTTCTGTTTACGCACCAGGATATCGGCCAGTACATCGATCTCTTCGATGCTCATGTTGCCGATGTCCTTGAAGCTCGCGAGGCCCGCGCCTTGCACGGCCAGCGCCGCGTCCAGGGCGCCGATGGCGGCGTCGCTCTGCAACGCAGTGCGTGCGCCCCAGGCCGGGTCCAGCAACCAGCCCCAACTCTCGTTGCCGCGGTTGAACCCTTCGGGCAAGCGCTCGGGGCGGTAGGCGAAACTGTCGGCGTTGTGGGTCAGGGGCAGCATGCTGATGCGTTCGGTGACGGTGCTGCCGAGGCTGCCGTCGTGCTGCACGAAGAGGCGCTCGCTGGGCACACTGCCGCTGCCCAGACGGTCGTTGGCGGACAAGCGTCCGCGCTTGGGCAGGTCGTTGATCTCGTGCCACAGCGCAATGCGCCGGGTGTCGATCGGCTGGATCGCCCGCGCCGGCCACACGAAGTCGACGTTGTGAAACCACTGGTCGTAGAGGTCGTAGCTGTCAGGCTGCATCACCGCAATGCGCTGGGCCTGCTCGACATCATGCACCTGGTACACCAGGCGAATGCCCAGCTCTTTTTCCGCTCGCACACGCAAGGTTTCGAGCAAGGTCACCGAGGTGCCGAGGACGCGAAGCGTGATCATGCGGCGAACCTTCTGGAGAACACTTCAAAGGAGCGCCGCAGCAGAGCCGGGTCAAGCCCGCGCAGGATAAACACCAAGCGCGATTGCCGATCGGTCCCCGGCCAGGCAGGCAGGTGAACCGGGGCATGCAGGCAATGCTGCACGCCATGAATGACGATGGGAGCGTTACTGGCGTTCACGTTGAGCAGTCCTTTGACGCGAAGAATACGTTCGCCGTGGCATCTTAACAGCATCGATAACCAGACCCCGAAACCGACCCAATCCAGCGGCTGATCGAAGGTCAGGCAACAGACTTGCGCAGCGCCGTGGTTGGCGGCGGTGGTTTGATGGAGTTTCCAGCGGCGGACTTCTGCAGCGGGCTCGGCACTGCGCAGGCCTTCGCCAAGCAGCAGTTGTTCACCGCTGTCGATATCGCAGGTATTGAGGATCGGCGTGCCGGCGTTCAGTGCCTGCAAGTGCAAGCGCAACGGGCCACAGTCTTCGACGAGGTCGGTCTTGCTCAACAGCAGGCGATCGGCAGCGGCCACTTGCGCCAGCCATTCCGGGTGCAGGCGCTCTTGCAAAGCGGCGTGGCTGGCGTCCACCAGCGTCACCACCAGGCCGATATGAAAGCGCCCGCGCAGTTGCACGTCGTTGTTCAAGGTCGCGAGGATTGGCGCCGGGTCGGCCAGGCCGGTGGTTTCCAGGATCACCCGCTTGAAGGGCGGAATCTCGCCCCGCTCACGACGCTGCAACAGGCCGAGCAAGGCGTCTTTCAACTCGCCGCGAATCGAACAGCACACGCAGCCGCTGGGCAGCAGTACGGTGTCGGGCGCGACTTCCTCCACCAGCAGGTGGTCGATGCCGACGTCGCCGAACTCATTGATCAGCAACGCCGTGTCGCCGAGGCTTTCACCTTGCAGCAGGCGCTTGAGCAAGGTGGTCTTGCCGCTGCCGAGGAAGCCGGTGATGACGTTTAGCGCGATGCTCATAGTTCTACCTCAATGATGCCCCTGCAGGAGTCCGGCTTGCCGGCGATGGCGATATCAAGGACGCCATCGCCGGCAAGCCGGGCTCCTACAGTTCCAGATGATCGAGCAGGCGCGGGTCCAACGGGTCCAGCGGTCGACCGAGCATGGTCTCTGCCGCCTGCCACAGTTGATCCAGGCCGCTGGCCAGTTCCTGTTTGCCGGTGGCGCCCAGCAGCAGATAGGACGCGCCCTGGAAGTCTTCGACCTTGAGCCGGAACACCGCCAGCACCTGGTTGATCGCCGCGATTCGGCGCAGACGTTCGCGTCGGCGCGGCAATTCATCGCCCAAAGGGTCGCTCCAGTGCAGGTCTTCGCCCAGCAGGCCGCAAAGTCCGCACATGCTTAGTACCCGCTCATGGCATGACGTCGCCGGAGTTCGGGCCAAGGGTCTGACCGACGAACAGATTGCCGCCCGGCTCGCTGGCCAGCAGCACGGCAGTCGGCGCGACTTCGTCCGCCAGGCCGAAACGACCCAGGGGCAGCTCGGCGGCCTTGGCGCGTTTCCAGGTGTCGCTGATGCCGCCTACCAATGGCGTTTCGATAGGCCCGGGTGCGATAGCGTTGACCAGTACGTTGTCCTTGGCCACTTCCAGGGCCAGGGATTTAGTGAAGCCGATCACCCCGGCCTTGGCCGCCGCATAGTGCGTCAACTCGGCGCCGCCCTTGATCCCCAGTTGCGAGGCGACGTTGATGATCCGGCCCCAGCGCTGGGCGATCATGTGAGGCAAGGCGCGCTGGCTGGCGACGAACACGCTGGTGAGGTCGACGCGCAGCATGTCGTTCCACATGTCCAGGGTCAGGTCGACGCAACGGGCCTGGGTCAGCATGCCGGCGTTGTTGACCAGGATGTCGATGCCGCCGTAGTGGGTGACGCAGGCATCGACGCTGGCCCGGGCGCCGTCGACGGTGCCGACATCGGCCACGCACTCGAGGACTTCGGCGCCGAGGTTGCGGCAGGTGATGGCGGTTTCGGCGAGGGTGGCGGCATCGCGGTCGGCCAGCAACAGGCGCGCGCCTTCGACGGCGTAGGCACGGGCGATGGCGGCGCCGATGCCGCTGCCGGCACCGGTGATCACGGCACGGCGGTTAGCGAGTTGGGGCATGGTGAACTCCTGAAATAATCAAACGGCGAACGCGGTCAAAAATGTGGGAGCGGGCTTGCTCGCGAAAGCGGAGTGCCAGCCAATACATGCGGAACTGATCCACCGCATTCGCGAGCAAGCCCGCTCCCACATTTGGAGCGAGTCCGGCTTAAAACTGGGGGTTAGTCCGGCCAGCGCACGGTCAAGCCACCATCAATCACAATGCTCTGCCCGGTCAGGTAGCTCGACTCCTCACTGGTCAAAAACCGCACCAGGGACGCCACTTCATCCGCCCGCCCGACCCGGCCCAGCGGAATCGCCCGCGCCGCTTTCGCCAGCCCTTCCGGCCCGAGGGAGTTCTTCGCGTCCAGCGACTGGGGCGTTTCGATCAACCCCGGAATCACCGCGTTGCAACGAATCCCCAACGGCGCCAATTCCACCGCCAGCGACCGACACAACCCCGGCACACCGGCCTTGGCCGCCGCATAGTGCGCGTGCTCCTGCCAGCCATACACGCCACCGGCAATCGACGAAATCGCCACCAGCGCACCGCCTTCATGCATGTGCCGGGTTGCCGCCCGGAAGGTGCGCATCACCCCGGTCAGGTCGACGTTGAGCATCTCGTTCCACAGCTCGTCGGTCATTTCCAGCAGTGGCGCACGGCGTAACAGACCGGCGTTGGCCACCGCGTAATCGAGGCGACCGAAGTGCTGGACCGCCTGCGCCGCCAGGTTATCCACAGAGTTTGTATCGCCCACGTCCAGCGGCAACATCAGGCATTCACCGCCCGCCTCTTCCACCAGCGCAACCGTGTGATGCGGGTCATGGGGATCGGCCGGGTAATACCCACCCACCACCGCCACGCCGCTGCGGGCATACGCCACCGCGAGGGCCTGGCCGATGCCGCTGGCGGCACCGGTAATCAATGCAACTTTACGACTCATCGAATCAACTCCTTACTGGACGGTTTCCGGACGCACATGGCGCGCGGCAAACATCAACGCACCGGACAGGAAGCACGGCAGCGCGCCGAACCACAGCGCAGCGGTCTGCCAGTCACTGCCGGCCGACAACACCTGGGTCGCGCCAAACCCGGCAACCACCGCACCAATGGGCCCCATGGCATGGATGATCGCGCCGCCGGTGGCACGGATGCTGGTGGGGAAACTTTCACTGATGAAAAACAGCGCCGCCGAGTACGGCCCGATCAGGAAGAACAGGCCCAGGCTGTACAGCCCCACCACCATCGCCATGTTGCTCGGGCCAAACAGCATCCCGGCAAACGACAGCCCGCCGAGCATCCAGCCCAGGCCGATGACATTGCGCCGGCCGATCTTGTCGCCCATCCAGCCGTGGCTGAGGTAGCCGCAGTAGCCCACCAGGTTCGACAGCACGAGGATGATCAGCGAGTTCTCGAACGAGATGTGGTGCACGCTGACGATCACCGACGTACCCAGCACGCTGAACACCTGGATCGCCGCCCAGTTGAGCAGCAGCGCCGCACCGATCACCAGGGTTGCACGGCGGGCCGGGCCACGGAATGCGGCCTTGAGGCCGGCCTTGCTGTGTTCGTCATAGTCCACGCCGTAGGTCACAGCGACGTTTTGCGCCTCTTTCACCGCGCCGCTTTTACGCAGCTCGCTGATGCGCTGGTGAATCTGGAACTGCGGGCTTTCCTTGAGCTTGCGCGCCATGACCGCGATGACAATCGCCGGGATCGCCGCAAACACGAAGCACCCCTGCCAGCCAATCACCGGCAGCAACAGCGCGGTCAAACCCGCCGCGATCAACGCGCCCACCGGCCAGCCGCCCTGCACCAGGCTGTAGATAAAGCCGCGACGCTTGGCCAGTTTTGGATCATCGGAAGCCGCGTACAGCTCGCTCAAGTAAGTCGCGTTGACGGTTTCCTCGGCATACCCCAGGCCGCCCAGCGAACGGATCAGGATCAGCGACGACTTGCCCCACGCACCACCAATGGCGGTGAGCGCCGAGCAGATCGCCGAACCGGCCACGGTGAAAATAATCCCTTTGCGCCGACCCAGTTTGTCCACGATCGGACCGATGGCCAGCGCGACCACGGCGGTGCCTACCGCCACCCATGTCGCAATCTCCGCTTGCTCCACTTCACCCCAATTAAAGTGCCGCCCGATTTCCGGCAGCAAGGTGCCGAAAAGGATGAAGTCATACACCGCAAACACCCAGGCGAAAAACGCGATCCAGGTGGCGAAACGCACCTCCTTGGGCGTCAGTTGCCGGGGTTTCCAGCCAGTCAGATCAAGCTTGTTGTAGATAGACATGAATCGCGCCTCGGGAGGTTGGCCAGGGTTTAGGTACGGGTGTCAGGTACGTGGTTGGCGGCGGATAAAGTCATCGGCGATTTCGTCGAAGGTGACGAAGCGCACGCCGGCATGGCTCTGGATGTGTTCGATCAGCCGCTCAAGCATCAGCAGCACTTGCGGGCGGCCGGACACGTCGGGGTGGATGGTCATGGTGAACACCGCGTGTTCGTGCTCGCGGTAGACCCAGTCGAACTGGTCGCGCCACATTTCTTCGAGGTGACGCGGGTTGACGAAGCCGTGGCTGTTGGGGGCTTTCTTGATGAACATCATCGGCGGCAGGTCGTCTAGGTACCAGTTGGCCGGGATCTCCACCAGGTCGGTTTCTTCGCCGCGCACCAGGGGTTTCATCCAGGTGTCGGGGTGCTGGCTGTAGTCGATCTTGGTCCAGGTGTCGCCCTTGCGCACGTAGTACGGGTGGAAGTCGTTGTGCATCAGGCTGTGGTCGTACTTGATGCCTTTTTTCAGCAGCAGTTCGTTGGTGACCTTGCTGAATTCCCACCACGGCGCGACGTAGCCGGTGGGGCGTTTGCCGGTGACCTGGGTGATCAGCTCGATGGACTTGTCGAGGACGATTTCTTCCTGCTCGGCCGTCATCGCAATCGGGTTTTCGTGGCTGTAGCCGTGCACACCGATTTCGTGACCGGCGTCGGCCACCGCCTTCATCTGCTCGGGGAAGGTTTCCATCGAGTGGCCGGGAATAAACCAGGTGGTGCGCAGGCCGTAGCGCTCGAACAATTTGAGCAGGCGTGGCGCACCGATTTCACCGGCGAACAGGCCGCGGGAAATGTCGTCCGGGGAATCTTCGCCGCCATAGGAACCGAGCCAGCCGGCGACCGCGTCGACGTCGACGCCAAATGCACAGAGGATGTCTTTAGCCATGATGTGTCTCCTTAAAAAGTGAGTGCGGTTTCTACTGACAGCGCGGCCCGAAGCAGGCGCGCGTCTTCGCCGCTGGGGGCGCTGAGCAGCAGGCCGGTGGGCAGGCCCAGGGCATCGCGGCCGCTGGGCAGGCTGACGCCGGGCATGTCCAGCAGGCTGCCGGGCATGGTCAGGCGCAGGGTGGCGAGGTTGGTGCTGACGAACAGTTCAAAGTCGACTTCCAACGGCGCCAGGGCCGGGGCCACATGGGCCACGGTGGGGGTGATGAGGATCGCGCCGTCGAGTTCGTCGACAAGCTGCTGTTGCAGGCGGCGACGGGCGTCGTACAGCGCCAGCAGTTGGCTGGCCGGCAGTGTGCGGGCCGCTTCAAGGCGACGGCGAACGCGGGGGTCGAGTTGCTCGGCATCAGGGCTGTCGAGCAGGGCTTCGTGGAGGGCGAAGGCTTCGAAGGCGCCGAGCCAGCCCTGGTGCAGGATCAGGTCGAGGGTGGCCTGGAAGGTCTTCGAGGGGCGCACGTCAATCAGCGCGCCGTCTGCCTTCAATCGGTCCACACAACGTTGCAGGTTGTCGCGCACCGCAGGTTCAACCCGTGCGTCTTCCAGCACACTTTGCTCGACCCAGAACCGCTGGCCATTGAGGCTGCGGGGCGGGCGTGGCGGGCGCTGCTCGCGACCATTGAGCAGGTCGTCGATGGCCAGTGCATCGCGCACGCTGCGGGTCAGCGGGCCGAGGCTGTCGAGGGTGTGAGCCAGCGGGAAAACGCCGTCGCGGCTGTAGCGCCGGCAACTGCTGCGATAACCGACCACGCCATTCAGCGCAGCCGGAATACGGATGGAGCCGGCGGTGTCGGTACCCATGGCGATCGGCACGATGCCGGCTGCCACGGCGACCGCCGAGCCCGACGACGAGCCGCCGGGAATCCGCGGTTGATCGACGCTGGCCGGGTTGTGCGGCGTGCCGAAATGCGGGTTCAGGCCCAGGCCGGAATAGGCCAGCTCGCTGAGGTTGGTCTTGCCGACGCTGACCATTCCGGCGCGGCACAACAGGCCCACACTTGGTGCGTCCAGCAAGACAGCCGGCGCATTGCGGCGATAGGCCGCGCCCGCCGTGGTAATGCTGCCGGCCACATCGAACAGATCTTTCCAGGCCAGTGGCACCCCGTCGAACACGCTCAACGGCTGGCCGGCACGCCAACGGGCAGCCGACGCTTCGGCCTCACGGCGGGCGCGCTCGGCGGTCAGGGAGATGAACACGCCGGGGGCCATGCTCGCGTGGGCAAGTGCCTGTTCCAGGACCTGCACCGGGTCGCTGCGACCGCTGGCGAAATCCTCGGCCATTGAAGTGGCGTCTGACATAGGAATGACCTTTGAAAAATGTACATATTAATAAAATGTACATTTTACAAAGGCAGCTTTCGTGCCAGTCTCGTGGACAGCTCGGTTGCCACACCTGGCACTTTGGAGCAGATCCACGGGCTAGATGGGTTTCAGGCATTAAAAGAAATATCGGCTGGAGTTTAAGGCTCGCCTGGAATGAAATAATGTATCTTTTATTAATAAATACATTTTGGTGCAGAAAAGTAACATCAACCCTCTGAAGGCCCCAAAAAAGTGCCACCGACGTGGCGCAGAGTGACAGGCGCAACTATGAGAGAATCCCCGGCCACCGACCCGTTTGCTCCAGAGAGCCCGATGAAAGCAGTGTCAGCCTCGGCTTCCCGTTACGCGATGATTCACCAGGTTCTGCGCGACGCCATCACCCACGGCACCGCCCGCCATGGCCTGGTGTTGCTGGAAGCGCCGCTGGCCGAATTGTTCGGCACCAGCCGGGTGCCGGTGCGCAAGGCGCTGAACCTGTTGCATGACGAAGGACTGATCTGCCGCTTTGATGGCCGGGGTTACCTGATCAACCCCGACGGCCTGGAGATGGAGCCGCTGCGCTTGCCCCTGAGCCATGCGCACCTGGGCCTCAACGGTGAAGATGAATTGGTGGACACCCGGCCACTGGGGGAGCGCATCGTCGAGGAAATCGGCGCGGCGCTCTCGACCTGTATCGCCTTCGGGCATTATCGCCTCGATGAACAGGCCGCCGCCGAGCACTACAACGTCAGCCGCGCGGTGGTGCGTGAAGCGCTGATGCGCCTGCGGGACCGTGGCCTGGTGGAAAAGGAACCCTATTCCCAATGGCTGGCCGGGCCACTGACTGCCCGGGAAGTCACCGAAGACTACGAACTGCGCGCCTGCCTGGAGCCCGAAGCCCTGCGCCAGAGCGCGCCGAACCTCGACCGCGACCTGCTGCACGCCATGTTGCAGCGCGTGCTCGATGCGCAAAACAGCGCCCATTGCAGCCTGGAAGAGATCGAGCAGATCGAGGAAGACCTGCACCAGCACTGCCTCGCCGGCCTGCAAAATCGCAAGATCGCCGCGCTGATTCGCCAGGGGCAGAGCCCGATGATCATCAGCCGGATTTTCTACCGGCTGCTGGGCATTGGTGCCGATCCGGCGATGCTGGCCGAGCACCGGCTGATCCTTGAGCTGTTGCTGCATGGCGCCTTCGACGCCGCCGCGCTGAACCTGCGCGAGCACCTGCAACGGGCCCGGCAGCGGATGTTGCAGCGGTTGAAAGTGCTGTCGGTGCTGCCTGAACAACCTTTACCGGCCTACTTGCACAAACTCAGCTGACGAAATGCAATCGAAAATGTGGGAGCGGGCTTGCTCGCGAAGGCGGCGCATCAGTCACAGATGCATCGACTGACAGACCGCCTTCGCGAGCAAGCCCGCTCCCACATTTGTTCAGCGGTGCTTTTGAAAATATTGTGCAATATGTTGCTATCTCACCCCACCCATTGAAACCACTGCCGACCCGCCCCATCTAACTTGCATACTTCCTTATGCAGGTGCCCCATGAGCGACCAGCAAGAATTCCCGGACATCGACCTCAACGACTACGCCGACCCGGAAAACGCTGAACACACTTCCGCCAACACTGGCTTGGCCCTCCCAGGGCAAAACCTGCCCGACAAGGTCTACATCATCCCGATCCACAACCGGCCTTTCTTCCCGGCGCAAGTGTTGCCGGTGATCGTCAATGAAGAGCCGTGGGCCGAAACCCTGGAGCTGGTGAGCAAGTCCGACCACCACTCCCTTGCCCTGTTCTTCATGGAAACCCCGCCCGAAGATCCGCGCCACTTCGACACCTCCAGCCTGCCGCTGTACGGCACCCTGGTGAAGGTGCACCACGCCAGCCGCGAAAACGGCAAGCTGCAATTCGTCGCCCAGGGCCTGACCCGCGTGCGGATCAAGACCTGGCTCAAGCACCACCGCCCACCGTACCTGGTGGAAGTCGAATACCCGCACCAGCCGACCCAGCCGACCGACGAGGTCAAGGCCTACGGCATGGCGCTGATCAATGCGATCAAGGAACTGCTGCCGCTCAACCCGCTGTACAGCGAAGAACTGAAGAACTACCTCAACCGCTTCAGCCCCAACGACCCGTCGCCGCTGACCGACTTCGCCGCCGCCCTCACCTCGGCCACCGGCACTGAACTGCAGCAAGTGCTGGACTGCGTGCCCATGCTCAAGCGCATGGAAAAAGTCCTGCCGATGCTGCGCAAGGAAGTCGAAGTCGCGCGCCTGCAAAAAGAAATCTCCGCCGAAGTGAACCGCAAGATCGGCGAACACCAGCGCGAGTTCTTCCTCAAGGAACAACTCAAGGTCATCCAGCAAGAGCTGGGGCTGACCAAGGACGATCGCAGCGCCGACGTCGAGCAATTCGAACAACGCCTGGTGGACAAGGTCCTGCCGACCCAGGCGCAGAAACGCATCAGCGAAGAAATGAACAAGCTGTCGATCCTGGAAACCGGTTCGCCGGAGTACGCGGTCACCCGCAACTACCTGGACTGGGCCACCTCGGTGCCGTGGGGCGTGTATGGCGAGGACAAACTCGACCTCAAGCACGCCCGCAAGGTACTCGACAAACACCACGCCGGCCTGGATGACATCAAGAGTCGCATCCTCGAGTTCCTCGCCGTGGGCGCCTATAAGGGCGAAGTCGCCGGCTCCATCGTGTTGCTGGTGGGCCCGCCGGGCGTGGGCAAGACCAGTGTCGGCAAATCGATTGCCGAATCCCTCGGCCGGCCGTTCTACCGCTTCAGCGTCGGCGGCATGCGTGACGAGGCCGAGATCAAGGGCCATCGCCGCACCTACATCGGTGCGATGCCGGGCAAGTTGGTGCAAGCCCTCAAAGATGTGGAAGTGATGAACCCGGTGATCATGCTCGACGAGATCGACAAGATGGGCCAGAGCTACCAGGGCGACCCGGCCTCGGCCCTGCTCGAAACCCTCGACCCGGAACAGAACGTCGAATTCCTCGACCACTACCTGGACCTGCGCCTGGACCTGTCCAAAGTGCTGTTCGTGTGCACCGCCAACACCCTGGATTCGATCCCCGGCCCGTTGCTGGACCGGATGGAAGTGATTCGCCTGTCGGGCTACATCACCGAAGAAAAGGTCGCGATTGCCAAGCGTCACCTGTGGCCCAAGCAGCTGGAAAAAGCCGGCGTGTCGAAAAACAGCCTGTCCATCAGCGACGGCGCCCTGCGCGCCCTGATCGATGGTTACGCTCGCGAAGCCGGGGTGCGTCAGTTGGAGAAACAGCTGGGCAAACTGGTGCGCAAGGCGGTGGTCAAGCTGCTGGATGAGCCGGACTCGGTGATCAAGATCGGCAACAAGGACCTGGAAGCCTCCCTGGGCATGCCGGTGTTCCGTAACGAGCAAGTGCTGTCGGGCACCGGTGTGATCACCGGCCTGGCCTGGACCAGCATGGGCGGCGCGACCCTGCCGATCGAGGCGACGCGCATCCACACGCTGAACCGTGGCTTCAAGCTCACCGGGCAACTGGGTGAAGTGATGAAGGAGTCGGCCGAGATTGCCTACAGCTACATCAGCTCGAACCTGAAGTCGTTTGGCGGTGACCCGAAGTTCTTCGATGAAGCCTTCGTGCACCTGCACGTGCCGGAAGGCGCCACACCGAAAGACGGCCCGAGCGCGGGCGTGACCATGGCCAGTGCGCTGCTGTCGCTGGCGCGTAACCAGCCGCCGAAAAAAGGCGTGGCCATGACCGGTGAACTGACGCTGACCGGGCATGTGCTGCCGATTGGCGGGGTGCGCGAGAAGGTGATTGCGGCGCGGCGCCAGAAGATTCACGAGTTGATCTTGCCGGAGCCTAACCGGGGGAGCTTTGAAGAGCTGCCGGAGTACCTGAAGGAAGGGATGACGGTGCACTTTGCCAAGCGCTTTGCGGATGTGGCGAAGGTGTTGTTCTGATAGTTATGTAGCGCCTGAGCTGGCCTCTTCGCGAGCAAGCCCGCTCCCACACTTGACCGAGTCCATGCTTTGGAATGCGGTCGAATGTGGGAGCGGGCTTGCTCGCGAAGAGGCCGGTGCAGCCAACACAACGCCATCTGTCACACCTTGTCTCATCTTCGGTTATGCTCGCCCTTCGTCGCCAAACAACGGAGCCCCCATGACCGCTGCCCGTCTGCTTCTCCCCCTGAGCCTTTGCCTGCTCGCCGCCTGCGCCAGTGCGCCGAAGCAAAACGTCACCGTGGAAAAACAGAGCGCCTGCCCGCTGCAACTCAAGACCGGGCAAAACCTGATCCTGACCCTGCCCAGCAATCCCACCACCGGTTACCGCTGGGCCATCCAGGACTCGGCCGGCGGCGTGCTGCGCAGCCTGAGCCCCGAGGTCTACAGCAACACCGACGACACCGGCGTGGTCGGCAGTGGCGGCCAATCCACCTGGCGCTTCCAGGCCTTCAACGCCGGCCAGGGCCGTTTGCGCCTCACCTCACAACAACCCTGGGAGCCGGAAGCTGAACCGGCCGAAACCTTCGACTGCGCCATTACGGTGAACTGATATGCCATGGATGATCCTTGCGTTGATGGGGGCGGTAACCTTTATCTACGGCCTGAGCACCCACGCCACCCTGCTCTGCCTGTTGGTAAAGCCATTGCCGGTACTGGCGCTGCTGGGCTGGCTGCATGATGCGCCGCCCACCGACTATCGACGCTGGATCAGCCTGGGGCTGATTTTTTCCCTGGTGGGCGACGTGCTGCTGGCCTGGCCCGGCGACCTGTTCATCTTCGGCCTCGGTGCGTTTTTGTTCGCACACCTGGCGTACCTGAAAGCCTACTTGAGCGACTGCCGCCGCCCGGCGATTTTGCCGCTGGTACTGGCGCTGGTGGTGGGCGCGATCTTGCTGAGCATTCTGATTTCCCATGGCCTGGGCCCATTGCTGGTGCCGGTGGTGGTGTATGCGCTGGTGATCAGCGCGATGCTGTGGCGAGCGCTTGCGCGGTTGGGCAGCGGCGTGCCCAAGCGCTCGGCATACCTGGCGGCCGCAGGTGCGGCGTCGTTCGTGTTTTCCGACACGCTGATCGGGATCAATCGGTTTGTGGTGGCGTTTGAAGCGGCGCCGTATTTGCTGATTGTCAGCTACTGGCTGGGGCAGTGGGGCATTACGGCCTCTTCCTTTCCTCAGAAAAAAACCGTCAACCTGTAGGAGCTGGCTTGCCAGCGAAAAAACCCACAGTTGCCGCGTTCATCCAGAAAGTCCGCGTCATCGTTAACGAACATCGCCGGCAAGCCAGCTCCTACGCTAAAATGCCCGGCTTTCCCCCTTCGTCGCCGGAACAGCCGTGAGCAAAGAACCCGATCGCCTATTCGCCCAGCCCCTGCCCCAGGTGCCGGACTTCGCTTTCAACGAAGACGTGGTGCGGGTTTTCCCGGACATGATCAAGCGCTCGGTGCCCGGCTACCCGACCATCGTCGAGAACCTCGGCGTACTCGCGGCGCAGTTTGCCCAGCCCAATAGTGTGCTCTACGACCTCGGTTCATCCCTCGGCGCGGTGACCCAGGCCCTGCGCCGTCACGTGCGCACCGACGGTTGCCGGGTGATCGCGGTGGATAACTCGGCGGCGATGGTCGAGCGTTGCCGCGAATACCTCAACGGCCAGGACTCGATGTTCCAGGAGTTGCTGCCGGTGGAGGTGATCGAGGGCGATATCCTCGCCCTGCAATTCCAGCCGGCTTCGGTAGTGGCGCTGAACTTCACCCTGCAATTCATCGCCCCCGAACAACGCCAGGCGTTGCTCTCGCGCATTCGCCAATCGCTGCTGCCGGGCGGAGCGCTGATCCTTTCGGAAAAGCTGCGCTTCAATGACCCGGAAGAACATGCGCTGCTCACCGATTTGCACATCGCCTTCAAGCGCGCCAACGGCTACAGCGAACTGGAAATCGCCCAGAAGCGCAGCGCCATCGAAAACGTCATGAAGCCCGACAGCCTCGAAGAACACCGCGAACGCCTGCTGGCGGCCGGATTCTCGAAAGTCGTGCCGTGGTTCCAGTGTCTTAACTTTGCTTCGTTGATTGCCTTGCCATGATTGATCTGTCTCCCCTCGCCCGCCATCTGGTCGGCACTCCCCTGGCCGTATGGGCCCAGGGCCTGCAAGCGCAACTCGATGCAAAGATGGAAAAAGGCCATGGCGACCTGGAACGCTGGCAGAGCGCGCTGGATGCGCTGCCGAAGATCATGCCCAGTGAAATCGACCTGCTGAACGGCCTCGTGCTCGATACCGACTGCGACGACGACACCCGTGCGCAAATGCGTACTGCGCTGATGGGCCTTTGCCCGTGGCGCAAGGGGCCGTTCGATCTGTTCGGCGTGCACGTGGACACCGAATGGCGCTCGGACTGGAAGTGGTCACGGGTCGCGCCGCACCTGGACCTCAAGGGCAAACGCATCCTCGATGTGGGCTGCGGCAACGGCTATTACATGTGGCGCATGCTCGGCGCCGGCGCCGACAGTGTGATTGGCGTCGACCCGAACTGGTTGTTCTTCTGCCAGTTCCAGGCGGTGCAGCGTTATCTGCCGACGCCCAAGGCCTGGCACCTGCCGTTCCCGTTTGAAGACCTGCCGTCGAACATGGAAGGCTTCGACACGGTATTTTCCATGGGCGTGTTCTACCATCGCCGCTCGCCCATCGAGCATTTGCTGGCGCTGAAGGATTGCCTGGTCAAGGGTGGGGAGCTGGTGCTGGAGACGCTGGTGGTTGAAGGCGATCAGCAGCAAGTGCTGGTGCCGGAAGACCGCTACGCGCAGATGCGCAACGTTTGGTTCCTGCCGTCGGTGCCGGCGCTGATGCTGTGGCTGCGGCGTGCGGGCTTCAGTGATGTGCGCTGTGTGGATGTGAGCGTGACCACGGTCGAGGAACAGCGCGGCACGGCGTGGATGAAGTATCAGTCCCTCAGCGACTTCCTGGCCCCTGAAGATCACAGCAAGACCATCGAAGGGCTGCCGGCGCCGATGCGGGCGGTGATTGTCGCGAAGAAATAAGACTGCTGTTGTGTTGAAGAAATAAGACTGCTGTTGTGGCGAGGGAGCTTGCTCCCGCTGGAGTGCGCAGCGCTCCCCAGATTTTGGGGCCGCTACGCAGCCCAGCGGGAGCAAGCTCCCTCGCCACAGGGTATCGCGTCAGCCTTTGGCTCTTCGCGCCTTGAAGAACTCGCTCAACACCGTCCCGCACTCCTCGGCCAACACCCCGCCCTCATACAGCACCCGATGGTTGAGAAAGCCCTGGGTAAAAAACTGCCCCTGGCTTTGCACAATCCCGGCTTTGGGCTCCAGCGCGCCGTACACCACCCGGGCAATCCGTGAATGCACGATCAGCCCGGCGCACATGCTGCACGGCTCCAGCGTGACGTAGAGCGTGCTGCCCGGCAGCCGGTAATTGCTGACAGCCTGAGCAGCGGCCCGAATCGCGACCATCTCGGCATGCGCACTGGGGTCGTTGCCGCTGATGGGGCAGTTGAAGCCGCGCCCGATTACTTCGCCATCCTGCACCAGCACCGCGCCCACCGGCACTTCGCCCAGCGCGGCACCCTGGGCAGCCAGGGCCAGCGCTTCACGCATGAAGTCCTGGTCGCGGCTGCGGTCGATAATCGCCGTGGGGCGAAACTGGCGCATCACGCCACCTCGATGGCGGCCATCAGGCCGGTTTCCATGTGGTCGATCACATGGCAGTGGAACATCCAGACACCCGGGTTATCCGCCACCAGCGCCACGCGGGCACGCTCGTTCTTGCCCAGCAGGTAGGTGTCGGTGAAGTACGGAATCACCTTGTGGCGGTTCGAGGCGATGACCTTGAAACTCATGCCGTGCAGGTGGATCGGGTGTTGGTACTGGGTCATGTTCTTCAATTCGAAAATGTAGCTCTTGCCCTTTGCAAGCTTGGCAATCGGGCGGTCGGCGCAGGTCTTGTCGGTGATGTCCCAGGCCTGGCCGTTGATCTGCCACAGGCTCGGTGGCTTATTGTCCACGTTCACCGAGACCGATCCAACCCATTCGAAATTGAAGTTGAGTTTCTCGGCATTGGCCAGGTCCGGCTCGGCAATCGGGTTCGCCGGCAACGCAGGCGGCCATTCGGTCGCCGTGTCGGTGCTGGCCACCGAGCGGAAGGTGCCCAGGCGTACCGGGCCGTTGCGGATCGACAACTCTTCACCGGCGGGCGGCGCCTTGATCGCCAGGCAGATGCGCATGCCAGGGCCGAGCCAGTATTCCTTGCCCAGCGGGCGCGGTTCGATGGGGTTGCCGTCCAGGGCATAGATCTGCGCTTCAACGTCGGGGATGTTGATGCGATAGGTCAAGGTGTTATCGAGGTTGAGCAGGCGCACACGGGTGATCTGCCCGGCCGGCAAATCGATCACCGCCTGGGACACGCCATTGATGGTCGACAGGCGTCCGGCGGTGCCGCCCCGGGCCGCTTCGCGGGGAATGCTGAAGGCGACAAAAGCGCCCTCTTCGTCCACGTGCCAGCTTTTCAGGCTCAGGGTGCGTTCGTGCTTGAAACCGGTGGGTTCGCGCTCTTCGATGATCAGCGGGCCCACCAGGCCACGGCCCAGTTCTTCGCTGCTGTTCACGTGGGGGTGATACCAATAGCTGCCGGCATCGGGCACGCGGAATTTGTAGTCGAAGTATTCGCCCGGCAGTACCGGCAATTGCGAGACATACGGCACGCCGTCCATTTCCAGCGGCAGGCGTATGCCATGCCAGTGGATGGTGGTGGCGACCGGCAGGTGGTTGATAAAGCGCACCCGCAGCCATTCACCCTGGCGCACCCGCAACTCGGTGCCCGGCGCCGAAGGGCCGAAGGCCCAGGCCTGGGTCTTGTGCCCCGGCACCAGCTCCACGTCCAGCGGCGCGGCGATCAGCTCGTAATCGTGCCCCGCCTCGGCCTCGGCCACCTTCCCGAGCCAGTAGCGATAGGCGCCACCGGCACCGACGCCCACCACCGCGAGACCGGCAAGACCACCCAGGATTTGTCGACGGGAAAACGATTGGGACACAACAACCTCACGTATCTGCCGCGGGTCCGAGACCCGCAAAGGGCAGATACCATACACCGGCATCACCTAAACAGTAAGGGTTCGCATTGCCACATGTGGGAGCGGGCTTGTGTGGGAGCGGGCTTGCTCGCGAAAGCGGCGTGTCAGACGATGCATGAGTAACAGACCCACCGCCTTCGCGAGCAAGCCCGCTCCCACATTGGATCTTCAGCGCTCTTTTAATGTTTGGCGGCGGCCAGAATCAAGGCTTTCATCTCGGCGACGGCGCCTTTGAAGCCGACGAACAGCGCATGAGCCACCAGTGCATGGCCGATGTTCAGCTCGTTGATGCCCTTGATCGCAGCCACGGCTTCGACGTTATGGTAGTGCAGGCCGTGGCCGGCGTTGACGATCAGGCCTTCGCCCAGGCCGCAGTTGACGCCGTCGATGATGCGCTGTAATTCGTCGGCAACTTCGGTCGGCGTGGTCGCGTCGGCATAACGGCCCGTGTGCAGTTCGATGGCCGGGGCACCGACACGGCGCGAAGCTTCGATCTGGCGCTCGTCGGCATCAATGAACAGCGAGACTTCACTGCCGATCTTCGACAGGCGCTCCACGGCAGCCTTGATCCGCGCTTCCTGGCCAGCCACATCGAGGCCGCCTTCGGTGGTCAGTTCCTGGCGGGTTTCCGGCACCAGGCAGATATGCGCAGGGCGAATGCGCTCGGCGAACGCCATCATTTCCTCGGTGACGCCCATTTCGAAGTTCATACGGGTTTGCAGCACGTCCTTGAGCAGCAGCACGTCGCGCTCCTGGATGTGGCGGCGGTCTTCGCGCAGGTGCACGGTGATGCCGTCGGCGCCCGCTTCTTCGGCGTCCAGCGCGGCCTTGACCGGGTCCGGGTAACGGGTGCCCCGGGCCTGGCGCAGGGTGGCTACGTGGTCGATGTTCACGCCGAGAAGAATGCGATTGCTGGTGGTCACGAAAAGCGCTCCTGAAGAGGGAAGGAATCGCTGCACAGCATACACGGGGATGTCAGGGCTTTCGAAACAACTCGCGGCTGACCAGTGGCCGACCGCCCAGATGCACGGCCAGGGCTTGGCGCATCAGGCGCTTGGCGGCGGACAGGGCGCCGGGGGCGGTCCAGTCGGCTTCGCTCATGGCGAGCAATTCGGTGCCCTGGAACAGGCCGGGTTGCAGCAGGTAGACCCGCTCCAGGCCTGCGTCCACTTGCAGGCGATACATGCCGTCGGCGGCGATGGGCTCGCCGTGCAGGTCGTTGCTCAGTTCGAAGCCGTAGCCCAAGTCATCCAGCAGGCGCCATTCGAATGCGCGCAGCAGCGGCTCCAGGGGACGGCCTTCGGCGAGGGCGAGCAAGGTGGCGGCGTAGTGATCGAAGACGCCGGGGTGCGGGTCTTCGGCGGGGAGCAGGCGGATCAGCAATTCGTTGAGGTAAAGGCCGCTGAACAGCGCCTCACCGTTGAGCCAGTTGGAGGCGCCGGCAGCTTCCATGCGGCCGACGTTCTTCAGCTCGCCGCGTCCACGAAACTCCACTTCCAGGGCCACGAAGGGCCGCGCCAGGGTGCCGGCCTTGCCGCGTGCACTGCGCAAGACCGCGCGCAGGCGGCCTTGGGGCGTGAGGAAGTCCACCAGGGCGCTGGTCTCGCGGTAGGCGCGGCTGTGCAAGACGTAGGCGGGTTGGCCGGTGGGTGGGGTTTGAGACATGGGGTTCTCGCTGCGGGAACACGGTCTGGAAAACAACGACTATCCAATGTGGGAGCGGGCTTGCTCGCGAATGCAGGGTGTCAGTCAACACATCTGGTGACTGACACCCTGCATTCGCGAGCAAGCCCGCTCCCACATTTGTCCTGCGGTGTTCCGGAGACCTGTTACAGGTCGCCGTAACCCAACGAACGCAACGCACGCTCATCATCGGACCAACCACCCTTAACCTTCACCCACAGGTTGAGCATGATCTTCGAATCAAACAGCAATTCCATGTCCTTGCGCGCTTCAGTGCCGATGCGCTTGATGCGCTCGCCCTTGTCGCCAATGATGATTTTCTTCTGGCCGTCACGCTCGACGAGGATCAACGCATGGATATGCAGGGTCTTGCCCTGCTGCTTGAACTCTTCGATTTCGACGGTGATCTGGTACGGCAGCTCGGCACCCATCTGGCGCATGATTTTCTCGCGTACCAGTTCGGCGGCGAGGAAACGGCTGCTGCGGTCGGTGATCTGGTCTTCCGGGAAGAAGTGTTCGTTCTCCGGCAGGTAGCCAGCAATCACACGTTCCAGGGCTTCAAGGTTATGCCCGTGCTGGGCCGAGATCGGCATGATCTGGGCGTTCGGCAGTTGTTCCTGCAGCCAGCTCAGGTGCGGCATCAGCTCGGCCTTGTCTTCGATGCGGTCAGTCTTGTTCAACGCGACGATCAACGGGCCGGTGACGTACTGCACGCGCTCCAGAACCATCTGGTCTTCGTCGGTCCACTTGGTGCGGTCGACCACGAAGATCACCACGTCGACGTCTTTCAACGCGGCCGAAGCGGTTTTGTTCATGTAGCGGTTGAGGGCCTTTTCGCCGCCTTTGTGCATGCCCGGGGTATCAACGTAGACAGCCTGTACGGCGCCTTCGGTCTTGATGCCCAGCATGTTGTGGCGGGTGGTCTGGGGCTTGCGCGAGGTGATCGCCAGCTTCTGTCCCAGGATGTGGTTCAGCAACGTGGACTTGCCCACGTTCGGACGGCCGACGATGGCAACATAGCCACAGCGAGTTGCGGTTGAATCAGTCATGGCCATTCTCCACGCCCAGGGCAATCAGTGCTGCAGCGGCCGCTACCTGTTCGGCAATACGACGGCTCACACCCTGACCTCGGCTTTTTTCATTCAGTAAGGTGATTTCGCATTCGACGAAGAACACTCGGCAATGCGGCTCACCCTGGATATCCACCACTTCGTAACGCGGCAGGTCGCAACCACGGGACTGCAGAAATTCCTGCAGGCGGGTCTTTGGATCTTTGTTGGTGTCTACCAGCGTCAGGCTTTCGATTTCGGTCGACAGCCAGGCGACGACGCGCTCTTTGGCCGCTTCCATGCCCGCGTCGAGGTAGATCGCGCCGATCAGTGCCTCAAGGGCGTCGGCCAGGATCGACTCGCGACGGAAACCGCCGCTCTTCAGCTCGCCGGAGCCCAGGCGCAGGTAATCACCCAGGTCGAAACCACGGGCCAGTACAGCCAGGGTCTCGCCTTTCACCAGGCGCGCACGCAAGCGCGACAACTGGCCTTCGCGGGCCAGCGGGAAGCGATTGAACAGGGCTTCGCCGGCGACGAAATTGAGGATGGCATCACCGAGGAATTCCAGGCGCTCGTTGTTACGCCCGGCAAAACTGCGGTGTGTGAGGGCAAGGATCATCAATTCCTGATCCTTGAAGATGTAGCCGAGCTGGCGCTCGAGACGGCTTAGAGAAACGCTCACGGTTTACCCACATTCAGTTCGAGGCACCGGTGGCCTGCGACGATTAACGCTGTGTTCAAATTCAAATCCTGGTGGTTGCTGCATGGAGCCTGGTTTTGTCCAAGCCCCAGAAAAGCATTCGGCGCTGTGTTCACAGCGCCGCATGGATTACTTGATCAGCCCGACCCGCGAGAAGTTCGGCAGGTGGCTGAGCTTGGGTTCCGGCCAACTCATCCAGACCGCGAAGGCCTTGCCGACGATATTCTGGTCGGGGACCATGCCCAGCAGATCCTTGGGAATATTCGGGTCATCCCAGTAGCGGCTGTCGTTGGAGTTGTCGCGGTTGTCGCCCATCATGAAGTAGTGCCCGGCAGGCACTGTCCACTGGTTGTCAGGCGGCGAACGGTAGCGGCTCATCTCCTTGCGGATTTCGTGCTCTACCGCCCCGAGTTTTTCCTGGTACAGCTCGGCGCTGCCCAGGGTGTTCGGCTCGGAACCGATCAGTTTTTCTGCCACCGACTCGCCGTTGACGAACAGGCGCTTGTCACTGGTGTAACGAATCACGTCGCCCGGCAGGCCCACTACACGCTTGATGTAGTTGACGTTCGGGTCGCTTGGGTAGCGAAACACCATCACATCGCCGCGCTGCGGGTCACCGATCTCGATCACTTTCTTGTCGATCACCGGCAAGCGGATCCCGTAGGAAAACTTGTTCACCAGGATGAAGTCGCCCACGTCCAGGGTAGGTTTCATCGAGCCCGAAGGGATCTGAAACGGTTCCACCAGGAACGAACGCAGCACCAGCACGATGAACAACACCGGGAAGAACGACTTGCCGTATTCAACCAGCATCGGCTCTTTGTTCAGTTTCTCGATCACCGCCACATCGGGCTGGCTGACGCTGCCCTGATAGGACGCGATGGCTGCCCGGCGACGCGGGGCGAAGAACACCAGATCGAGCAACGCCAATAGACCGCAAACGGCAACGGCGATGACCAGCAACAGCGGGAAATTTAGTGACATAGGACCTAACTATCCAACCTGAGCACCGCAAGGAAGGCTTCTTGTGGAATTTCCACGTTACCCACTTGCTTCATGCGTTTTTTACCGGCCTTTTGCTTCTCGAGCAGCTTGCGCTTACGGCTGACGTCGCCGCCATAGCATTTGGCCAGTACGTTCTTTCTGAGTGCCTTGACGGAAGTCCGTGCAATGATCTGCCCGCCGATGGCGGCCTGGATCGCGACGTCGAACATCTGGCGCGGAATCAGTTCTTTCATCTTTTCGGTCAACTGGCGACCTTTGTAGTGCGCGTTGTCCTTGTGCACGATCAGCGCCAGGGCATCCACCTTGTCGCCGTTGATCAGTACATCCAGCTTCACCAGATTAGCTGATTGGTAACGGTCAAAATGGTAATCCAGCGAAGCATAGCCGCGACTGGTGGATTTGAGACGGTCGAAGAAGTCCAGGACCACTTCGTTCATCGGCAAATCGTAGGTCACTTGCACCTGGGTACCGAGGAACAGCATGTCGTGTTGTACGCCACGCTTTTCGATACACAGGGTAATGACGTTGCCCAGATGCTCTTGCGGCACAAGAATATTGGCCCGCACGATCGGTTCGCGCATGTCTTCGATGGAAGACAGATCCGGAAGCTTGGACGGGTTGTCGACGTAAATCGTTTCACCGGTTTTCAGCGCCAGTTCAAAAATAACCGTCGGCGCGGTGGTGATCAGGTCCAGGTCGTATTCGCGCTCGAGGCGCTCCTGGATGATTTCCATGTGCAGCATGCCCAGGAACCCGCAGCGGAAGCCGAACCCGAGGGCGTCGGAGCTTTCCGGGGTGTACTGCAACGACGAGTCGTTGAGGGTCAGCTTCTGCAGGGCTTCGCGGAAGTCCTCGAAGTCGTCGGAGCTGACCGGGAACAGGCCGGCGTAAACCTGCGGCTGGATGCGTTTGAAGCCCGGCAGCACGTCGACGTCAGGGGTGGAGCTCAAGGTCAGGGTGTCACCTACCGGTGCACCGTGGATGTCCTTGATACCGGCGATGATGAAGCCTACTTCGCCGGCTTTCAGATCAGTGGTAGCCGTGTGCTTCGGGTTGAATACACCGACGCTGTCCACCAGGTGGATCTTGCCGGTGGACTTGACCAGGATCTTGTCGCCCTTCTTCACACGGCCGTGGCGCACGCGTACCAGGGAAACAACACCCAGGTAGTTGTCGAACCAGGAGTCGATGATCAACGCTTGCAGCGGATCTTCGTAGTTGCCGGTGGGGGCTGGAATGGTCTTGACCAGGCGCTCGAGCACCTCGTCGACGCCCAGGCCGGTCTTGGCGCTGCACTCGACGGCGTCGGTGGCGTCAATGCCGATGATCTTCTCGATCTCTTCCTTGACGCGGTCCGGATCGGCCTGTGGCAGGTCGATCTTGTTCAGCACCGGCATCACCTCCAGGCCTTGCTCGATGGCGGTGTAGCAGTTGGCCACGGACTGGGCTTCAACGCCCTGGCCCGCGTCCACTACCAGCAACGCACCTTCGCAGGCCGCCAGGGAACGGCTGACTTCATAGGTGAAGTCGACGTGGCCCGGGGTGTCAATGAAGTTGAGCTGGTACTTGATACCGTCTTTGGCGGTGTAGTACAGGGTTACGCTGTGGGCCTTGATGGTGATCCCGCGCTCGCGCTCGAGGTCCATGGAGTCCAGCACCTGGGCTTCCATTTCACGCTCGGCAAGGCCGCCGCACATCTGGATGAATCGATCGGCCAGCGTCGACTTGCCATGGTCAATGTGGGCGATGATGGAGAAATTGCGGATATGACTCAAATCACTCACGGATCAACACTCAAAAAGGCTGCAGGCAGACTGCCCGCTGAAAAATAGCCGGGAATTGTACCTGATGCGCAGACCAGACGTCATCCATGGCGACCAAGAACAAAAATGCCCCGATCGTTCGAACGGGGCATTTTTTGTTCATAAGCGCGGGCTCAACCGGCCCGACGCAACAGCCAGAAGCCGGCCACGGCGCAGATGGCGGTCGGCACCAGCACCGCAAACAGCGGCGAGAAACCGAATACCAGGCTGGACGGCCCCAGCAGGTCCTGGGCGATACGGAAGGTGAAACCCACCAGTACGCCGGTAAACACGCGCTGGCCGAGAGTCACGGAACGCAACGGGCCAAAGATGAACGAGATCGCCATCAGCACCAGCGCAGCCGTCACCACCGGCTGCAACACCTTGACCCAAAACGCCAGCCAGTAACGGCCGTTGTTCAAGCCCTGGTCCTTGAGGTAATGGATATACCCCCACAGGCCGGAGATCGGCAGGCTTTCCGGGATCATCACCACAGTATTCAGCAATTCGGGCTTGAGGGAAATATCCCACTGCTCCGTCGGCACATTGATCACTTCGGTGGTCGATGCCGCACCCTTGCCGATATCACGGAAATAGGTGGTGGTCACATCGCTCAGTTGCCACTTTTCGTCGGCGTACTGCGCACGTTTGGCGAAGCTCGACGACAGCAGGTGACGTTCCTTGTCGAAGTGGTAGCGGGTGACACCCACCAGCAAGCCACCCGGCTGCACGGCGTTGATGTGGATAAACTCCTCACCCTGGCGGTGCCACAGGCCATGCTTGGAGCTCTGGGCATCGCCCGAACCCTGGGCCAGGGCACGATTGGCCTGGGCTGTGGACTCGGCTGGAGGCGCCACGTATTCACCGATCAGCACGCTGACCACCATCAGCAACAGCATGGGCTTCATGACCGCCCACACGATGCGACCGATGGAAACACCCGCCGCGCGCATGATGGTCAGCTCGCTGTTGCTGGCCAGGCTGCCCAGGCCGATCAGGCAGCCGATCAGCGCAGCCATCGGCATCATGTCGTACAGGCGACGGGGCGCCGTCAGCGCCACGTAGCTCAGGACGTCGGTAACGGTGTAGGTATCGCTGACGTTGCCGACTTCATCAATGAAGGCGAACAACGAGGCCAGCCCTAGAATAATGCCCAATACCGCAAGGATTGCGACCAGGACGCTGCTACCAATGTAGCGGTCGAGCTTAACCACGGGCCATCTCCTTCACGCTGCGACGACTCCGCATCTTCAACCGCATCGGTTCCCAATAAAGCAGCCCCAGGCCAATGGCCAGGAAGACCCCGTGGACCCACCACAACCCAAGGGCCGGCGGCAGTTTGCCCTTCTCCAGGGAGCCGCGGGCGGAAATCAGGATGGTCAGGTAAGCCATATAAAGCAGGATCGCCGGCAGCAGCTTGAGGAAGCGGCCCTGGCGCGGGTTGACCCGGGACAGCGGCACTGCCATCAAGGTCACGATAAACACCAGCAGCGGCAGGGAAATCCGCCATTGCAGCTCGGCGATCGAACGCAGTTCCTTGCTGCCGATCAGGTCTGGGGTCGGGATCGCGTCGCGGTCGGTGACCTCATCGCTGACATCCGGCCGGGCCAGCATCACGCCATAGGTGTCGTACTTGATTGCGCGGTAATCGGCCTGACCGGGGCTCCCGTCATAGCGATAGCCATCTTCCAGGATCAGGTAACGGCTGCCATCCGGACGCACTTCCTGGCGCCCCTTGTCGGCCACCAGAATCGAAATACCACGATCTTTCTGGTTCTGGCCGAGGTTTTTCTGGGAGATGAACACCCCTCCCAGGTTGGCACGGTCATCCGACATTTGCTCGGTATAGGTCACCCGGGTGCCGTCGTTGAGCGCTTGGAAGCGGCCCGGCTCCAGGGTGTCGAATTCGGTCATGGCGTCCTGTTTGTTCAGCACCAGCTGGAACTGCATGGCGCCCTGGGGTGCCAGGCTCAAGCTCAGCCAGGCCACCACCAGCGCGATACCGGTGGCCGGAACCATGGTCATGGCCAGCAAACGTTGCTGGCTCATGCCGGTGGCCGACAACACGGTCATTTCGCTTTCAAGGTACAAGCGGCCGTAGGCCAGCAGAATCCCGAGAAACAGGCCCAATGGCAGGATCAACTGCAGGAAGCCCGGCAGGCGAAAGCCCATGATCAGGAACAGCGAACCCGGATCCAGGGCACCCGAGGCAGCCTGGGCGAGGTATTTGACGAAGCGACCACTCATGATGATGACCAGCAATACCGCACTCACGGCACTCAGGGTCAACAGGACTTCGCGGGATAGATAACGGAAGACGATCAAACCAGACACTCCAGGGTTGTCAGGCTAAGGCGGCCAAACAAGCAAGCATATCGAGTCGACCCATTGCTGCAGGCCGGCTAAAAAGATGGCGCATTATCCTGTGATTGACCGCACCTGTCACGGAGCTTGCTCATACGCGTGCACAAAGCTGCCCGCAAGGGTTGTCAGGCTCGGGCGGCGAGGTTCAAACTGCGGCCTTTGTCGCGGGCGGCCTACAGGCTGCCAAGCTTACAAGCCGGAGTACAGACTCCTGGCTCACTGACCTTTATAAGGGACCCGAAAATGGAACTGGTTGTAAAAAGCGTTAGCCCCGAAACGTTGAAAACCGCCACCCTCGTGGTCGCTGTCGGCGAAGGCCGCAAGCTCGGCGTTGCCGCCAAGCAACTGGACGAACTGAGCGGCGGCGCCATCAGCGCAGTCCTCAAGCGCGGCGACCTGGCCGGCAAGGTCGGCCAAAGCCTGCTGCTGCAAAGCCTGCCTAACCTTAAAGCCGACCGCGTATTGCTGGTGGGCGTTGGTAAAGACGCCGAACTGGGCGACCGTCCGTTCCGCAAGATCATCGCCGGCATCCTCAACACCCTCAAGGGCCTGGGCGGCACCGACGCGGCCCTGGCGCTGGACGAAGTCGTGGTCAAGGGCCGCGACAGCTACGGCAAGACCCGCCTGCTGGCCGAAAGCCTGCTGGACGGCGGCTACGTCTTCGACCAGTTCAAGAGCACCAAGGCCGAACCCCGCGCCCTGAAGAAAGTCACCCTGCTGACCATCAAGGCGGCCCAGGCTGAAGTCGAACGCGCCGTGACCCACGCCCAGGCCATCGCCGGCGGCATGGCGTTCACCCGTGACCTGGGCAACCTGCCACCGAACATCTGCCACCCAACCTATTTGGGCGAGCAAGCCAAGGCGCTGGGCAAGGAATTCAAGGGCCTGAAAGTCGAAGTCCTGGATGAGAAGAAGATCAAGGAACTGGGCATGGGCTCGTTCTATGCCGTGGGCCAGGGCAGCGACCAGCCGCCACGCCTGATCGTGATGCAATACAACGGCGGCAAGAAGTCCGAGAAGCCATTTGCCCTGGTCGGTAAAGGCATCACCTTCGACACCGGCGGCATCAGCCTCAAGCCGGGCCTGGGCATGGACGAGATGAAGTACGACATGGGCGGCGCCGCCAGCGTGTTCGGCACCCTGCGTGCCGTGCTGGAACTGAAGCTGCCGATCAACCTGGTGTGCATCCTGGCCTGCGCCGAGAACATGCCGAGCGGCGGCGCGACCCGTCCGGGCGACATCGTCACCACCCTCAGCGGCCAGACCGTGGAAATCCTCAACACCGACGCCGAAGGCCGCCTGGTGCTGTGCGACGCCCTCACCTACGCCGAGCGCTTCAAGCCGCAAGCCGTGATCGACATCGCCACCCTGACCGGTGCCTGCGTGGTTGCCCTGGGCGCCCACACGTCGGGCCTGCTGGGCAACAGCGACGAACTGATCGGCCAACTGCTCAGCGCCGGCCAGGCTGCCGACGACCGCGCCTGGCAACTGCCGCTGTTCGATGAGTATCAGGAACAGCTGGACAGCCCGTTCGCCGACATCGCCAACATTGGTGGCCCGAAAGCCGGCACCATCACTGCGGCGTGCTTCCTGTCGCGTTTCGCCAAGAACTTCAACTGGGCCCACCTGGACATCGCCGGCACCGCCTGGACCAGCGGCGGCAAGGACAAGGGCGCCACTGGCCGTCCGGTTCCATTGCTGACCCAGTACCTGCTGGACCGCGCCAAAGCCTGAAACTGAAGATCCCCGGGCGCCTGTAAAGCCGCCCGGGGCTCAGGAACCGCAATGACCCAAGTCGACTTCTATATATTGCCCAGCGCCGATCCTTCCGCGCGCCTGGACTTTGCCTGCAAGCTCACCGAAAAAGCCTGGCGCATGGGCCACCGTATCTACCTGCATTGCAGCGATGCCGCCCAGCGTGACGACCTCGACGCCCGCCTGTGGCGCTTCAAGGGCGAAAGCTTCGTGCCCCACGGTGCCGCCGAATCAGAACCGGAAGGCCTGGTGGTACTGGGTTTGGGCGACAACTGCGGCGATCACACAGACCTGCTGGTCAACCTTGACCTGAAAGTACCGGCGTTCGCCAAGGGTTTCGCCCGCGTGGCGGAAGTGGTGGTGGAAGACCCGGCTATTCGTCAGGCCGCGCGGGAGAGTTTCCGTTTCTACCGCGAACAGGGCTATTCTCTGCAAGATCACCGGCTACAACGACTTTGAGCACACGATGGACACTCCAAACCCGCTAAAAGACTCTGACCACCTGCTGGACGACCTTGAGTCGATCCGCAAGCTGCTCGGTGATGATGACCTGCAACCGCCGCTGCTGACCGATGCGGTCAACGGTGACGTACAAATTCCCCTGCTGTTCGATATGGTGGGTGGCAAGCCGGTTACGCCGGAACCTGTCGAAACGCCCGCGGTGCAAGCTGCGCCGGCTGCGGCTGTTGCCGTACCTGCCGCCGAAAAAGCCCCCGACGCCCTGCTGCTGCACCTGGACAACGAACTGCGCGCCGCCGCGCAACTGATCATGCAAGACGTGATCGACGATTTTGCCCCGCATATCGAAACCGAAATCAAGCGCCGGCTGGATGCGCGCATGGAACGGTTGTTGAGCCAGTACCAGAACTAAGGCTGACACATATCCCCTGTGGGAGCGGGCTTGCTCGCGAAGGGCGTGAACGATAACGCGTACATCCTGAATGAACGCGCCGCCCTCAGGTTTTTCGCGAGCAAGCTCGCTCCTACCCCTCTCCCCTATCCCCCGTTATACTTGTCGGCTTTCCTGAATTAATGCCAACTAGGGTCCCGCCGCGCATGGATAAGACCTACCAGCCGCACGCTATTGAAACTTCCTGGTACCAGACCTGGGAGTCCGAGAATTATTTCGCTCCGCAAGGCGCGGGCGATGCCTACACCATCATGATTCCGCCACCGAACGTCACTGGCAGCCTGCACATGGGCCATGGCTTCAACAATGCGATCATGGATGCCCTGATTCGTTTCCGCCGCATGCAGGGTCGCAACACCCTATGGCAACCAGGTACAGACCACGCCGGTATCGCCACCCAGATGCTGGTGGAACGCCAACTGGAAGCCACCGGCCAGAACCGTCACGACCTGGGCCGCGAGAAATTCCTCGAGAAAATCTGGGAATGGAAGGATCAGTCCGGCGGCAATATCAGCCGTCAGATCCGTCGCCTGGGCTCGTCCGTCGACTGGAGCCGCGAGCGCTTCACCATGGACGACGGCCTGTCGGAAGCCGTGAAGGAAGCCTTCGTGCGCCTGCATGAAGACGGCCTGATCTACCGCGGCAAGCGCCTGGTCAACTGGGACACCAAGCTGCACACGGCGATTTCCGACCTTGAAGTGGAAAACCACGACGAGAAAGGTTTCCTGTGGAACCTCAAGTACCCGTTGGCTGACGGCGCCAAGACCGCCGAAGGCAATGATTACCTGATCGTCGCCACCACCCGTCCGGAAACCATGCTTGGTGATGCCGCCGTCGCGGTTAACCCGAACGACGAGCGCTACCAGGCGCTGATCGGCAAGTTCGTCGAGCTGCCGCTGGTTGGCCGTCGCATCCCGATTATCGCGGACGACTACTGCGACCCTGAATTCGGCACCGGCTGCGTGAAAATCACCCCGGCCCACGATTTCAACGACTATGAAGTCGGCAAGCGCCATAACCTGCCGCTGCTGAACATCTTCGACAAAAACGCCGCTGTTCTGCCAGCCTGCCAGGTGTTCAACCTCGACGGCACGCTGAACGAGAGCATCGACGGCAAGATCCCGGCTGAATACGCCGGCCTCGACCGTTTTGAGGCGCGCAAGCAGATCGTTGCCGCCTTCGACGCCGCCGGCCTGCTGGTGAGCGTTGACGACCACGGCCTGAAAGTGCCGAAGGGCGACCGCTCCGGCACCATCATCGAGCCCTGGCTGACCGACCAGTGGTACGTGTCCACCAAGCCTTTGGCTGAGCCGGCGATCGCTGCCGTGGAAGACGGCCGCATCGCGTTCGTGCCGAAACAGTACGAAAACATGTACTTCTCGTGGATGCGTGACATCCAGGATTGGTGCATCAGCCGCCAGCTGTGGTGGGGCCACCGGATTCCGGCCTGGTACGACGAGTCGGGCAAGGTCTATGTGGGCCGCGACGAAGCCGAAGTCCGTGCCAAGCACAACCTTGGCGCGGACGTGACGCTGCAACAGGACAACGACGTACTGGACACCTGGTTCAGCTCGGGCCTGTGGACGTTCTCCACCCTCGGCTGGCCGCAACAGACCGAATTCCTGAAGAAATTCCATTCCACCGACGTGCTGGTCACCGGCTTCGACATCATTTTCTTCTGGGTTGCCCGGATGATCATGCTCACCATGCACTTGGTGAAGAACGAAGACGGCACCCCGCAGGTACCGTTCAAGACCGTGTACGTGCACGGCCTGGTGCGTGATGGCCAGGGCCAGAAGATGTCCAAGTCCAAGGGCAACGTCCTGGACCCGCTGGACATCATCGACGGCATCGACCTGGAAACCCTGGTGCAGAAACGCACCTCGGGCCTGATGCAGCCGAAACTGGCGAAGAAGATCGAGAAGCAGACCCGCGACGAGTTCGCAGACGGCATCGCCAGCTACGGCACCGACGCCCTGCGCTTCACCTTCTGCTCGCTGGCGTCCACCGGTCGCGACATCAAGTTCGACATGGGCCGCGTCGAAGGCTATCGCAACTTCTGCAACAAGATCTGGAATGCCGCGCGCTACGTACTGGATAAAGGCGAAGACTGCGGCCAGAACGGCGAGACCATCGAGCTGTCCCTGGCGGACCGCTGGATCATCTCCCAGCTGCAGCGCACCGAAGCCGAAGTGACCCGTCAACTCGACCAGTTCCGCTTTGACCTGGCGGCGCAGGCCCTGTACGAGTTCATCTGGAACCAGTATTGCGACTGGTACCTGGAACTGTCCAAGCCCGTGCTGTGGGACGAGAACTCGCCGATCGAACGTCAGCGCGGCACCCGTCAAACCCTGGTACGCGTGCTGGAAGTGGCGTTGCGCCTGGCGCATCCGTTCATGCCCTTCATCACCGAAGAAATCTGGCAGCGCATCGCGCCGCTGGCGGGCAAAGACGGCAAGACCATCATGCTGCAACCTTGGCCGGTGGCCAACGAAGCCCGCATTGACGAGGCAGCCGAAAGCGATATCGAGTGGCTCAAGACCCTGATGATGGGTACGCGCAACATCCGCGCCGAGATGAA
This sequence comes from Pseudomonas sp. G5001, assembly GCF_013385475.1. Lineage (NCBI taxonomy): Bacteria > Pseudomonadati > Pseudomonadota > Gammaproteobacteria > Pseudomonadales > Pseudomonadaceae > Pseudomonas > Pseudomonas sp. G5001. The sequence goes on from NZ_JACAPZ010000006.1 coordinate 182,497, forward strand.
TATCGGTCCGGGCAAGCCACTGGCCGTGTTCGTGAAGAACGCCAGCAGCGAAGACCTGCGTCGCCTCACCGAGAACGACGCGCTGCTCAAGAAGCTGGCGAAGCTGGAGTCGATCACCGTATTGGCCGCTGGCGAAGAAGCACCGCTGTCCGCCACCGCACTGGTGGGCGAGATGGAAGTGCTGGTGCCGATGGCCGGCCTGATCGACAAGGGTGCCGAACTGGCGCGCCTGGACAAGGAAATCCTGCGCCTGCAAGGCGAAGTGCAGCGGGTGGGCGGCAAGCTGTCCAACGCGGCGTTCGTCGACAAGGCTCCGGCTGAAGTGATCGAGAAAGAACGCGCCAAACTGGCTGAAGCTGAACAGGCTTTGGGCAAGCTGGCGGAGCAACACGCACGGATTTCCAGCCTGTAAGGGGCTGCCCGTGCGGAAAAAGAGACCTTCGGGTCTCTTTTTTTTGCTTGGAAAAACACCGCTATTTCTCTTTGGAAACCCGATCAATGTGGGAGCTGGCTTGCCTGCGATGGCATCGCCTCGGTCTGGCAGATACACCGAGTCGCCTGCATCGCAGGCAAGCCAGCTCCCACATTTGACCGAGTTCGACCAAGGAATGTGTGACAATACCCGCCACTTTTGAAACAAACGCAGAATCGACGCAGCCCATGACCGCCCCCAGCACACCCAAAGCACCGCGCAAGAAGCCAAAATCCAGTACGCCGGCCAAGCCCGTCGTTCCGCGCAAAGAGGCCACCTTGCACCCGCGTAACCGCCACCAGGGCCGTTACGACTTCCAGGCGCTGATCAAGACCACGCCCGAACTGGCGCAATTCGTGATCATCAACCCGTACGGCAAGGAAAGCATCGACTTTGCCAGCCCAGACGCGGTGCGGGTGTTCAACCGGGCGTTGCTCAAGGCGTTCTACGGCATCAATCACTGGGACATCCCGGCTGACTACCTGTGCCCACCGGTACCGGGGCGTGCCGACTACGTGCACTTCCTCGCCGACCTGCTGGCCAGCGTCAACGAAGGCGTGATCCCGCGTGGCGCGCCGGTGAAGGTGCTGGACATCGGCATGGGCGCCAACTGCGTCTATCCGTTGATTGGCTACAGCGAGTACCGCTGGAACTTCCTCGGCTCGGAAGTCGACCCGACCGCCGTGGCCGCCGCCAAGGCGATCGTGCAGTCCAACGGGCTGAACAAGGCCATCCAGCTGCGCCAGCAAACCAACCCCAAGCAGATCCTGCTGGGCTTGCTGGAGCCAGGCGAGCGGTTTGACCTGACCATGTGCAACCCGCCCTTCCACGCGTCCATGGATGAGGCGACCAAGGGCAGCGAGCGTAAATGGCGCGCACTGGGCAAGGCTGATCCGAAACGCAAGTTGCCGGTGCTGAACTTCGGTGGCCAGTCGGCGGAGTTGTGGTGTGAAGGCGGTGAAGCGCGGTTCGTGACGCAACTGATCGCTGAAAGCGCGCATTTCCAGCACAAGGTGCTGTGGTTCAGCACGCTGGTGTCGAAAGCGTCGAACTTGCCGGCCATTCAGACAGCGCTGAAAAAGGCCGGTGTGCTGGAAAGCCAGGTGGTAGAGATGTCCCAGGGCCAGAAGCAGAGCCGCTTCGTCGCCTGGACCTTCCAGACCCCGAGCGAGCAACAGGTGTGGCGCCAGCGTTGGGCCCGTAAAGACTGATAAATCGCAGGCAACAAAAAACCGTGCCCGGATCGCTCCGGAGCACGGTTTTTTTGCTGCGTCTTACTTGTTAACAGCGTCGGTCAGGCCTTTGGCCACAACCAGCTTGATAACTTTCTTGGCAGCGATTTCGATGGCTGCGCCAGTCGAAGGGTTACGGCCAGTACGGGCAGGACGCTCGGTCACTTTCAGTTTGCCAACGCCTGGCAGAGTGATTTCGCCGCCGTTTTCCAGCTGATCAGCAACGATCTGGCTCAGTTGGTCCAGCAGAGCACGCACGGTGGTTTTCGGTGCGTCTACAGCTTCAGCCAGATCAGCGATCAGTTGGTCTTTAGTAATAGCCATTGTGGTGTTCCTTCCCTATCAAATTCATTTGGATTGCAGAGTGCAGTGTCAGCCATCGAGCCCTGCCATCAAGGCCTGGCACCCAAGGGCTATAACCACGAAGATCGGGGTTATAGATACCTGAAACCGGGTTTGGTTCGACCTGACAAATGCTGAATGCACGCTTAACGCCCAGACTGCGCGTAAGACGGGGCAAAACTAGCACAGAGACGGGGAAATATCCGCCTCAACATATTCATTTGGTCAGCTTTATCGCTCTAAACCGTGAAAAAAAGGCATATGGCCCGTCGGATGGCGCTCAAAACGCCCTCCGAACAGCGCCATCCCCAGCGGGTGCGGTACACTGGCGACTTTTTCCGGGAGCCCCACCCCTCCCCTTCAACCAGCCGAGAAGCCCATGCCGATCCGTCATTGCATCGTCCACCTGATCGACAAAAAACCCGACGGCACACCCGCAGTTCTCCACGCCCGCGACTCCGAGCTTGCCGAGTCGGCAGCGATCGAGAACATGCTCGCCGACCTCAACGAGAGCTACAACGCCAAACAAGGCAAGGCCTGGGGCTTTTTCCATGCCGAGTCCGGCGCGCACCCGTTCAGCGGCTGGTTGAAGGAATATTTCGACGGCGGCAAGGATTTCACCGCCTTCAGCCGTATTGCCGTGGAACACCTGCAGAAGCTGATGGAGGAGTCCAACCTCTCCACCGGCGGCCACGTGCTGTTTGCCCACTATCAACAGGGCATGACCGATTACCTGGCGATCGCCCTTCTGCACCATAGTGAAGGCGTGGCCGTGACCGACCAGCTGGACGTGACGCCGTCGCGCCACCTGGATCTTGGCCAACTGCACCTCGCCGCGCGCATCAACGTGTCCGAGTGGCAGAACAACAAGCAATCCAAGCAGTACATCTCGTTTATCAAGGGCAAGAACGGCAAGAAGGTCTCGGAGTACTTCCGCGACTTTATCGGCTGCCAGGAAGGCGTCGACGGCCCGGGCGAGACCCGCACCCTGCTCAAGGCCTTCAGCGACTTCGTCGAGAGCGAAGACCTGCCGGACGAATCCGCCCGCGAGAAAACCAAGACCCTGGTGGACTACGCCAGCAGCCAGGCCAAGCTCGGCGAGCCGATGGGCCTGGAAGAGCTGTCCGGGTTGATCGATGAAGATCGGCCAAAAGCCTTCTACGATCACATCCGCAACAAGGACTACGGCCTGTCGCCGGAAATCCCGGCGGATAAACGCACCCTCAACCAGTTCCGCCGTTTCACCGGGCGTGCCGAAGGCTTGTCCATCAGCTTTGAAGCGCACCTGCTGGGCGACAAGATCGAATACGACGAAGCCGCCGGCACCTTGATCATCAAGGGCCTGCCGACCCAGCTGACCGACCAGCTCAAGCGTCGCAACTGATGCTGGGCGGGGTTCTGAAGAAAGTCCTGCTGGTGTTGCTGGTGGTGGTGGTTTTCCAGAACTGGGGCAAGATCGAGCGGTTGTTCAACCCCTCCCAGGTGGTGCCGGAGCAGACACGCGCGGCAGCGCGCGTGGTGCTGTATTCCACCGAGTGGTGCGGCTACTGCAAACAGATCCGGCGCTTTCTGGATTCCAAGGGGATTCCCTACCAGGCGTTTGATATCGAGAAGGACGCCCAGGCGCGCAAGGCGTACGAGGCGTTGGGGGGCGGCGGGATTCCGTTTGTGGACGTGAACGGCACGCTGATTCGCGACTACAACCCGGAAGCGATCATGGCGGCCCTGAAGTAACTCACTCTGTAAAATACCGCAGATCAAATGTGGGAGCGGGCTTGCTCGCGAATGCGCTGGTTCAGTCAATACATCTGGCGACTGACCCACCGCTTTCGCGAGCAAGCCTGCTCCCACATTGGGTTTGCGTACGCGTTAGAAATTGGCCTCCAGGGAAACCATCGCCGTACGCTCCTCTCCTACGTTGTAGTAAGCCGAACTGGCCGCCAGGCCATTCACCGGCGCCGAGTTGAACGACACGGTGCGCGCCGAGCTCAAGTATTCCTTATCAAATACATTGAGCATCGAGAAGCGCAGCGCGGCCGACTTGAAGACCTTCTTGTCCACCGGCAGGTAGATACCGGCGTTGAGATCAAACACGGTGCGCCCGGAGATTTTCTCGTTGTTGGTCAAATCACCGTAGAACGCCCCGACATACTTGCCGGCAATGTTGCCGTAATAGCGCTTGTCGTCGTAACCAAACACCAGGTTGAGCATGTTTTCCGGCACGTTGGCCAACTGGTTGCCCTTGGTCGGCAACAACACGTTCTTGCTGACAAAGTCGTCCTGCTGCTCGGACTTGGTATAGGTGTACGACGCGTAGTAGTTGAAGTTGTACGGCAGCAGGCCGCTCCACTCCAACTCCAGGCCTTTGTTGGTCACGTCACCGACGTTGGCCATCACGTAGTCACCGTTCAAGTCGGTGGTCGACAGCTGACGGTCCTTGAAGGTGATGTAAAACAGGGTGGCGCTGAGGGCCATTTTCTCTTCGGTGTAGCGCCAGCCCAGCTCCTGGTTCCAGCTCAGCTCGGGGTTGAGGTTGAGGGAGTCACCCTTGTTGTACAGCACGTAGTTCTGCGGTGTGCGCATGTTGCGAGTGACGTTGTAGAACGCCTGGTTGCTCTCGTCGACCTGGTACTTGGCACTGAAGTTCGGCAGGAACTGATGGTAGCGGGCGTTACGCTTTTCCGGCTTGTCATACAGGCTACCGAGGTTGTCGCCGTCACGTTCGACGTACTGGTACGCCAGGCCGCCGACAAAACTCAGGTCTGGCGTGGCTTGCCAGCTGTCCTGCACCCACAGCTTCTGGGCCGGGGTCACGGTGTATTGATGACGCCCCTGGACAGTCTTGCCGTTCTTGTCGACCACCTGGCCGCCGCTGTTGTAATCGCCCCAGACGTCGTCCGGTGCACCTTCGCTGTTGATCCCGATATACGGCTGGGTCTGGCGCTGGCGAGCGCGCTCGTACCAGTAGCCGTAATCCAGGCTGTGCTCCTCGTTGATGTCCCATTTCATTTTGACCGTCACGCCAGGGCGCCAGGTTTCGGTCCACGAGGGGCGATAGTAGTTGGCCGACTTGAGGTTGCTCAGGTCGTAGTTGCCACTCTTGTCGGACTTCGGCCCCAGGTTGGTCGCGGTCTGGCCGCTGAAACTGCCGCCGTTGCCCCAGTAGTAGTAAGGCGCAACCGTCAGGGCCAGGTCATCACGCAGGCGCCAGCGCTGGGTGAAGGTGGTCATGACACTTTCGAAAGGGTTGCGGTTGAGCTTGTAGGAAGACGACAGCAATCCGTTCTTGTAGACCGGCGTTTCCGCGTAATCCAGGCGGCGGCCCTGTTGCTGGAACTGGCTCTTGCTCAGCGTGTTGTAGTTGTAGTTTTCCTGGGTGTTGTACTTCATGGTGAAGTTGCTGGAGTTGCCGTTGTCGTCTTCGAACAGCGTGCTCCACTCCACCTTGTCGCCCCGCAAGGTGCCCTTGCCGCGCCACTTGTCGCCTTCGGTGTGAGAGGCCGACACCCAGGTCTTGAAGCCGCCGAGGTCGCCGGTGTTGATACGGGCGAAGGACTTTGTCAGGTTGTTCGAACCCATGGATTGCTTGACGAACAGCCCCGGCTCCTTGGTCGGCCGAATGGTGACCATGCCGATGTTGCCGCCGCTGGAACCAATGTGCGGGCCGTCCGCTTCCGAGGAGCCCTGGGTGACAAATACTTCGCCGACGTTTTCCGGGTCGCCCAATTGGTTGGCGTAAACACCGTAGCTGCCGGAGTCGTTGATCGGCACGCCGTCCATGGAAACCCCGACCTGGTCGGAGTTCATGCCGCGCATGGTGAAGCTGGTGCCGCTCATGCCGCTGGCGTCGTCGTTGGAAACGTTGATGCCCGGGGTGTACTTGAGCTTGTCGATGGCGTTGGCCGTCGGGGACATTTCGTCCATGGCTTCCTTGGTCACCGTGGACCGGGCCTTGGCACTTTCTTCCTGAATCATGTGGCCGGTGCCCAGGGTACGTTCGCCGGCGACGTGCACCGAACCGACATCCTGGGAATCGTCTGCCAGAACCAGCGGCGCAAAGCCGCCCAGGCCCGATGCTAAAAGCAGGGCATAGAGTTTGTTGTAGGTCACGAGTAGATCCCTTACATGCATCTATCTGTTGTTATGGGGGAGGTATTGGCGATCTCGTCTGGGTGAACAGCGCCGCCAATCTTCCTGACCACCTGCTCAGGAATCCGAGGATCATCCGTGCATCACGTAACGATTTGGTTACAGGTTTTGGCGATTGCGATGAAGGTTAAATGAAAGGTCCACACACACGGATGTGCCAAGGCATGGGGATTTTCAAGGGCAGGTGGTGCAAGTAATGACAGCGCCACGCCATTGCGGCGTAGCGCTCTGTATCTAGCGCAATACGATCATCCGACCGAGCAGCGAGTGTTGTTCAAACCCCAAGACCGCCTGCAACGCATTGAGCACCGCCTGGGGGTCCTTGCTCGGGAAACTGCCGCTGACACGCCGGGCGCCGAGGTCTTCGTTGAGCAGCAGAATGCGCCCCGGATAGTAGCGGCCGAGGTCTTGCACCACATCGGCCAGCGGCGCCTTGTAGTAGTTGAGCCAACCATCGCGCCAGGCCAGGCGCGACTCGCTGTCGACCGCGTGCAGCTCATCGGCGACACCGTCGGCGTAGGCCACTTGCTGGCCGGCCGTCAGAATCTGTTGCTGAGCATACTTCGACGGCGTTACCCCAACCCGACCAGACAACACCGTCACCTGCGCACCTGCCGGTTGCAGGCGCACCTCAAACTGCGTGCCGAGCACCCGTGCTTCGCCGCTGCCGGCCTCGACCACAAAGGATTCGCCAGTGTGGGTCACACTGAAAAAACCGGCGCCACGGCGTAGCTGGATATGGCGCTCGCCATGCTTGAAATCCACTGCGATCGCACTGTCGGCGTCCAGGGTGACCTGGCTTTGATCGGCCAGGGTCACGGTCTTCACCTCACCCGGCGCGGTGACGTAATCCGCGCCGAAGTCATCGACCCAGCGTGACGGCTGCCAGCCGGCGCCCATCGAGATCATCACCAGCAGGCAGGCGGCCATGGCCAGGGCGCCAGACCAGCGCCGCACGCTGGAGCGTTTCGAGGTATTCATCGCGTTCAAGTAACCCTGCAGCGCCAGGGCATCCTCATCCGCCAACGTTCTGGCCGGTACTTCACTCAATTCCCACAGCACCTGGGCCTGGGCATAGGCTTCCACATGCGCAGGATCGGCCCGCAGCCAACGGCTGAACGTGGCCTGGTCGCCACTGCTGGGCTGGTCGTGCAACAGGCTCAACCAGGCCAGTGCGGCCTGTTCCTGGTCGGGCGTCGGGGTGACGCGGGCAGTGGCGTTCACGGGGCTTTCCTTGGCGATGGTTCACGAAGGCTGGCCTTGCAGGCTTCGAGGGCACGCATCATATGTTTTTCCACGGCGCTTTGGGACAGGCCCATGGCCTTGGCGATTTCCGCGTACTTGCGGCCATGGATGCGGTTGAGCAGGAAAATCTGCCGGGTACGTTCCGGCAGGCTGCGCAAGGCTGCTTCAACGTGACGCAGATCATTGCCCGCCTCCAGCGCGGCCTGGGGTTCGCAGCCCTGGTTATCCTGTTGTTCCGGCAGCCAGCCTTCGCTACTGCGCACCCGGGCGCCTTCGCTGCGCAGGTGGTCGATGGCGATATTGCCGGCGCAGCGCAGCAGGTAGGTGCTGAGTTCCTCGACCTGCACCAGCGGCCGGCGCCAGAAGCGCAGGAACAAATCCTGCACCAGGTCCGCCGCCGTCGCACGGCAGCCCACGCGGCGGCTGACCAGCGCTTCCATCTGCGAGCGCTGGGACAGGAACACCTGCAGGAAATGCGCCCGTCCGCCCGCCGCGTCTGCGTGCTGCTCTGGATGTTCGGGGGGCGTGGTGATCATCAACGGTGGACTCAAAGGGTCGCGAAGGCCGCAACCGGACTGGCCAGCAGGCCGAGGCCCGCCAGGATCAAGGCCAGCCTTGGCCGATACGGCAACAGCAACACCAGCAACAACCCGCTGAGCATCAAGACCGCGCACCACTCCACCAACCCCTGGCTCCACCCGGTCGCGAGCACCGCCGGCCAGCTCGAGACAATCAACAGCAGCCAGCCGCCCACGCGCAAACCCAGGCGCCGACGAGGCGAAGGTTTACTGTGCAGCAGTTCGCCATGGTGCCGGTCCATGGACAGGCACAACGCGGTAAACCCTGCGTAACACAGCAATAGCGCCAGGAGCATTCAGTTCACCTCGCCCTTGAGGGTCAATGGCCGGGCACGTTCGGCCTTGGGCTGAGGGACACGGCGGTGCTGCATTTTCCAGGCAGCCCAGGCGAGGAACACGCCGCTGCCCAGGCACGTCAGGTCAAAACCGGCCATGGCCCAGTCGCCGTTGGCCAGGGACACACCCAAATGCTGGGTCGTGGTCAGCGCGTTGAGCACCGGCACGCCGATAAACAGCAGCGCGCCCACACTCAATTGCTCAACCCAGCCGCGGCGCCCCTGGCGAACAATCGCGTGCACGACGCTCAAGCCCCAGGCAATAAAGAAGGCTTGTACTTCCCAGTCCGAGCGCCCGGCAAAGCTGGCCGGCAACAGGCGGTTGGCCCAGAAGAATGCAGCGATGGCGATCATCAAGCCGGACATGCTGGCGATGTTCAGCACTTCCACCAGCCGCAGCTCAAAGGGCAGCACACCGGTTTTGGTGTGCTTGAGCTGACGCTTGCCCAGCCACATCACCAGCCCGGTGCCGATCATTGCCGTGCCCGCGAGGCCGCAGATGAAATACAGCCAGCGCAATACCGGGCCGGCGAAATGGCCCATGTGCAAACCGTAGAAGCTGCCACCAATCGCCGCCGGCAGCGACTGCTCGCCGCTCACCCGCAACAGTTCGCCGGTAGTGCCGTTGAATGACACGGTGCTGCCAAAGTCATGCACCACTCGATCCGACCCGGCGCGGAACACATTGACCGAAGCGTTTACATCGCTTGGATTATTCACCACCAGCCGTCCGACATGCCCGCCGGCCCATTGCCCGCGCGCCTGCTCGTACATCGGGCCCAGTGGCAGCAATTGCCCCGGCTGGCCGAGGGCCGGCGCATTGTCGGTGGCCGGAAACACATCGTTGAAGAACGCACGGGTGTCGTTGCCGTAGGAAGCGAGGATGCTCGCCGGCATCACCATGCTCATGAAAATCACCAGGCTGCTGTAGGTGATCATCAAGTGGAACGGCAACACCAGCACGCCCACGGCGTTGTGCCCGTCGAGCCAGGACCGCTGGCCCTTGCGCGGGCGGAAGGTGAAGAAGTCCTTGAAGATTTTCTTGTGGGTAATGATCCCGGTGATCAACGCCACGAACATCACCATCGCGGCGATGGTCGACAGCCAGCGCCCCCAGGGATACGGCATTTGCAGCTGGAAGTGGAAACGATAGAAGAATTCGCCGCCCATGCTTTCCCGGGCCTGGACCTGCTGGCCGCTGACGGGATCGAGGAGTTTTTCGACGAAATTGCCGCGTTTGCCCGGGTCGACCTTGTCTTGCCACATCACCGACAGGCCCGGCTCACGGCTGCTCGGCAAGGTGATAAACCAGCGCGCGGCATTGGGCGCCTGGTGTTGCAGATAGGTTTGGGCGGCGGCCAGGCTACGGGCGTCATCGACGGGATGCGCCTGCACTTCGGGCTGCATCCAGTGGGTAATTTCGTCCTTGAAATACGACAGGGTGCCCGTCAGGAAAATCGCAAACAGCAGCCAGCCAAAGATCAACCCGGCCCAGGTGTGCAACCAGGCCATGGCCTGGCGGAAGCCCTCTTTCATGTGCGCGCCATCCAGTACGCCAACCCGGCGAACGTGGCCATTATCGCGCTGGGCAGCAACACGCCAAACCAGGCGCGCCAGGCCGTGCGGCAGGCGAAGCACCAGATGACCGCCAACAGGTAGAACACAAACGAACTCAGCATGCCGCTGATCACCGCATCGGCGCGGCTGGTGGGCAGCCACAGCGTCATGCACACGCTGGCCAGCGAGGCCAGCAGGTAACCGCCGACCACAGCCGCCAGCACCCGCGAAGTCACGGCAAGACGGTAGGAAACGGGAAGTGAGGTTTTGCGTTTCATGCACAAGGCGCCAGGTTCGTCAGTGCGCAATATTAATGATAAAGGTTCTCATAAGCAAAAGAGAACGCATCACTGGCAATTGCCGAACCCGCCTGCGCGCCCTACAATGCGAACAATTCTTGTTCTCTAAAGCATGCCCATGCTGCCGGAGTGTGCGCGTTGCAGCCGTCCAACACCGTCGAAGTCCTGTACCACGACCATCACCACTGGCTCACCGGCTGGTTGCGACGCAAGCTCGGCTGCCCGGAAAGCGCCGCCGACCTGGCCCAGGACACCTTCATCCGCGTGCTCACCGCACGGGAAACACCGACGCTGATCGAACCTCGCGCCTTCCTCACCACCATCGCCAAGCGTGTGCTGTGCAACCATTACCGCCGCCAGGACCTGGAGCGCGCCTACCTCGACGCCCTGGCGCAAATGCCCGAACACGTGGCGCCGTCGGAGGAAGAGCGGGCAATCATCCTGCAAACCCTGATGGAGCTGGACCAGTTGCTGGACGGCTTGGCGCCCCCGGTCAAACGCGCGTTCCTGCTGTCCCAGCTCGACGGCCTGACCTACGCGCAAATCGGCGCGGAACTGGGCATCTCCATCGCCACGGTCAAGCGCCATCTGAATAAAGCGGCGATGCGCTGCTACTTCGCCCTATGAGTTTCTCAACGCAAGTCGCCGAACAAGCGGTGCACTGGCTGATGGAAATGCAGCAGGGCCCGCTCAACCCGCGTAAACAGGCAGCCTGGCAACAGTGGCTGGACGCCCACAGCGAACATCAGCGGGCCTGGGAGCACATCCAGCGAGTGAACCAGCGCTTGCGCGGGATGCCATCACCCCTGGCCCACGCCGCCTTGAATGCACCGAAATCCAACAGTCGTCGTCAGGCCCTGAAGTTGTTGCTGATACTCGGCGCCGGGTCGGCAGCGGCCTGGGGTTTGCGCCAGCAACATATATTGCCGCCGTTGAGTGCCGACTACCGCAGCCCCATCGGCCAACGGCGCAAGTTTCAGCTGGCGGATGGCAGCCAGTTGCAGCTCAACACCGGCAGTGCGGTGGATGTGCATTTTGATGGCCAGCAACGCTTGATCCGCCTGCTCGAAGGCGAAATCCTGCTGACCGCCAAACCCGGCAACGCCCCGCTGCGGGTCATCACTTCCCAGGGTCTGCTCAGCGCCCAGGCGGCGCGGTTGAACGTGCGGCAATTCAACGATCACACACAACTGGCGGTGTTTGATGGGCACGTTGACGTGATGCCCAACACCTATAGCGGTTTGCCGTTGTCGGTGGAGAAAGCCCATCAGGTCAATTTCACCCGCAAAGGCTGGGACACCGCCCGCCCCACCGACGCCGGCAGCGGCGCCTGGGCCGACGGCATGCTGGTGGCGGCCCACATGCGCCTGGAAGATTTCCTCGCCGAATTGAGCCGTTATCGCCGTGGCCAGCTCAATTGCGACCCGCAGGTGGCCAACCTGCTGATTTCCGGCAGCTACCCGCTGGACGACAGCGAACGAATCCTGGACCTGCTGCAAGTCAGCCTGCCGGTCAGGGTTCGGCGGTTTACCCGCTACTGGGTCACTGTCGAAGCCCGTGCCTGAAATATTTTCAAACCCCGTGAGCCGTTTTCCGCACCTCGCGTGACAGAGAAGGAAAGCCACCTTGATCCTTCCTTCTCAGGACCGCACTTCATGCCCCAGCAACCGACTCGCCTGACGCCACTCGCCCGCACCCTGCGCCACTTGTTGCTGGGGGCCAGCCTCAGTTTCAGCACCGTTCCCTACGTAATGGCGGCCGACGCCAAGCCCTACCGCATCGCCCCTACGTCACTGGAAGCGGCGCTGAATCAATTTGGCCGGGAAGCCGGCGTGCTGATTTCATTTGGCTCGGACGTGACTGCCGGCGTGCAAAGCCCTGGCCTGTCGGGCAACTACACCGCTGAAGAAGGCTTGAATGCGTTGCTCAAAGGCACCGGCCTGCAAGCCCGTGCCGAGGGCAACAACGCCTTCAGCCTGCAACCGGCGAATGCTCCGGCCACCCTCGAATTGGGCACCTCCAACGTGGTCGGCGACTGGCTGGGGGACGCGGCACAAACCAACGTCTTCGAGCACCCGGGCGCCCGGGACGTGATCCGCCGCGAAGAATTCGAACGCCAGGGCGCCACCCAGGCCCGCGACGTGCTCAACCGCATTCCCGGGGTCAACGCCCCGGAAAACAACGGCACCGGCAGCCACGACATGGCGCTGAACTTCGGCATTCGCGGGCTCAACCCACGCCTGGCCTCGCGCTCCACGGTCTTGATGGACGGCATCCCGGTGCCGTTCGCGCCGTATGGCCAGCCGCAGTTGTCGTTCGCGCCCATCAGCATGGGCAACATGGATGCCGTGGACGTGGTACGCGGCGGCGGCGCAGTGCGTTATGGCCCGCAGAACGTCGGCGGCATCGTCAACTTCGTCACGCGCGCGATTCCCGATGCGCCAACGGTGAAAGGCGGCCTGCAAACCGAAACCAGCCCGTCCTCCAGCCACGATGGCTTCAAGACCACCGGCAACCTGCTGGCCGGCGGCACGGCGGACAACGGCCTGGGCGGCGCGATCCTGTATTCCGGCACCCGTGGTGGTGATTGGCGCGAGAACAGCGACACCCGCATCGACGACCTGATCCTCAAGGGCAAATACCAGTTGGACGACGCCAACAGCTTCAACGCCATGGCGCAGTACTACGAAGGCAAGGCGGATATGCCCGGTGGTTTGAGCACTGCGGCCTACAAGGCCGACCCCTACCAGTCCACCCGCCCCTACGACCAGTTCTGGGGCCGGCGTACCATGTTCAACGCGGGCTATCGCTACCAGGAAGATCGCCGGGAATTCACGGTCAACAGCTTCTTCACCACCACCCTGCGCAGCGGTTACCTGGACCAGGGCAATTTCCTCTCCCTGTCGCCCCGCGAGTATTGGGTACGCGGCCTGGAAACCCGTTTCGCCCAAGGCTTCGACCTCGGCCCAACCAGCCACGAAGTCGGCGTGGGCTACCGCTACATCAACGAGGCCGGCCACGAACTGCGCTACCGCACGCCGATTTCCGCCAATCAGCAACTGCCGACCACCGACAGCCGCAACGACCGCGACACCCGGGGCAGCACCGAAGCCAATGCGTTCTTCGTCGACGACCGGATAGATATCGGCAAGTGGACCATCACCCCGGGCATCCGCTACGAGATGATCGAGTCCCAGCAGACCAACAACCTCAGCAACGTCAAATACAAAGGCGACTACAACACCGCCCTGCCGGCGCTGAACGTGCTCTACCACCTGACCGACGACTGGAACCTCTACGCCAACACCGAAGGGTCGTTCGGCAGCGTGCAGTACAGCCAGATGCCCAACCGCGTGACCAGTGGCGAAGTGAAGCCGGAAAAAGCCCGCACCTGGGAACTCGGTACCCGTTACGACAATGGCACCCTGCGGGCCGAAATCGGCGCGTTCCTGATCAACTTCGACAACCAGTACGACAGCAACCAGACCAACGACACCGTGATCGCCCGCGGCGAAACCCGCCATCAGGGCATCGAGTCCAGCATCAACTACGCCCTCGACGGCTTGAGCCCGGCGCTCGCCGGTTTTGATGTGTACGCCACCTACGCCTACGTCGACGCCACCATCCGCGAAGACGGCCCGAACAAAGGCAACCGCGTACCCTTCTCCTCCAAGCACAAGGGCACCCTGGGTGTGGGTTACACCGAAGGTCGCTGGAAGTTGAACGTGGACAGCAGCTACCAGAGCAGCCAGTTTGCCGACAACGCCAACACTGAAGCAGAAAGTGCTGATGGCAGCACCGGACGCATTCCTGGCTACATGCTGTTCAGCAGCCGCGCGGCGTACGACTTTGGCCCGCAGCTGTCGGATTTGAACGTGGCGGTGGGTGTGAAAAACATCTTCAACAAGCAGTACTACACCCGCTCGTTTGACGATAACAACAAGGGCAAATACGTCGGCGAGCCGCGCACGCTGTATGTGCAGACGTCCATCGCGTTCTGATCAGCTACCCGCCAGGCACGACGGTGTGCCGGCCACCAACGCGTCGATGGCGCATCGGGTCTTGGCCGGCATGTGCGTCGCCGTGGGCCAGATGACATGGATCGGCATCGGTTGCTCGCGGTGGCCCGGCAGCACCGCCTGCAATTGCCCGCGCAACACGTAGTGGGCGATCAGCCAACTGGGCAACCAGGCCAGGCCGACCCCGGCGATGGCGGCATCGGCCACGGCCTGCAGGTCATCGAGGATCAACGGCGAGGCGACTCGCTCGCGGTGCGGGGCATTGCTGCGATAGGCAATGCCCCGGTGCCCGGCCAGGTCGTCGATGGAGTCAATCCGAGCTGTGCGCTGCAAGTACGCGGGTGACGCCGCCAAGGCAATCGCCTGTTCCCCCAGGCGGCGGGCGCTCAGGCGGTCGGTGTCAGGCAGCGCGCCAATGCGTACCGCCAGATCGAAGCCTTCCTGGGCCAGGTCGATCAGTCGGTCGGAGAAGGAAATTTCAATCTCCAGTTGCGGAAAACGGTCCATCAGCCCCCACAACGCCGGCGCCGCATAGTGATGACCGAACGCCAAAGGCAAGCTGGCCCTTAACCGTCCACGTGGCTGCTGACGGCCACTTTCCAGCACGGATTCGGCGGCTTCCAGTTCCGCCAGCGCACGCAGGCAATGCTCGTAATAGGCCTGCCCGTCCTCGGTCAAACGCTGACGCCGGGTGGAGCGTTGCAACAGCGACGTCCCCAACCGCGCCTCCAGACGCGCCAAGCCTTTGCCCACCGCCGAGCGCGTGAGGTTCAGCCGTTCGGCGGCCTCCGTCAGATTGCCGCTCTCGACGATCTGCAAAAACAGTTCAACACCATCAAAACGCGGAGTGGCCATGATCGTTTGTCGCCCTATATTCCCTTATCACAGGAAGAAGTATCGCTAATAAAGAATCAGATTCCCGTGAAAATGACACCTTCCCCCATTGAAAGGAAGAGGCCATGCCACCCGACGCCGTTGTATCTGCCATCAACCCGCCACGTACCGCCCGGGACGGCCTTGCGCTCACCGCCGTGTGCCTGGTGGCGCTGATGTTCGGGCTGGAGATTTCCAGCGTGCCGGTCATCCTGCCCACCCTTGAGCAGCAACTGGGCACCGGCTTCCAGGACGCCCAATGGATCATGAACGCCTACACCCTGGCCTGCACCAGCGTACTGATGGCCGCCGGCACATTGGCCGATCGTTTTGGCCGCCGACGCATGCTGGTGCTGTGCCTGTGGGTATTCGGGCTGGCTTCGCTGGCCTGCGGGCTGGCCAACGATGCGTCCACGCTGATCGCGGCGCGTTTTGTCCAGGGCGTGGGAGGCGGGGCGATGATGATCTGCCAGTTCGCGATCCTTTCGCACCAGTTCCGCGAGCCGGCGGCCCGGGCCCGGGCCTTTGCGGTGTGGGGCGTGATCGCCGGGGTGGGCCTGGGTTTCGGGCCGATGGTGGGGGCATTGATCCTGGCGGTGGCGGATTGGTGCTGGGTGTTCCTGGTGCATGTGCCGTTGACCTTGTTCACTCTGGTGTTGCTGCGCATCAGCGTGCAGGAATCCCGTGACCCGGCGGCCCATCGCCTCGATATAGCAGGTATGGCCACCCTCACCCTGGCAGTGTTCGCCCTGGTCTATTTCATCACCCAGGGCACCGAGAGCGGCTTTGCCACCCCGGCCATGCTCGGCTGGGCCGGGTTGTCGGTGGGCAGCCTGTTGTTGTTCGTGGTTGTCGAGCGGCGCAGCCTGCATCCGATGTTCGACTTCTCGGTGTTTCGCATCCCGCGCTTCAACGGCGCGCTGATGGGCTCGATCGGCATGAACTTCAGCTTCTGGCCCTTCATGATCTACCTGCCGCTGTATTTCCAGGCCGGCCTGGGCTACGACACCATGCTCACCGGGCTCGCCCTGCTCGCCTATACCCTGCCCACGTTGGTGGTGCCGCCGCTGGCTGAACGCCTGGCCCTGCGCTATGGCGCCGAACGCATCATTCCATTGGGCCTGGGCCTGATGGGCGTGGGGTTTGTGACAATGGCGGCGATCAATCATAGCGGCCAGCCCAGTGTGGTATGGGTCCTGATCGCCTGTGGGATTGCCGGCAGCG
This sequence comes from Pseudomonas sp. G5001, assembly GCF_013385475.1. Taxonomy (NCBI): domain Bacteria; kingdom Pseudomonadati; phylum Pseudomonadota; class Gammaproteobacteria; order Pseudomonadales; family Pseudomonadaceae; genus Pseudomonas; species Pseudomonas sp. G5001. Next base: position 198,822 of record NZ_JACAPZ010000006.1, read on the forward strand.
GCTTGGCGTTTACCAACTCGCCCACCACCAACACCACCACCGGATCAGTTTCATCCGACCGCGCAGGGATGGCCTCGGGCATCGACTTCAGTGCACGGCTGATCACCCTGGCGCTGAATATCGCGTTGATGGGGTTGGTGTTGATACTCGGGATCGCTCATTACCTGGCTGGCGTATTGCCCGACACCGCGCAACTGGCCACCCTCAGTCAGGACATCGCCGCCGGCAAGCTGGACGTGTTGCCGCAGGGCCCACTGATCGCCCAGGCCGCGCTGCGCAACGGTGCGGGATGGGCCATGTTGTATGCCGGCGTTGGAGCGTGCGCACTGGCGGCCTTGAGCGCCTGTTTTTTCCGGCGCAGCCCGCACTGACCTTTTGCGCATAAAAAAACGGGCCTGCATCTGCAGGCCCGTTTTCAGTGGGGTTGAAAAAAGTATCAGCTATCAGCCGTTAAGCGCAGCCTGTTCGTTTTCCAGGAATTCCTCTTCTAGCTCGGCCTCGTCGGCCTTGGTATTGGGCAGGCTTTGACCCGCGGCGCGTGGTTTGCCGCGCAGTTTGCCGTACAGATGCTCCAGGGCATGCTCCAGCTTGGTCGCTGCGCCATCGATCGCCTGTTCCAGCGTATCGGCTTTATGGAGGACCGAAAGCGGTTGATGGCCTTTTGGCCGTGCTTCCAGTCGGCAACTCAGATCGTGTGGGCCGGGCTTGTCACCGTTCTCGTCCCGCAGGTAAACCTCGACGCGGGTCAGATCTTCTTCGTAACGTTCGAGCGTGCTCTCAATGGTGGTACGTACCCACTCCTCCAGTCGGATGCTGCTTTCAATATGGTTATCGCTATTGACTTGGATTTGCATAGTTTTCCCTTATTTCAGCTAGCTCGCCGAAGGCCATTCCTGCTTCACCGGATGGGTGAAAACCATGACCTCCTGATTACACAATTGAGCAGACAGAGGAACATTTCAACCCCTTTGCAAAGATAAATCCCACATTACAAATTAACCCTGACTACAACCAAAAACGCTGTTAGGGTGGGGAGTTAGTTACATCTTCTTACCGCCAACTTCCTTACAATTGCCCCTCTCCCAACGGGTGCAATCCGCGAAAAATCTCCGCTTCCTCCACCAGCCAGTCATGCACCGCCCGCACGCCCGGATGGCTCAACGCACCCGGCGCGTACAGCAGCACATAGCGTTTGTGGTTGGGAACGGCGAGGCCGAATGGCACGATCAAGGTGCCGCGTTCCAGTTCGTCATTGAGCAAGGTTCGCCGGGCAATCGCAACGCCCATGCCCGCAATCGCCGCCTCGATGGTCAGGTGGTTGCGGTTGAAGGTATGCCCGCGCCGTACGTCGGCGGCGTCATAGCCGATGGCGTTCAGGTAGAACTCCCACTCTGCGTACTCATAACTCCCACGCCAGGCAGTGATGTCGTGCAGCAGCGGGAAATGCACCAGGTCAGCTGGGCCATGCAGTGGCGGTCGCCCCCGCAGCAGGCTCGGTGCACACACCGGGAAAATCTGCTCGTCCAGCAAGGCTGTGGACAACAAGCCGGGATAGCTGCCGTCGTTAAGGTCGATGGCCAGGTCGAAGTCGCCCTCGTGCAGGGCGACGCTGCTGTCTTCGGCAACCATGCGCAACTGGATATCCGGGAAGCGCTGCTGCAAACGCGGCAAACGCGGGGTCAGCCATTTGCCGAGAAACGACGGGATCGAGCGCAGTCGCAAGGTGCCGCTGATCATCCCGGCGTCCAGCCGCTGCAACTCGGCATCGATGCTGCCATAGGCCTCGCCCACGGTGATCGCCAACCGCTGGCCCTCTGCGCTCAGCTCAACCCCGCGTGCGCGCCGATGGAACAGGCGAAAGCCCAGACGCTCCTCCAACTGACGGATTTGCTGGCTGACCGCGCCCGGGGTGATGTGCAGTTCCTCGGCGCAGCGGGTGAACGACAAATGCCGTGCCGCGCAGGAAAAAACGTGCAACCAGACGTAGGTCTGGCCATGAAGCGGGCGAGCCATAGGGTTTAGTCCTGCTAAAGGGTGTCTTAGGATAATTCGTTGGTCAGTGCCGATCCAGAGGCTCAGTATCGCGCCAATTCCGCTTGTCCTACAAAACATGGCAGCGATTCCTACTCCATTGCTTGTAAGGGTTTAGCATGGCTATCAGTGTTTTCGATCTATTCAAAGTGGGCATTGGTCCTTCCAGCTCCCATACCGTCGGCCCGATGCGGGCCGCGGCGACCTTCGTCCAAGCGCTTATCGACCAGCAATTGCTCGACGAAACCCGTCGCGTAGAGGTGCGTTTGTACGGCTCGCTGTCCGCCACCGGTGTCGGCCACGCCACCGACCGCGCCTGTGTGATGGGCCTGATGGGCGAATGGCCAGACAGCATCGACCCCACCAGCATCGGCCCACGCATCCAGCAACTGCGCGAGTCCGGCCAATTGCTGCTCGGCGGCCGCACGTCGATTGCCTTCAACTGGCAACACGACCTCCTGCTGCTGGACGAAAGCCTGCCCTACCACCCCAACGCCATGTCCCTGCATGCCTACGGCGAAAACGGCCCGTTGAGCGAGCATACGTACTACTCGGTGGGCGGCGGTTTCATCATCGAAGCGGCAGAAGCCGAATCAGGCATCGCGCCGACCAGCGAAGTGCAATTGCCTTACGACTTTTCGAGCGCCGTCGAACTGCTGGCCTTGTGCAACAAGCACGGCCTGCGGGTTTCCGAGCTGATGATGGCCAACGAGCGGGCCTGGCGCAGCGATGCCGAGATCCGCAGCGGCCTGCTGCATATCTGGTCGGTGATGCGTGAATGCGTCGAACAAGGCCTGCGCCACGAAGGCATCCTGCCCGGCGGTCTGGATGTGCCACGGCGCGCGGCGAAATTGCACCGCAGCCTGCTGGAAATCGGCAAACCCAACGTCATCACCTCGACCTTGTCGGCCATGGAATGGGTCAACCTGTTCGCCCTAGCCGTCAATGAAGAAAACGCCGCCGGCGGGCGCATGGTCACCGCGCCGACCAATGGCGCGGCGGGAATCATCCCGGCGGTGCTGCACTACTACATGAAGTTCAACCCGGACGCGTCCGACGATGACGTGGTGAATTTCTTCCTGGCTGCCGCCGCCGTCGGCATCCTCTGCAAGAAAAACGCCTCGATCTCCGGCGCCGAAGTCGGCTGCCAGGGCGAAGTCGGTTCCGCCTGCGCCATGGCCGCTGCCGGCCTTGCAGACGTGCTCGGCGCATCCCCGGAGCAACTGGAAAACGCCGCCGAAATCGGCCTGGAACATAACCTGGGGTTGACCTGCGACCCGGTTGGCGGGTTGGTCCAGGTGCCGTGCATCGAGCGCAACGCCATCGCCGCGGTCAAGGCGATCAACGCCACGCAAATGGCCCTGCGCGGCGACGGCAAACACTTCATCTCCCTGGACCGGGTGATCCGCACCATGCGCGACACCGGCGCCGACATGCACGACAAATACAAAGAAACTTCACGGGGCGGCCTGGCCGTTAGCTGGGTGGAGTGCTGAGGAGCATTCCCTGATCGCCCCAACGTGAGCCCGCGCAAAAATAATAACGAGGCAATAACGATGACCGATGTACGTACACCTGCTGCCGAAAATCCCGCTGTAGACCTGACGCCGACCACCGTTACACAAGGCTGGAACAAACACGACACCACCTGGATGCTCGGCCTCTACGGCACCGCCATCGGTGCCGGCACCTTGTTCCTGCCGATCAACGCTGGCGTGGGCGGCTTCTGGCCGTTGATCGTGCTGGCGCTGCTGGCCTTTCCGATGACCTTCTTCGCCCACCGTGGGCTGACGCGCTTTGTGTTGTCGGGCAAATCCGGCGACATCACCGAAGTGGTGGAAGAACACTTCGGTATCGGCGCCGGCAAGCTGATCACCCTGCTGTACTTCTTCGCGATCTTCCCGATTTTACTGGTGTACAGCGTGGCGCTGACCAACACCCTGACCAGCTTTATGGAACACCAACTGCACCTGGCTGCACCGCCCCGGGCAATCCTGTCGCTGGTGCTGATCCTCGGCCTGATGGCCATTGTGCGCTGCGGCCAGGGCGTGATCGTCAAGGCCATGAGCGTGCTGGTGTACCCCTTCGTCGCCGCCCTGCTGCTGTTGGCGGTGAGCCTGATCCCCAACTGGAACGGCGCATTCTTCGCCTCCGCCAGCGAAGGCATGCCCGTGCCGGCCTTCTTCAAGACCTTGTGGCTGGCGATCCCGGTGATGGTGTTTTCCTTCAACCACTCGCCGATCATCTCCGCCTTCGCCGTCGACCAGAAACGCGTGTACGGCCCGCAAGCCGAACGCAAAAGCAGCGGCATCCTGGCCATGGCCCACAGCATGATGGTGCTGACGGTGATGTTCTTCTGCTTCAGCTGCGTGCTGGCCCTGTCGCCGGCTGACCTCGCCGCCGCCAAGGCGCAGAACATCTCGATCCTGTCGTACCTGGCGAACCACTTCCAGACCCCGGTCATCGCCTACGCCGCACCGTTGATCGCGCTGGTGGCGATCACCAAATCCTTCCTGGGCCACTACATCGGCGCCAGCGAAGGTTTCCAGGGCCTCATCGTCAAATCCCTGCGCGGACGTAACCGTTCGATGTCCGCCAAGTGGCTGGAGCGCTGCACCGCGCTGTTCATGGTGCTGACCTGCTGGGCCGTGGCCACCTTCAACCCGAGCATCCTCGGCATGATCGAAACCATGGGCGGGCCGATCATCGCTTGCCTGTTGTTCCTGATGCCGATGTACGCCATCCGCCGAGTGCCATCCCTGCGCCAGTACTCGGGCCAGGCGTCCAACGTGTTTGTGGTGTTGATCGGTTTGATTGCGCTGTCTGCGATCGTTTTTTCGGTCATGCCCTGAAACGGATCACCGAACTCAGAAACACCACCCACCCACTGTGGGAGCGGGCTTGCTCGCGAAAGCGGTCGTTCAGCTGAGCAATCATTGGCTGACACACCGCATTCGCGAGCAAGCCCGCTCCCACAGGGGAAATTTGATGGCAGGCAGATTGCTGTACGGCACGCCCCTTGCTGTACAGCTACTGAGGAAAACGGACCTTGTGAAAACCTCAGCGAGCGAATGGCCGGTGGTCAGGAAACGCGAACTAATCCCGACACCGGTCGTCAATGACTGCATGTTCTTATCAGGCGGTAACGCACCATGGACAACCCTTTTCAGATCATCACCGACACCTTCGCCCCGAAATACCGGGTCAATTTAAGCATCCAGCGGCTGGACGGCAGCATCATGCTGACCCTGTCCGATGAAGACGGCGTCGTGGCCAAACGCATGATCAGCGCCGAACAACGCAACGACCCCCAGCGCCTGAAACGGCTGGTGCAGAGTGTGCAATTCGGGATTGCGATCGAGCAGGGGCACAGCGCGATGGAGATATTGGCGGTGATGACCGATGGGGACAGCCACCAGGTACTGCAGCGGCCGCCGGTCAACAGGCCGCCGCTCAACGCAGGGTTCTAGAGCTCGCCCTTCTCTGTTTCAAGGCTCGCTTCGCCCTTGCGGCGCGGGCCTTCGACCTTCACCGACGGAAATGCCGACGACGCATACCGCACCACCAGAATCGCGAACGCCAGCAGCAGAATCCCACCGCACAGGTAGATGATGCCGATGTCGGGCGGGTTGTGGTGGGACACGTTGGAAATCAGCAGACGGGTCAGCGCCGTGATCGCCACGTAGATCAGGAAACGCACCGGCATGTGGTTGGTCTTGAAATAAATCCCGACCATCGCCCCCAGTTCCAGGTAGATGAACAGCAGCAAGATGTCATCGATCTTGATGTGCCCCGTCTCCAGCATCCCCAGAAATTCCATCACCGCGGCATAGGCGGTCACCGCACCAATGGCGAACAGTGCCAGGTAGTGGAAGGTCTCGACGAACAGATTTCCCAAGGACTCGGCCAGTTGGTGCACGGTCTTGCGCAGGTTTTCAGCCCAGTTGATTTTCACGATGATGCTTCCTTAGGTCGGCTCGACCGGATAATGCGGGTTGGACGTGACGGTTTCTCTGCATGCAGAAAAAAGGCCAGGGAACAGGGAGTGAGATGGTGGCGGGGTGATATGAGGCACTTATCTCGCTGCTTGATGATCGTTCCCACGCTCTGCGTGGGAATGCCGCCCCGGACGCTCCGCGTCCCATGCCCCAGGGTTTCGGGTAGAGGTGACGCGGAGCGTCACGGTATGCATTCCCACGCAGAGCGTGGGAACGATCTAGGTGACCGGGTGATTCAGGTCAGGTCGGGGCGACTTGATCCAACGCTTGATCGACCAATAAACCACTCATTTCCAGCAGTTGATGGATCGCCAGAAGCAAACTTCGCTGTGGTCCTTCAAGCTCAAAAGCCAGGCTACTGGCCATTTCACGGGCACTGTTCAAGGTTTCGCTGGCGTTGGCGAGTAATGTTTCAGTGTCAGTATTTGGGGTCACAGCGAAAAGCGCGGTAGGCGGCTTTATAGGCGACTCAGAAAAACAGGCAGTCATTTTTACCATGGTGCATTCCTTGGATTTACAAGATGTTTGCTCCTTAAATTCGAGCCGCCAAACTCGTGTACCGCATAAGCGAAGCCCGGAGAAGGTAAGCCACTGAATGACGCTCCTGCAACCCCACCAACCTGTGAGAAGTTTCCGATAGGGCAAACCAGCATTTGCCAGCTACATTAAAAAGCCACTACCCAAAGCCCATGGATTGGCTTATGCTTTTAGCTGTATATAAATACAGTAGTCGCAAGAACGCTTGGCGACACTCGAACCAAGGGCAACTCCCTTCAATACTGCACCGATGACGAGGCCGAAAAATGGCTGTTGAAACCCTGTATCGCAGTACCCGTGACCTGGAGACTACATTCGTGGATCGCAAACTTGCCGACGCACACGACCAGATGCTTGAACTGGCAGAGTCCCTGATGGAAGTGCTGTTGAAAAACGTCGAAGGCTTGAGCGAGAAGCAGGCAGAAGATGCCGGTATTTTCATGGCCAAGAACCGCGCGGCGTTTGCGGCGGCGTTCAAGAACAATGCGAGTGCATTGGCGGAGATTGGGCAGCCAGCGGCTGAGTGATGCATTGCCAGTAGTGGCGAAAGGGCTTGCTGTGGCAGAGGGCGCTTGCTTGTAGCTAGGGAGCTTGCTCCCGCTGGAGTGCGCAGCGCTCCCAAGCTTTTGGGTCTGCTGCGCAGCCCAGCGGGAGCAAGCTCCCTCGCCACAGGTTATGCGTTGATGCCTTTCACATGTGTCATGCCTGCCACAAGGTCTTGCCGAAGAACGTCAACGTGCGGTCCCACGCCAGTTGCGACCAGGCGGCATCGTATTGCGTGTCTGCAATCCGACCATCACCAATCGCCGTCTCGTTGGCAAACGCATGGCGCGCCAGGTAGCGATGGAAAGTCGCGTCCACACCCGCAGCATGCAGTTTTGCCTCCAGCTCCGCCACGGTGTCGATATTGAAGAAGGCATCCTGCGTGCCCCAATGCCCGATCAGCGGCGCCTTGATCTTCGAAGCATCCAGATACTCCAGCGGCGGGAAGCCGTACCACACCACGCCCGCAGCCACTTCCGGAATCGCGTTCAACGCCAGCAACGTCAACGCCCCGCCCATGCAGTAACCGGTCACACCGACTTTTTTCGAATCCGCCTGCAAGTACTGCACAGCGCCCTTGATGTCCTGGGAAACCGCGTCACCAAAATCCAGCCCATCCATCAGGTGGTGAGCCTCTTCCTCTTCCACGGTCGACGCGCCGCGATAAAGGTCCGGCACCAACACGCGGTAACCGCATTCGGCCAGTCGATTGGCCACGCCCTTGATCTGATCGTTTACGCCCCACCATTCCTGGATCACCACGATCGCCGGCGCGCCTTCGAGTACCGCCGGGCTGGCCAGGTAGCCGTTGACGTCAGCGCCATCCGGGCGTTTGAAGGTAATCATGCGCCCGCTGGAGCGCCCTGCTGTTTGTTTGGACATGCCAACCTCGTTCTGATGGGTTTGAAAAAATAAGCCGATAACAGAGATATCTGTATTTGCACGTGTCCGCCACTGCGGGTGTATCAGAGTGTGTATGGATGCCCCTGAGATACACACGTACCGGCAATCGCGGCAGCGCGACACACGACAGATACACATCGGCGCTTAAGTGATGAAGCCTGTTCAACATTCAATCACCCAGGGCCCGGAAAATAAAATGAATAACCTCCCTTCTGTCGACCGTCTCACCGTCACCTCCTACACCAATGGGCTGCTCGGCCCCAGCCAGAAAATGCTCGGCCCGCTGGCCGACGGTGGCACCTTGATCACCGGCACCCCGCCCGGTTGCTGGGGCCCGATGATCACACCGGCCTTTGAGGGTGGCCATGAAGTGACCCAGCCCGTGTTCATCGCCGGCGCCGAAATCGGCGACGCGGTGGCGCTGAAGATCAAGCGCATGCGCGTCACCTCCCTGGCCACGTCCTCGGGAGTCATGAGTTTCGTCGAAGGTCGCTACCATGGCGACCCGTTCGTCGCGAAGTTCTGCTCCAACTGCGGGCAAGAGCATCCCGCCAGCCACGTCCAAGGCATTGGCGATGACGCCATTCGTTGCGATGCCTGTGGCGCCGAGGTCAGTGCGTTTCGTTTCAGCAATGGTTACGTGATCGTTCTGGATGCCGAGCATCAGGTGAGCCTGACGGTCAACCAGGCCGTGGCGGATCGCCTGGCCGGCAAGGCATCGGACCTGTCGGCGCTGCCCGAACTGTCTGCCCAGCACTCGATCCTGTCCCTGGCCCGCGCCGATATCCCGGGCCTGGCCGCGCATATGCGCCCATTCCTGGGCAACATCGGCACCACGCCTTCACGGGATCTGCCGGATTCCCACAACTGCGGCGACTTCGGCCAGTACCTGGTGGGCGCGCCCCATCGCTACGGCATGACCCATGATGAACTGCACGCCGCGAAAACCGATGGCCACATGGACACCAATTCCGTGCGCGAAGGCTGCATCCTGATCTGCCCGGTGAAGGTCCCCGGCGCCGGGGTGTACATGGGCGATATGCATGCTCAACAGGGCAATGGCGAAATTGCCGGGCATGCCACCGATGTGTCGGGGGAAACCGAACTGACGGTGCAGGTGATCAAGGGCCTGAGCCTGGACGGGCCGATCCTGCTGCAAAACCTCGATGACCTGCCGCCCATGGCGCGCCCGATGACCGCGGAGCAACGCCTGCGAGTGAAGGCACTGGGGGAGCGCTGGGGCCAGGTGGAGATCGAGGAGAACGCGCCCATCACCTTCATCGGCAGTGGGACCAATCTCAACGTCGCGACAGACAATGGACTGGAACGCGCCGCCGCCGTGACCGGGCTGCCGCTCGACGAAGTGCGCAACCGCGCGACCATCAACGGCTCGATTGAAATCAGCCGCCTGCCGGGAACCGTGCGGGTCACGATTCTGTGCCCGATGCACATACTTGATCGTATGGGCGTGGGCCAACTGGCCCGGGAGAAATATCAGCTTTGACCCGCCTCAGCGGTACAGCAAGCGCTCCGCCAGCTCATCCGCTACCCGCGCGGGTGAGCGCTTTTCAGCCTGGGCATGGGCGAAGATTTCGGTCAGGCGTGTGCCGATGTTCGACAGGTGCGCGGTGATGGTTTCCAGCTCCGCGCCGCCGTGCTTGAGGGCCACGTAGATCAGCCCACCGGAGTTGATCACGTAGTCCGGCGCGTAAAGAATCCCACGGCCTTCCAACTGATCGGCCACTTGCAGGTTGGTCAGTTGCGCACTGGCGGAGCCGGCCACCGCTGCGCATCGCAACTGCGCGACCGTGTAGCGGTTGAACACCGCGCCCACACCACAGGGCGCAAGGATATCGCATGGGGTGCTGAGCAAGGCTTCGTTGGCAATCGGGTGCGCACCCAGTTGTTCCATGGCCAGTTGCACCTTGCCGTGGTCGATGTCGCTCACCAGCAATTCAGCCCCGGCGGCGTGCAGCTGCTCGGCGAGGGCATAACCGACGTTGCCCAGGCCCTGGATCGCCACGCGCAGACCTTCCAGGTTATCGCTGCCCAAGCGAGCCATCGCGGTGGTGCGGATGCCGGCGAACACGCCCATCGCCGCGTGGGGCGAGGGATCGCCGGCCGCCGTGGTGCTGGTGACATAGCGGGTCTGCTGGGCGATGCAATCCATGTCGGCCACCGAGGTGCCGCTGTCGATGGCGGTGATGTAGCGGCCATCCAACTGCTCGATGCAGCGGCCGAAGGCTTCAAACAATGCCGCGCGGCTTTCCACATGGGCGGGGCGGATGATCACCGCATTGCCGCCACCCACCGGCAAACCGGCCAGCGCGGCCTTGTAGCTCATGCCCTGGGCCAGGCGCGCGGCATCCGCCACGGCACTTTCATCGTCGGGGTAAGAGAGGTAGCGGCAGCCTCCAAGGGCGGGACCCAGGCGGCTGTTGTGGATGGCAATGACCGCCTTCAACCCGGTGGCCGGGTCAACGCTCAGGTGCAGCGATTCAAGGCGGGTGCTGTGCATGAGCGCAAACATCGTCAAGCTCCCGAATCACTTCTGGTAGGCGCCAAGTATAGGACTGCCAGCGAAACCCTGCTGAAGCGCGCAGGAATAAGACCACCGGTTTTAAAGGGTTTGCGACATAAACAGGTAGGACCTGTCTTAAGGCACTGGACGAAAGTTCACAGCAAGGCTAAAACGAGACATCCGCCGGAGAACCCAATGAAGCCCCGCGACGCCTTTTTTGCCTGCCTGGAACGGTCACCGCCCGCGCTGTTTGAAGCCGCGCTGTGGATGGCGGCCGAGCACGACCCGGCGGTGGACCCCTTGGCCATCCTGCAGGACTTCAAGGTATTGCAGCAATTGGTCAGCCTCAGCATGCCGATGCTGCCGGCGGATGAACTCGGACAACCGTTGCTGCGGCGCATGAACGACCTGGGGTTCGCCCAGGATGACCACACCCCGCTGCGCCCCGCCGCCGCGCTGCTGGACAAGGTGTTGAAGCGTAAACGCGGGCAGCCGCTGGCTCTCGGGCTGATTGCCCTGGAGCTGGCGCGGCGCCTGGACATCCCCTTGGTCGGCGTCAACTTCCCGGGGCACTTCCTGTTGCGCGTGCCGGGCGCCGATCACCTGCTCGACCCCTGCGGCGGCCGACGCCTGTACCCCAACGATTGCCGCGACCTGCTGACCCGCCAATACGGGCCCAATCTCAAGTTGCAGGCCGACCACCTGCACACCGCCGAGCCGCGATCGATCCTGCAACGGCTGTCGCGTAATCTGCGCCAGTTGCACCTGTCCAACGACGACCACCTGGCCGCTCTGGTGGATGCCGAACGCGTGCTGGAGCTGGGCAATGCCAGCGCCGCCGATTACCTGGCCCGGGCCAGTTTGTATCAGCGCCTGGATTGCCCGAACGCCGAGCGTTTTGACCTGGAACACGCATTGATGCTCAGCGAAGACCCGATCCAGCGTCTACGCCTGACCGAACGGCTGGGGCATTTGCCGCCGAACTCTGTGGTGCATTGACTGGCGAGCGCACCTGGATAATCAACAACGCCGCTATCACCGCCGGAATCGCGCAGAAGAAGAAAATCTGCTGCACCGGTATGTGCATCGCCAGCAGAAGGCTGCCGAACAGCGGCCCCAGGATCGACCCGAACCGCCCGACACCCAGTGCCCAGCCTGTACCGGTGGCCCGCACGTGAGCCGGGTAGAAGTTACTGGCGAACGCGTTCAGGGTCAGTTGACCGCCGATGATGCAGAAGCCCGCCGCAAACACGCAGGCCACCAGATAGAGCGGATTGTCGTGATTCAGCCCCAGCAGGATGGTGCACACCGCAGCCGCTGCCAGCACGCCGGACAGTAGGCGCACTTTGCTTTTGAGCCGGTCGGCAAACCAGGCCATGCCGATGGCGCCCAAGGTCCCGGCGAACAGGAACATCGAGGTCACCAGATTGGCTTCGTTCAGGCCCAAACCGCTTTCCAGCAACAGCGAAGGCAGCCAGCTGATCATGAAATACAGCAGGATCAGGCTGACAAAAAACGTCGCCCACAGCAGTAATGTCGGGCGCGCGTAGCCATGGCGGAACAGCTCCACCACCGTCAGTTTGCTGCCTTGCTCCTGGCGGTTTTGCTCCTCGCTCGCCGCCGGCGGTAGCCAGCCTGGCAGCATCCGCGCAGTGACTTTTTGCAGGCGCGCATACGGCGGTGCATCACGCAGCAGGCGTGGCAGGGATTCGGGCAACATCCAGGCAAGAAACGGAAACAACAGCAATGGCGTCACACCACCGGCGAGGAACACCGCCTGCCAGCCGAAACTGTCGATAAACCCGGCCGCGACAAAACCTCCGGCCGCACCGCCGAAAGAAAAGCCACAGGCGGCGAGCGTCACCATCAATGTTCGCAGGCGGGGTGGTGAGTATTCCGACATGAGGGCCATGGCGCTGGGCATTGCACCGCCCATGCCGATGCCGCAGATAAAGCGGGCGGCCATCAAGGTATTGAGAGAGTTGGCGAACACCATCAGCACCGTGAGGCTGGCGTAGATCAACACACAGCACAGCAGGATGCGCCGCACCCCGAAGCGATCCGCCAGCGGCGTGACGGCCAGGGAGCCCAGCGTCAGCCCCAGCAGGTTGGCGCTGAACACCGGGCCGAACGCGGCTTTTTCCAGGCCCCAGTCCTTGGCCAGCGCCGGTACTACGTAGCCCAGGACCTGGGCGTCGTAGCCATCGGTGACCAGCAACAGTGCCAGCAACAGGAGAATCAACCACTGATAGCGCGACACCGGACGGGCGTCGAGTGCCGCACGAAAGCTGGCAATCTGATTGTGCATCGCAAGGGACCTGTATTGTTTTTATATATTTTGGACACGCTGAAGATCACATGTGGGAGCGGGCTTGCTCGCGAAAGCGGTATGCCAGTCAATACATCTGCTGACTGATACACCGTATTCGCGAGCAAGCCCGCTCCCACATTTGGCCGGTGTGAGCCTGGAGATTTATGGGGTATCCGGTTGGTTGGCGGGATGAGCCGCCATGAACGCCGGATGCTGCGCCGCCAACCCCGCCACCCGCTGAATGCGCGGGTATGCCGCCAGCGACACCTTGAACCGCTCGGCCGCATACAACTGTGGAATCAGGAACGTATCCGCCATCCCCGGCTGCTCGCCAAAGCAGTAACCCTGATCACCGATCAACTGCTCCACCGCCACCAGGCCCTGGCTGATCCAGTGCCCGATCCACTCCAGCACCTGCGCTTCATCGTGCCCCCATTGCTTGAGCAGATTCTGGGTACTGGAGTTGTGCAGCGGGTGGATGTCGCAACCGATGACCGACGCCACCGCGCGCTCATGGGCGCGGGTTGCCAGATCCGTGGAGAGCAACGGCACCTGTGGATAACGTTCCTCCAGGTACTCGATGATCGCCGGCGACTGAATCAACACATCACCCTCATCGGTGCGCAAGGCCGGCACGCGACCTTGCGGGTTGATCGCCAGGTACTCCGGCTGATGGTTGGCGCCGCCCTTGGGCACCAGCAGGTTGACCGGCACGGCGGTGAAGTCCAGGCCCTTGAGGGCCAGCGCGATCCGCACCCGGTAGGACGAAGTGGAGCGGTAGTAGGTATAGAGTTCCATGGCCCTGCCCTCTCAGCGCGCCGCGACCACGGTACCCCGGCATTCGCCGAAGCCGATGGAGGCAAAACCGTCGCGGGTGCAGCGGGCACGCAGGATGATTTCGTCGCCGTCTTCGAGGAACTTACGCACTTCGCCGGAGGCCAGTTCGATCGGCTTTTTACCGCCCTCGGTGATTTCCAGCAGGCTGCCGAATTGCCCGGCTTCCGGCCCCGACAAGGTGCCCGAACCGAACAGGTCACCCGCCTGCAACTGGCAGCCGTTGACGCTGTGGTGCGCAACCATCTGCGCGACGGTCCAGTACATGTGTTGGGTATTGCTCAGGGTCAAGCGATGGGCCGGCAGGTTCTGCTCACGCATCGAGGCGGTGGTCAGCAGCACTTCCAGTTCGATATCAAAACCACCGGCCGCCTGGTCGCGCTTGTCCAGCAGGTATGGCAGCGGTTGTGGGTCGCCTTCAGGGCGCGCCGGTTGTGCCTTGCGGAACGGTTCCAGGGCTTCAGCCGTCACCACCCATGGCGAAATGCTGGTGATGAAACTCTTCGACAGGAACGGGCCCAGCGGCTGGTATTCCCAGGCCTGGATATCCCGCGCCGACCAGTCGTTGAGCAGGCAGAAACCGGCGATGTGATCAGCCGCGTCGCCGATGGCAATCGAGTCGCCCATGGCATTGCCCTGGCCGATCCAGATGCCCAGCTCCAGCTCGTAGTCCAGGCGGGCGCAGGGGCCGAAGGTCGGCTCGGTTTGACCGGCTGGCAGCGTCTGGCCTTTAGGGCGGCGCACGTCGGTGCCCGATGGGCGAATGGTCGACGCACGGCCGTGATAACCGATCGGCACATATTTGTAGTTGGGCAGCAGCGGGTTATCGGGACGGAACAGTTTGCCGACGTTTTGTGCGTGCTCGATGCCGACGTAGAAGTCGGTGTAATCATTGATTTTGGCCGGCAGGTGCATCTGGCAATCGGCAGCCGGGCGCAGCGCAGCTTGCAGTTTGCCTTGCTGTTCGCTGCCTTCGGCCAACAGTTCCAGCAGGCGTTCACGCAGGGCCACGCGCGGGCCACGGCCGAGTTCGAAAAATGCGTTCAGTTGGCCGCCAGCGGTGGCTTCAACGGCCCGGCGGGCTTCGCCTTCAAAGCATTCCAACGCGGCGTGCAGATCAAGAATCTGCTCGCCAATCGCCACGCCACTGCGCGGTGCCGAGCCATTAAGGCTGAACACCCCCAACGGCAGGTTTTGCAGCGGGAAATCCCGGTGACCGTTGGCGGAAACCACCCAACTGCGGGTGAGATTAAGCTGAGTCATGGGTTATCTCCGATTCGGGTTGAAGGTTGCAGGGAGCGAGGCCCAGCAAGCGTCGTAGGAAGGTTGCAGTTGCGGGCATTCCAGCGCGAACTGTGTAGGACGCAGCACTTGGCTGGTCTCGAACATGAACGCCATGGTGTTATCAATCTTGTGGGGCTCAAGCGTCGCGTTGATGGCTTTGGTGCAAGTCTCGCCATCCGGGCCGTGGGCGCTCATGCAGCTGTGCAACGACGCGCCGCCGGGCACGAAGCCTTCGGCCTTGGCGTCGTAGGCACCCTGGATCAGGCCCATGTATTCGTTCATCAGGTTGCGGTGGAACCACGGTGGCCGGAAGGTGTTTTCGGCGACCATCCAGCGGGGCGGGAAGATCACGAAATCGAGGTTGGCCAGGCCGTGCACGCTGGTGGGCGAGGTCAATACGGTGAAGATCGATGGGTCCGGGTGATCGAAGCTCACGGTGCCGATGGTGTTGAAACGACGCAGGTCGTATTTGTACGGCACGTTGTTGCCGTGCCACGCCACCACGTTCAGCGGCGAATGGTCGAGCTGGCAGCCCCACAGTTCGCCGAGGAATTTCTGCACCAGCGTGGTCGGTTGCTTGAGGTCTTCGTAATGGGCGACGGGCGTGAGGAAATCCCGTGGGTTGGCCAGGCCGTTGCTGCCGATAGGACCAAGGTCCGGCAGGCGCAGTGGCGCGCCATGGTTCTCGGCGACGTAACCGCGGGCCTGGGCATCCAGCAGTTCGACGCGGAATTTCAGGCCGCGGGGCAGCACGACGATTTCCAGTGGCTCGACTTCCAGCACACCCAGTTCGGTCGCAATGCGCAGGCGGCCCTGCTCGGGAACGATCAACAGTTCGCCGTCCGCGTTGAAGAACACGCGGTCCATCGAACGGTTGGCGCGGTAGTTGTAGATGCTGATGCCCGAGGGTTTTTCCGATCCGGAATTGGCGACCATGCCTACAAGGCCATCGACGAAATCTGTCGGCTCACCCGGAATATCCAGCGGGTTCCAGCGCAGGCGGTTGGGCGTCACAGCGCCCAGCGGTCCACCGGCCAATTGCCGTTCCAGCTTGACGAACGCCGGGTGATTGGCCGACGGCTGGATGCGGTACAACCAGGTGCGCCGGGCTTCGCTGCGGGCCATGGTGAAGGCGGTGCCGGAAAAGAGTTCGGTGTACAGCCCGTAGGGCGCTTTCTGCGGGGCGTTCTGGCCGACGGGCAATGCACCGGGCAAGGCTTCAGTGGCAAATTCATTGCCAAAACCCGATAGGTATTCGAGGGTCATGGATCGTCCTCTGAGCGGAAGTTGTTTTTATCGTAATCCAGTTACGCATAACGTAATTTGATACCTGTTGACCGTCAAGCTATAAAGACGCCCATTCGTCTTTCGGATTCATGCCCTCCATGGAAAAGCCGCCCGTCCCCCGCGACACCGGTAAACAGAAAGTCCGCTCGGCTGAAGTGGGCACCGACATCCTCAAGGCCCTGGCTGAACTGTCGCCGGCCACCTCGTTGTCGCGTCTGGCCGAGCACGTGCAAATGCCGGCGAGCAAGGTCCACCGCTATTTGCAGGCGCTGATTGCCTCGGGTTTTGCCGAACAGAACACCGCCACCAACCATTACGGCCTGGGCCGCGAAGCCTTGCGCGTGGGGCTGGCCGCGCTGGGCAGCATGGACGTGCTGAAAGTCGCCGCCCTGCCCCTGGCGGAACTGCGGGATGAGTTGAATGAAACCTGCTTCCTGGCCGTCTGGGGTAACCAGGGCGCGACCGTGGTGCATATCGAGCCGGCGGTGCGCGCGGTGACGGTGGTCACGCAATTGGGCTCGGTGTTGCCGTTGCTCAGTTCGTCCACCGGGCTGGTGTTCAGTGCGTTCCTGCCGTCGCGGGAAACCGTGGAGTTGCGCGAGCGGGAGATTCAGGCGGGCGTCGCCCATGCGTTGGCGGATGACCAGGAATACGCGACCACCTGTGAGCAGATCCGCCAGCGCGGCTTGCACTTTGTGCATGGTTTGCTGATGCCGGGTGTGGACGCGTTGTCGGCGCCGGTGTTCAACGCGGTCGGGCAAGTGGCGGCGGTGTTGACCGTGGTGGGGCCGACGTCGCTGTTCCATGCCGATGAAGACGGCCCGGCGGCGAAGCGTTTGCTGGCGGCGACCCAGGCGGTGAGTTGGCGCATGGGTTATCAGCCGTAACGCTCAGTATCAGGCACCCAACAGAACAAAATGTGGGAGCGGGCTTGCTCGCGAATGCAGTCTGTCAGTTAAAGCATCAGTGACTGATACACCGCATTCGCGAGCAAGCCCGCTCCCACATTTGATCGTCATTGTTTGACGAATAGTGCATGGCTTCAAGCCATCAAGCCCAGCGTCTTGGCCTTGGCCACTGCCTGGGTGCGCCGCTCCACCCCCAACTTGCTGTGAATCCTCCGCGCATGAGTTTTTACCGTGTGCAGCGAGATAAACAATTGGCTGGCAATTTCCAGATTGGAATTGCCCTGGGCAATCAGTTGCAGCACCTCAAGCTCGCGCTGGCTCAGGGGATTTTCCCCCGCCGCCGCCGGGCATTCCTGCGGTTCCAGCCCCAATGCACTCAACAACCCCGGTTGCCTGAGGCGCAGCTCGCGAATCGCCTGCTGTACCTGGCAACGCCCCGCCAGTTCCAATCCGGCTTCCAGCGAGCGCACGGCCAACGGGCGATCGCCGACTTGCCAGGCCACTTCCCCCAGCACCAAGTGCAACTCCGCTTCCAGGCACAGCATGCCCCGCTGACGGGCGGCCTCCAGTAACGCACTCAGGCGGGCGACAGGCTCTTCGGCGCGATGCAATTTCACATCGGCCAGCACCTGCAAATATTCAAGCCTGGGGATCAACTCCAGGGTGGCCGGCGGTGCTTGTTTCGCCTTGGGGCCACGGTAGTGCCGCAGCACCCGGGTCACCGCCTCCAGGGTCAGTTCGGCACGGCCCTGTTGCAGCCAGAAATGCCCGCTGAGCAACAGCAATACGGCGCGATAGACGGTGTCGGGCACCTGGCGTTGCTGCATCAGGCGTTCAGCGTCGCGCAACTGGATAAACGCCTGGGCGTAATCGCCCTTGTTGGCGGCCAATAGCGCCAGTCCCAGGTAGCCGTAGAGCACGCGTTTGTCCTGGCTGTGCAGGCACATGCCCAGGCCGGATTCGAAGCATTCGGCGGCCACGGCGTCGTGGCCCTGGCGCAGCGCCAGGTGCCCACGTCGCAAGCAAATCCGCCCCATCAACGGCCCGGCTTTAAGCCGCTGTTGCACCAGCATGCGCTGCACATTTTCCAGCAGGCTCTGGGCCCGATACGGCGCGCCGCGCTGCTCCAGCAACTGCGCATGATCGAGCTCCAACAATGCCTCCAACAGCAGTGAGCCGTGGGAGCGCGCCAGGCACAACGCCTCGCGGTTCAGCGCCTGGGCCACGTCCAGCTCGCCACGCAGCAAGGCTTGCTGGGTCAGGCCCGACAGGCACATCAGGCGCGACGTCCAGGCGCTCTCGGGCAAGTCTTGCAGAGCTTCGAGAAAATGTTCCCGGGCCCGTGCGGCTTCGCCGCCCAGATGCAACAGCCAGCCCCATTGCGCCTGCCAGCGGGCCAGCAGATAACGCTGCAGGTGCGCGGTCGGTTGCGGAGTGAAACGCGCCAGTTGGTCAATGCACAACGCCGCCTGGTCGAAACGCCCGGCAAACAGCAACGCCGCCGTTACCAAGCCCACCAGTTGCGCCGAGCCCAGCATCAATTCATCACCATGCTGCTCATGCAGGCGCAACAACAGCACCGCATTTTGCTGGCGGAACAGGTCTTCAAAACTGAAGTGCTGCAACAGGCTCACGGCCACTTCGTACTCTTCGGCCTGCAACGCTTGCTCAAACGCTGCTTGCCAGTCCTCGGCGGCGGTAAACCATTGGCACGCGCGCCGGTGCCAGGAGCGCCTGGCTGGCCAGGGTTCGGCGCGCATCAGTTGGGCCAGTGGCGGGAAGACTTGCAGCCAGTCGGTGGACTCCTCCCAGGGCTCGATAAAGGCGCCCAGCGTCTGCAAGTCTCGCAGGTAGTCGCCACCGTCACCAAAGCCGAACAGGTGGTCACACAAGCTCGGGTTGAAGCGTGGCAGGTGCGCGAGCACGCGCCAGGCCTCAGCCAATTCCGGCGCCAGGCCCGTGAACAACTCGTGTTGCAGGTAGTCGAGCAAGGTTTTGTCCGGGTGCCCGTCGCCTTCAAGCAATCCGATACGCACTCCGGCGCACCAGCCGGCGCTGAACTGCAATACCTTGTCGGCGCTGGGCCCGGCCAAGTGCTGGATTTCGCTGGGGTCAAACGCCAACTCGGCAGCGCTGCATTCCCACAGTTCATCATCAAGCAACAGCCGGGGCCAGTTGCAGGCCGGCCGCCGCCGCGCGCCGATCCACCAGGTCAAGGCCGGGCTGCTGGCCGCCAGAATGCGGTCAAGCAACCCATCCAGTTCAGGCGCCGGCACGCGGCAGAAGTCATCGAGAAACAACCAGCCCGGCGCTTGCCAGCGGTTCAGGGCCAGCAGCAACGTGGGCTCATCAACAAAGTCGAGGCCAAGGCTTTGCGCCAGGCGCTGACACAAATCCGAGGCCACGCCATTCAGCGGCAACCAGTACACCTGGCACTGCGAAGGCGCCTGCAACGCGCACTCGGCGAGCAATGCACTCTTGCCACTGCCGGCCGGGGCGCAGAGCAACTTCACCCGCGCGGTGGCGTTGAGCAGCGGCACGGCCAGGCGCGGGCGCAACAGATGATGGGGAGACAAGCGTGGCATGAATCCAGGACGATCCAGACAACGGGTCATGGCGGTCATTACTGCGTCCCTGTTTTTTATTATTAGGCGGCGTGCGCCCTACCCTAGTCCTGTGGCTGGCGGTTGTTGAGGAGTATTCAGCAGGCTGATTGGCGGGCATAAAAAAGCCGGGAGCCAAAAGGCAGCCCGGCACTCGTTCTAAAGGTGGAACACCGTAAATGTGGGAGCGGGCTTGCTCGCGAAGGCGGTGTATCAGTCACTGATGCTTTAACTGACAGACCGCCTTCGCGAGCAAGCCCGCTCCCACAGTTTCATCGCACTTCAATCAGGTTTTAGCGCACGCCTTCCGAGCGCAATGCTGCCGGCGTGTAGTCGGCCGCCTTGGCCGCAAAGCCGAACACAAAGCTGCTCTTCTCTTCGTTCTTCATGCCCAGGGCGATGTAGCGCCCGGCGATGATGTCGTACAGGGTTTCGACGGTGTAGGCCGGCACCTGATGGTCGTAGTAGAACTGCGCGTGACCTTCAGCAACACGCCACAGCTGGCCGCGGCCGTCGTAGTGGTCCACCAGCGCCACCTGCCAGCTGTCTTCGTCGATGTACATGTGGCGCTTGGCGTAGATGTGCCGCTCGCTCGGCTTGACCGTGCCGATCACTTCCCAGACCCGGTGCAGCTCGTAGCGGGTCAGGTCCTGGTTGATGTGGCCGGCCTTGATGATGTCGTCGTACTTGAGGGTCGGCGAATCGAGCTTGTAGCTGTTGTAGGGAATGTACATCTCCTTCTTGCCCACCAGCTTCCAGTCGTAGCGGTCGGGAGCGCCGGAGAACATGTCGAAGTTATCCGAGGTGCGCAGGCCGTCGGCCGCAGTGCCCGGCCCGTCGTAGGCCACTTGCGGCGCACGGCGTACCCGGCGCTGGCCGGCGTTGTAGACCCAGGCCAGGCGCGGTTCCTTCACTTGGTCGAGCGTCTCATGCACCAACAGTACGTTGCCGGCCAGACGCGCCGGGGCGGTCACCGATTGTTTGAAGAAGGTCAGTACGTTGGCGCCCTTGACCGGGTCCATGTCCGGGATCAGTTGCGGCACGGCCACTTCTTCCTCGAAACGGATCGGCGTGTAGCTGCCGTTGGTCTGCGGCGTGGCCTGGGTGATGATGCGGCGCAGGTTGCCGCCGTGGTAACGGGTGATGTGGTTCCACAGCACTTCCACGCCATTTTTCGGAATCGGGAAGGCGTAGTAGCGGTTGCCGGTGAAATTTTCCAGGCCGTTGCCGTCGTTGATCGCGTGTACGTTGAGCGCGCTGCGCTTGATCGACTCGTAGATCTCCGGCGGCAGGTTGACCGTGCGGTGGGTCGGGTACACCGGAATCTTGTAGGTTTGCGGGTAGCGCTTGAACATCGCCACCTGGCCTTCGGAGAGTTTGTCCTTGTATTTGTCGACCGTGGCGGCGGTGATCACGAACAGCGGCTTTTCATTGGCGAACGGGTCAGCGAGGAAACCCTTGCTGTCCACCGCCCCGGCGTTTTTCGGGATACCACCGGTCCATGCCGGGATCGAACCATCGGCGTTACCGGCCTTCTCGGCGCCCACCGGGGTCAGGGTAGTGCCGAGCTTGGCCGCTTCTTCCGGCGACACTGCGGCCATCACGTTGGCGGCCAACAGGCTCAGGGCCAACACCCCGCATTGCAGAATCATTTTGCGCATAGTCTCTTGTCCTTACTTAAGCCAAATCAGAAGTTCACGCCAAAGCTGAGGGCGATGAAGTCGCGGTCGGTGAGGGTGTTGTAGTCACCGCCAAAAAAATCGGTGTAGCTCAGGCTCGCGGTGTAGGTGTTGCGGTAGTCCGCATCCACGCCGACGCTGATGGCCTTGGCGCCTTCGTTGAAAAGGCCGTTGGGGCCGTAGCCGCTGACGTCCTGGGACCACGACACGTTGGGCTTGAGGTTGACCCCGGCGAATACGTTGTTGTAATCGAGGATGGCCCGGGCGCGATAACCCCAGGAGTTGGCCGTGACAAACCCATCGGTGTCGCCGCCGAACCCGTACTGGCCGTAGACCGAGTCACGGCCATAACGCAGCTTGGATTTCGCCTCCAGCCCGCCGACGTGCACAAAGGCCGCCTCGCCCACCAGGGTCAGGCGTTCGGCGCCCAGTACCTGGTCGAAGAATTGGGTCATGGTGCTCTGGATCTGGGTGATTTCCTTGCGGCGGTAGCCGGCGTTGTCGGCACCGAAGGAACTGCTGATCGGTGAAGCGGCGTTGCCGGCAATCGGGTTGACCAGGGCCAGCGTCAGGTCGGTGGTGTTGAGTTGTACGGGAGCATTCGGGCGGTAGCTGATTTCGCCGGTCCAGGCGGTGCCGGTGGGCAAGGTGGTCGAGAAGCTGGCACCGAACAGGCGGATGTTTTCCGGGTAGTCGAGGTAATACTGGCCGCGACCGAGCATCGTGCTTTGCGCCAGGCCGGCCCCGGAACCCGGGGCGATCCCGTTGGCCGCGTTGGCAATAGCGCCAATGGTTGCCAGGTTGGTGTTGGCGGTGATGGTACCGACGGTGGGCGTGCGGCTGTGATAGTTCATGAAGTACAGGCCGTACTCGGTGTCATCTCCCAGCCAGCGCAACGCCATGCCGAACTGGCCGCCATCGCGCGCCTCGCGGTCTTTTGCACGTTGCACTACAACGCCTTCGTTGGTGACCTGGAAGCCCTGGCCAAACGCCGCCGCCACCGGCTGCAACGGCGCAATCGCCGGGCTGCCGACGGTGTAGTTGCCGTTACAGCCATGGGCCACCACGTCGTTACCGAAGAAGGTGCCGCAGTTGTCCACCACGGTGTTTTCCCAGTTCAACTGGTAGAAACCTTCCACGCTCAACTGGTTGGTGAGGCTTTGGGAGGCGAACACCATGTTGACCGGAATCAGGCCTTCCTTGATCTCGGCGCCAGGGCGGCGGAACGCGGAAACGTCGATGGGGTTGATGCTGTTGATGGAGTTGCCGATGAACGTACTTTCCCCCCAACTGACCACCTGTTTACCGACGCGCACGTTGCCCGGCAAATCGCCGATGGAATAGTTGTGATAGACAAACGCGTCGAGTAATTCGTAGCCGGAAGAGCGTGCGCCTTCGTCGCGGTGGTTATTGCTGATCTGCTTGAATTCGCGGTCTTCGTCCTGCAGTTCAAAGTCGTACCAGTACTTGCCGCGCACGAACACGCCGCTGTCGCCGTACTTGAGTTCCAGGTCGTGGATGCCCTTGAAGATCTTGGAGAAGGTCTCGCCCTTCTTGAAGTTCAGGCGACCATCATCGCCGGTGGAAGCCTGGCCCGTTCCGCCGTTGGGAATGCCCACCAGCTTCTTGTCGGCATCGCGCATGCCCCAGCTGGCACCGACCGACAGCGAGGAATCGAATTGCCCTTCGATCTCGCCGATGTTGAACGAAACAGCCTGCGCCTGGGCACAGCAACCCAAAGCAACCGCAGCGGCCAGCGCCTGTGGCCTGAAGATGGCGCGCATTGTTGTTTTTGTCATGCGTCTTCCCCGGTGGTGTGACAGAAGGCCCCACCCTACTGCCCGCGATCAGGAGCGATAAGCGCACCAAGGAGGTATTCGTGTTGTCGCTCGAAAGGATGAGAGGGCGCTCTGGCCGGGGTCTTGGAGAGGCCATGGACGAGATGGATGAAGGATTATCAGGAGGATGGATGAGGTGTTATTGCCACTGTTGCGGGTTTGGTAACAGTCCTTGTCTCGAATCGCTATTTTTCATTTTGTAACAAAAGCCTATTCTTGCCTGGCTTTCAGGGCAAACCGCCCGCTTCCAGAACCTGGAGGAACAGCCAGTTTTTTATGGATTGATCAATATTTTCAATCTGTTACCGGTGTTCACTGACGTTGATTTATTGCTCCTTGATCAAACGTCTTACTTCAGCCGCTGCCTTTGCAGCGGCTTTTTTTATGCCTGAAATAAAGCGGGGCGCCATGGCGCCCCGCTTGATTAAAACTTTTTCACGTAATGATCACAGGCTGTACTTCTGCAGGTTGGCCATCATCTCCTTCAAGGCCTCGATGTTGTCCTTGGGGTGAGCGGCCCCGTCGAAGTCACAGATTTGCTGCCAGTGGGCGGCGACATCATCCGGGGAGAACCCGGCTTCAGGGTCGAACCCCACCCCCAGGCTGCGCTCCCAGCGGGTCTTGCCGATCCAGCCGCCGCCCACCTCGAACAGCCCGGAGGTTTCCTGACACGCCTCGCTGCCCAGGTACACCACCAGCGGGCTGATCAATTCCGGCTTGAGGCGTTCGAAGACTTGCGGCGGGATCAGGCCTTCGGTCATGCGTGTACCGCCGGTGGGGGCGATGGCGTTGACCAGGATGTTGTTCTTGCGGCCTTCCAGCGCCAGGGTACGGGTCAGGCCGTACAGGCCGAGCTTGGCCATGCCGTAGTTGGACTGGCCGAAGTTGCCGTAGATACCGGAGGTGGAGGCGGTGAAGATCACCCGGCCGTAGGCTTGTTCACGCAGATGGGGCCAGGCGGCGCGGGTGACTTTGTAGGCGCCTTCGACGTGCACGCGGTAGACCAGGTCCCAGTCGCTGTCTTCCATTTTGTGGAAGGTTTTGTCCCGCAGGATCCCGGCGTTGTTGACCACGACGTCGATGCGGCCGAAGGCGTCGAGGGCGTTCTGGACGATCTTGTCACCGTCGGTGACGGAGTCGTGGTTGGCCTCGGCGATGCCGCCGGCTTCGCGGATTTCGGCGACGACGCGGTCGGCCGCCGAGGCGTTGGCGCCTTCGCCCTGGGTTGAGCCGCCAAGATCGTTGACCAGCACTTTGGCGCCGTGTCTGGCGAACAGGAGTGCGTGGGCGCGGCCTAGTCCGCCGCCGGCACCGGTGACGATCACGACCTTGTCTTGGAACTGCACAGGCTCACTCATTGGGGACTCCAGGGGTGGTTAGGGGTGGATGGGTTGAGTGTCAGGCACGGGGCCTGGGGTCACAATAAATACGGCTGGGGGTGAATGGTGCGCGATAAGGCTGGGGGATGATTGGTGTGGGTTAGATGGGGGACATATCCGTTATTTAGGTAACGGCGGCTTATGGTTCCGCTCTTACAGCGGCTCACTTTTGAAGAGCGCAAAAGTAAGCAAAACGCTCTTGCCCCACCACTCGGCACCTCGCNNNCTCCGGCTTTGGACCGTGGGCCGCCGCGATGGGCCATCCTTGGCCCAGCGCGGCTAACCCGGCGTCCTGCCGGGTTACCCACGCTCCAAAGCCTGCGTTCGGCCAGCGTGGTTTAACGGGGCGCCTAAGATCAAGATCAAAAGCAAGAGCACAGCGGCCTCCCGGCCGGCTTGAGTGTTG
>NZ_JACAPZ010000060.1:0-5985 GCF_013385475.1 Pseudomonas sp. G5001
GGTAACCCGGCAGGACGCCGGGTTAGCCGTCCTGGGCCAGGGATGGCCCATGACGGCGGCCCACGGTCCAAAGCCGGAGTGAGGGCACACCGAGCCTAAGCGAGGTGCCGAGTGGTGGGGCAAGAGCGTTTTGCTTACT
Organism: Pseudomonas sp. G5001; assembly: GCF_013385475.1. Taxonomy (NCBI): domain Bacteria; kingdom Pseudomonadati; phylum Pseudomonadota; class Gammaproteobacteria; order Pseudomonadales; family Pseudomonadaceae; genus Pseudomonas; species Pseudomonas sp. G5001. The sequence goes on from NZ_JACAPZ010000060.1 coordinate 140, forward strand.
TTTGCGCTTTTCAAAAGTGAGCCGCTGTAAGAGCGGAACCGATATCAGCCATCACCCAAAAAACGGATATGCCCCCCAACCCCAAAGACGCATACGTCATCCAACGTATTCCCCGCCCAACCCCATCCCCGTGAGACTGCTCCCGACAGCCAACCCACCCTCCGGGAGCACCTCGATGACCGACACCCTGATCAAAGTCGACCTCAACCAACCCGTCACCGAAAACGAACAGATCCACAACCGTTGGCACCCGGACATCCCGATGGCTTGCTGGGTCAAACCCGGCGATGACTTCATCCTCGAAACCTACGACTGGACCGCCGGCGCCATCAAGAACAACGACGACGCCAGCGACGTGCGCGACGTCGACCTCTCCACCGTGCATTACCTCTCCGGCCCGGTGGGCGTACACGGCGCCGAACCTGGCGACTTGCTGGTGGTCGACCTGCTCGACATCGGCGCCAAGGCCGACTCCCAGTGGGGCTTCAACGGCTTCTTCTCCCGCCAGAACGGCGGCGGCTTTCTCACCGATCACTTCCCCAGCGCGCAAAAAGCCATCTGGGATTTCAAGGGTATGTTCACCAGCTCCCGGCACATCCCGGGCGTCAATTTTGCGGGCCTGATCCACCCCGGCCTGATCGGCTGCCTGCCCGACCCGGTGATGCTCGCCGACTGGAATCGTCGCGAGCAGGAGCTGATCGACACCAACCCGACCCGCGTCCCACCCCTGGCCAACGCGCCGCTGGCCGCCACCGCGCACATGGGCAAACTCAAGGGCTCGGCCCGTGACGATGCCGCCGCCACCGGTGCCCGCACCGTGCCGCCCCGTGAGCATGGCGGCAACTGCGATATCAAGGATTTGTCCCGCGGCTCGAAGATCTATTTCCCGGTGTACGTCAACGGCGCCGGCCTGTCGGTGGGCGACTTGCACTTCAGCCAGGGCGACGGCGAAATCACCTTTTGCGGCGCCATCGAAATGGCCGGCTGGGTGCACATGAAGGTCGAGCTGATCAAGGGCGGCATGGCCAAATACGGGATCAAGAATCCGGTGTTCAAGCCGAGCCCGATCACCCCGAACTACAAGAACTACCTGATCTTCGAAGGCATCTCCGTCGACGAACAGGGCCAGCAGCATTACCTGGACGTCAATGTCGCTTACCGCCAGGCCTGCCTGAATGCGATCAACTACCTGACCAAGTTCGGCTACTCGCCGGCCCAGGGGTATGCGTTGCTCGGCTCGGCGCCGGTGCAGGGGCATATCAGCGGCGTGGTGGACATCCCCAACGCCTGCGCGACGTTGTGGCTGCCGACTGAAATCTTCGAGTTCGACATCAACCCCAATGCCAGCGGCCCGACCCAATTCCTCGACGGCAGCATCGACCTGCCCATCGCTCCGGACCTGTAGCCATGCCGACCTACGAATATGCCTGTGAGTCCTGCGGCACCTTCACGATGCTGCGGCCCATGGCCCAGCGTCACGAACCCAGCCAATGCCCGTATTGCGACGGCCCGGGCGGGCAGTTGCTGCTGTCGGCGCCGGCGCTGACCACGCTGTCGGCCAATCAGCGCAAGGCCATAGCCGGTAACGAGCGCAGCGCCCATGCGCCGCAAACCGTCGGCGAATATCAGGCAGCGCGCAAGCACCCGGCGGGCTGCAGTTGCTGTGGCACCAGCAAGCCGGTGGTGCCGAGCAAGGCCAACCCGCTGGGGCTCAAGACCAGGACCGGGCCACGGCCCTGGATGATCAGTCATTGACCGAGGAGATTTGCAATGCGCCATGGCGACATTTCCAGCAGCCCGGACACGGTCGGCGTTGCTGTCGTGAACTACAAGATGCCGCGCCTGCACAGCAAGGCCGAGGTCATCGATAACGCGAAGAAGATTGCCGAGATTATTGTCGGCATGAAGCAGGGTTTGCCCGGCATGGACCTGGTGGTGTTCCCCGAATACAGCACCATGGGGATCATGTACGACCACGACGAGATGATGGCGACCGCCGCGAGTATTCCCGGCGAGGAGACGGCGATTTTCTCCGCGGCCTGCCGCCAGGCCAATACCTGGGGCGTGTTTTCCCTGACCGGTGAACGCCACGAGGAGCACCCGTACAAGGCGCCGTACAACACGCTGGTGCTGATCAATAACCTCGGCGAGATCGTCCAGCGTTATCGCAAGTGCATTCCGTGGTGCCCGATCGAGGGCTGGTACCCGGGCGATCGCACCTACGTGTGCGACGGGCCCAAGGGCATGAAGGTCAGCCTGATCATCTGCGACGACGGCAACTACCCGGAGATCTGGCGTGACTGTGCGATGAAAGGCGCCGAGCTGATCGTGCGCTGCCAGGGCTATATGTACCCGGCCAAGGAGCAGCAGGTGCAGATGTCCAAGAGCATGGCCTGGGCCAATAACTGCTACGTGGCGGTGGCGAATGCGGCGGGGTTCGACGGGGTGTATTCGTACTTCGGGCACTCGGCGATCATCGGCTTCGATGGCCGTACCCTGGGCGAGTGCGGCGAAGAAGAGATGGGCATTCAGTACGCCCAGCTGTCGGTGTCGCAGATCCGCGATGCGCGGGCCAACGACCAGTCGCAGAACCATCTGTTCAAGCTGCTGCACCGTGGCTACACCGGCATGCATGCCTCGGGCGATGGGGACAAGGGCATGGCGGATTGCCCATTCGAGTTCTATCGCACCTGGGTGCTGGACGCGCAAAAGGCCCAAGAGAATGTCGAGGCCTTCACCCGTAGCACCGTCGGTGTCGCCGAATGCCCGGTGGGGCAGTTGCCCCATGGTGGTAAAGAAAAAACGGCGGGTTGAGGCATGCGGTTTACTTTTGAACCGGCCCAGGTCATGGCCTTGCTGCGCAGCCGTATCGTTGGCCAGGACGCAGCCCTGGCCCAAATGGAAGGGTTGCTCAAGGTGGTCAAGGCCGATATCGGTGAGCGTGAGCGGCCGTTGAGCGTCAACCTGTTCATGGGGCCTACCGGGGTCGGCAAGACGGAAATCGTCCGGCTGCTGGCCCAGGCGTTGCACGGGCGTGCCGACGGGTTCTGCCGTATCGACATGCACACCCTGGCCCAGGAGCATTATGCCGCCGCACTCACCGGTGCACCGCCGGGTTATGTCGGCAGCAAGGAGGGCATCAGCCTGTTCAACAGCGAACTGATCCAGGGTAGCTACAGCCGCCCTGGTATCGTGCTGTTCGACGAGTTGGAGAAAGCCAGCCAGGAAGTGGTGCGCAGCCTGCTGGGCATCCTTGAAAACGGCCAGCTGACGCTGGCGGGCGGCGCTCGTACGCTGGACTTTCGCAACAGCCTGATCTTCATGACCAGCAATATCGGTGCACAACAGGCGCGTCGCCATCGACAGCGATTTACCCCGTTGCGCTGGTTGAGACGCGGGGAGGCGGCGGTGTTGGAGGACGCCTTGCACAGTCACTTCGAGCCGGAGTTTCTCAATCGCATCGACCGTATCCTGATGTTCGAGCCCATCGACCATCAATGGCTTGAAGCGCTGCTTGAGGTGGAACTCGGCAAACTCAATCAACGCCTGGCGACGCAGCAGCGGTCACTGGTGCTGGATGAGTCGGCACGGGTGTGGTTGTGCCGCGACCATGATGTACGCTTTGGTGCCCGTGCCTTGGGCCGCCGATTGCGGGTGGAACTTGAGCCGGCGATTGCCGAATGCGTATTGCGCGACCCGGGTGTGGGCCCCATGGGCGCGACTGTCGACAGTGATCGTTTGGTGGTTTCGCAACAAGCGGCTTGCAACAAATAAATTCCAAGCTAATATAATCCGGGTAAAACAATATATTCCGGGTAAAAGTCATGAGCGCATCACACTGCACCGCTTTCCTTGGCCACCAACGCGTGGCCGCCGGCTCTTATGCCGACGTCGCCAAAAACCTGAAAAACCTCGACCTGTCGACGGGCAGCTTGCTGGTGTTTGATGACGCCAGCGGCGTTCAAGTCGACTATCCCTGGCCCGCCGGTTACGCACCGCAGCAACCGACCGTCGCGGTGACGGAGGCCGACGTGCCGGCGTCACCTACCGTAGGCCGACCGAAGCTGGGGGTGGTCGCCCGTGAAGTGACCCTGCTGCCACGGCATTGGGAGTGGCTGGGGCAACAGCGCGGCGGCGCCTCGGCGGCCTTGCGCCGGCTGGTGGATGAAGCGCGCAACGCCCATGCCGAGCACGATGAGCGACGCCAGGCGAAGGAATCCAGCTATCGTTTCATGAGCGCCCTGGGCGGCGACCTGCCGGGTTTCGAAGAGGCCTCGCGGGCGTTGTTTGCCCAGGATGGCGCCGACTTTTCCAACAAGATTGCGCACTGGCCGGTGGATGTGAAGTTGTACCTGGCCTGGTTGTCACGCAACGCTTTCCCTGCCTAATTGCATTGAGATCCGAACCTTCATGGAAGTCACCCAGCAACGACCGTTGTGGCAGATCTACCTGATCTTTCTGGCACCCATGGTGCTGTCCAATTTCCTCCAGAGCTTTTCCGGCACGCTGAACGGGATCTATGTCGGGCAGATGCTCGGCACCCAGGCGTTGGCGGCGGTGTCGGGGATGTTCCCCATCGTGTTTTTCTTTATCGCCCTGGTGATCGGCCTGGGGGCGGGCGCTTCGGTGCTGATCGGCCAGGCGTGGGGCGCGCAGGAAACCTCGATGGTCAAGTCGATCACCGGCGCCACCCTGACCCTCGGCGCCCTGATCGGGGTGATCGCGGCGGTGCTGGGCAGCGTGTTTGCGCGCCCGGCAATGCAGGCCCTGGGCACACCGGTGGATGTGCTGGATGACGCGGTGGGTTATGCGCAGATGATGATGCTGATCATGCCGCTGTTGCTGGTGTTCATCCTGTTCACCCAACTGCTGCGGGGCGTGAGTGACACGGTGTCGCCCTTATTGGCGCTGATGGTGTCGACCACCGTGGGCCTGGTGCTGACCCCTGCGCTGATCAAGGGCTGGCTGGGCCTGCCGCCGATGGGTATCCAGAGCGCGGTGGTGGCGGGGTTGGTGGGTAATGCCCTGGCGATGACGTTCCTGGTGCTGCGCCTGCGCCATAAAAACCACGTGATGGCGCCGGATCGCCAGTTGATGGCGGCGCTGCGGCTGGATCGGGTGATCCTGGGCAAGGTCCTGCGTATCGGGTTGCCCACTGGGTTGCAGATGGTGGTGCTGTCGTTGTCGGAGCTGGTGATTCTGGCGCTGGTCAACAGCCATGGTTCCCAGGCGACGGCGGCGTATGGGGCGGTGACGCAGATCGTCAACTATGTGCAGTTTCCGGCGTTGTCGATTGCGATCACGGCGTCGATTCTGGGGGCGCAGGCGATCGGGGCGGGGCGCCTGGAGCGGATCGGGCCGATCCTGCGTACGGGGATTTTGATCAACCTGTGCCTGACGGGTGGGTTGATAGTGCTGGGGTATGTGTTGTCGCACTGGCTGTTGGGGTTGTTCATTACCGACGTGGATGCGCGGGTCAAGGCCGAGCACCTGCTGCATATCATGCTCTGGAGCATCCTGGTGTTCGGTTTCCAGGCCGTGGTGGGCGGGATCATGCGGGCCAGCGGGGTGGTGCTGGTGCCGGTGGGCATCTCGATCGTTTGCGTGTTGGGGGTGGAGTTGCCGGTGGCGTATCTGCTGAATGCGCGGTTTGGGCTGGAAGGGGTGTGGATGGCGTTTCCGGTGACGTATCTGGCGATGTTGGGGTTGCAGACGGCTTATTACCGGCTGGTTTGGCGGCATAAGCAGATCAAGCGGTTGGTGTGAGGTTTTTTTTGGCGGGGCGGGGCGGGGTGTACATATCCGTTATTTAGGTAACGGCCGCCTATGGTTTCGCTCTTACAGCG
>NZ_JACAPZ010000061.1:0-11878 GCF_013385475.1 Pseudomonas sp. G5001
CTGTAAGAGCGAAACCATAAGCCGCCATTACCTAAATAACGGATATGCCCCCAAAATTCCGCCGATATTCGATCTCGAAAACCACGGCCCCCCTGGGACATCCCACCCGACAAGCGATCTCACTGCCACCCGCTGGTGCATGCTCTTGATTGCATGCAGCTTTTTGTAGCGAGGAAGCTCGCTCCCGTTGACCCGCATGGCAGGCCAAACAGCCTAATCAATAGCAAGCTAGCTAATTGGCGCATTAATTGCCTTGAAATATGGCAATTAGACATCACTCCCGGAGTCCGCCATGAGCAGCCTGTCGAGCAGCACGATGCAGTTATCTTCCGCCGAGAAAAGCTGGCTGCCCTGGTGGGGCAAGACCGGCAAGTTCGCCATGGGCTGGTCCTGCCGCCTCAACCGCGCGGTGTACCCGGTGATGGAGCAAACCTTCGAGGCCATTGCCGAAACCCGGGTCAAACTCCTGCAAACCTGGACCCGCGAACAGTGGGAACACCTCAACGAACTGGCCACGACACTGGCCCGCGATTCCGTGCTCACCGACAACAGCCTGCTGCTGGAAAAACTGCACCAGGCCGGGGATTTCTCCGAGCTGTTTATCGTCGACCCAAAGGGCGAATTACTGGCGAGTACCTGGAGCCAGGCCAGTCACCGCGCGCTCAATCAACAAGCCCTGGCCGCCGGGCTCAAGGCGCCATTCCTCCACGGTCCCTACAGCGACCCGCTGACCTTGCAGATCGGCCCTTCGTCTTCGCGCTTCCATGACGAAGTGACCCTGATGTTCTACCAACCATTGACCCGCGAGGGCAGGGTGGTCGGCTGCCTCTGCGGTCGGGTGCCCAACGACATACTCGGGGATTTGATCCAGCGCGAGGCCGGGCATATCTTCCCCGAGTCCGGCGATAACTACCTGTTCATGGTGCAATCGCGCTTCGACCCGGCGCTGCAGCCGGGCATTGCGCTGTCCCGCTCACGCTTCGAGGACGGCACCTTCACCCACGGTGAAAATCTCAAGAGCGGCGTGCACACACCCTGGAAAACCGTACAGATCCAGCGCCACACCGAGCTGGAATTGCGGTTTATCGACCCCGCCACCCAACAACTGCACCCCGGCGTGCGGGAAACCATCCGCAAGGGCTCGAACCTGTTTGTCACCTATCCCGGCTATTCCGACTACCGTCACATCCCGGTGGTGGGCAAGGGCGTGACCTTCGAACTGCCGGGCTCGCCGGATCGCTGGGGCATGATGTGCGAGGCCGACCTGGAAGAGGTCTACCGCCGGCGCTCCCTGAGCCACGGTTTGATGAAGCCCTATCTGGCGACCATGGCCGGCCTGTTTGCCTGCAACTTCCTGGTCCGTCACTACAGTGGTTTGCCCGCCGCCTGGACCGATGCGTGCGAGGTGCTGAGCATGGTCGTCGCGGCCTTGCTGTTCAGCCGCCTGGGCCCCAGGCGCCTGGCCGCACGCCTGAATGAAATGACCGAGGTCATCCGCACCATTGCCGAAGGCGAGGGCAACCTGCGCCAACGCCTGGACAGCGGGCGCATGGTCAACGACGAAACCGGCGACATGAGCCGCTGGATCAACAGCTTCATCGACCGCCTGGATTCGGTGGTCGGCCAGGTGGTCAAGGCCAGCCACAGCGTTGGCAACACCAACCAATTGATGCTCGGCCGCAGCGAGGCGGCCGGGTTGATGTCCCATGAAGTGGCCGACGCGACCCACCGCATGATGATCATCGTTGAAGAGCAACTGGGAGAAATCCAGCAAGCCTCGGTGAGCGCCGAGCAAATGAAGCAGGCCATGGACGAGGTGGTCAGCCGGGCCCGCGAGCAATTCCTCGCGGTACAGGTCGGCACCCAGTCGATTCGCGATGTGGTGCAGCGCTCCTCGGAAAGCGTGCAACTGCTGGACAGCCGCATGGCACAGATCAGCAACATCACCGGGTTGATCAGCGACATCACCAACCAGACCAACCTGCTGGCCCTGAATGCGGCCATCGAAGCGGCGCGGGCGGGCGAGCATGGCCGCGGTTTTGCGGTGGTGGCCGACGAAGTCCGCACCCTGGCGTCACGCACTTCCAAGGCAGCGGAAGACATTCGCCAGATGGTCGAGGGCCTGCAAGGCGAAACCCGCAAGGCCGTAGGCTTCATGGAAAACGGCGTGACCAACGTCGACAGCAGCCTGCGCCTGGCCGAGGACGCCTCCTCGGAGAACGTGCACCTGCACCAGGCGGTGGAGAGCATGTTCAGCATCATCCAGCAGCTCAACGCCCGCAGCCTCGACTATGGCAAGACCATCAAGCAGGTCAGCCACTCTTCGGAGCAAATGCGCCTGACCGTAGGGGTGTTGCAGACCAGCGCGGAAACCGTGCGGGTCAATGCCAACAAGTTGCAGAAGCTGGTGGGGTTGTTCGAAGTCAGTGAGGCTGCGGCCTGACCAGGCTGCGCTTATCCAGCAGCAGGCGCTCCAGCTCCTTCATCGGCAAAGGCCGGCTGAACAGATACCCCTGGATCTGATCGCAGCCGGCTTCCCGCAGAAACTCCAGCTGCGCCTGGGTTTCCACGCCTTCGGCCACCACTCGCAGCTTCAGGCTGTGGGCCAGTTCGATGATCGTGCGGGTGATAGCCGCGTCCTGCGGGTTGCTGGTGACTTCGCGGATAAACGCGATATCGATTTTCAGCGTATCAATCGGGAACCGCCGCAGGTAGGCCAGGCTGGAATAGCCGGTGCCGAAGTCGTCGATGGAGATCTTCACCCCCATCGCCCGCAGGCGCTGCAAGCTGGCGATGGTGTGCTGGGTGTTCTCCATCAGCGAGCCTTCGGTCAATTCAACTTCCAGCCAATGCGCTTCCACGCCGGCCTGGGCGAGGGACTGGGCGATATCGGCAATCAGGTCACCCTCGATCAATTGATGCCCCGAAACGTTGACCGATACCTCCACCGCGCCCACCGTGCCGGATTGCCACGCTGCGATCTGGCGGCACACGTTGTCGATCACCCAACGCCCGAGCGTGACGATCAAGCCCTGGCTTTCCAGGATCGGTATGAAGACCGCTGGAGACACCGCACCGTAACCGGGCCGGTCCCAGCGCAGCAGGGCCTCGAGGGCGCACACCTGACCGTTGGCCAGTTCGACCTTGGGTTGGTAATGCAGCACGAATTCTTCGCGCTCGACCGCCAGGCGCAGGGCTTTTTCCAGGTCCAGGCGCGCCAGGTCATGCACATTCAACCGCGAGGACTCATTTTGGTGGTGTTGAAGTTGCTGCTCCAACAACTGGCTATGGTTTTTCAACCGATCGCCGTGGGCCTTGAGCCGCAGCAGGTTGCGTACCCGTAGCCACAACTCGACCCGCTCCACCGGCTTGCTGATGAATTCTTCAGCACCGGTTTCCAGGCCACTGAGCCGCGCGCTGGACTCACTCAATGCCGAAAGCATGATGATCGGAATGTTCGCCGTGGCCTGGTTGCCCTTGAGCTGGTTGGCCACTTCATAGCCGTCCATGCCCGGCATCATGATGTCCAGCAGGATCAAGTCCGGCGGCCGTTGCGCCACCATCTGCAAGGCTTCTTCACCACTGGCGGCACTCACGGTCTGGTAACCCTCGTGACGCAGCAGGGTTTCCAGCAGCTTGCGCACCTGGATTTCATCATCAACGATCAACAGCGTTGCGGGTTGGCTGGCCATGGAGAGGACTCAAGTCGAGGGAGTAATGTTCTTTTGCAGCAGCGTGTCGATCACCTGGTACAGCTCTTTGTAGCGCAGGGGCTTGATGATGTAGGCATCGCAGCCGGCCCGCAGGGTCTTGTCACGGTCTTCCTTCATGGCCATGGCCGTCAGGGCGATCACCGGGATGTGCGCGGTATGAGGGTCCTGCTTGAGCAGTGACGTGGCTGCCAGGCCGTCCATGCCCGGCAACTGGATGTCCATCAGGATCAATGCCGGTTGTTTTTCCCGGGCCAGGGTCAGCCCGGTCTCGGCATCGGCGGCCCACAACACGCTGTGGCCGGCGTTCACCAGCAACAGGCGGGCGAGGCGCATATTGGCCTCGTTGTCTTCGACGATCAGGATTTCGGCCATGGGGCCTCCGCATCTGCGGCACGGTGCAGCGGCAGCCACACCACAAACCGCGCGCCTTCGCCTTCGCGGCTGGCCACGGCGACACTGCCGCCGTGCAGGTCGGTGAGTTGCTTGACCATCGCCAGGCCCAGGCCCGTGCCTTCGAATTTGCGCGCCAGGCTGCTGTCGATCTGACTGAAGGCCTTGAACAGCTTGCTCATGTCGTCCCGGGCGATCCCGATGCCGGTGTCGCTCACGCTCAATTCCAGGAACTGTTGATGTTCGCTGGGCTGCAGGGCAAAGCCGTGGGTGGGCCAGTCGCCTGGAATCTGCCCCACTTGCCCACGATTCACCTCGCGCACCGAGAGCGTCACGGAGCCGCCGTGCTCGCTGAACTTCACCGCATTGGCCAGCAGGTTGTAGATGATCTGCTTGGTCTTGCGCAGGTCCAGTTCCAGCGCGCCGAAGTCGTCCGGGCTTTCGAGTTTCAACTGGATGCGCTGCAATGCGGCCTTTTCCCGCACGATCAGCAGGCTGTTGGCCAACAGGCCGGCCAACTCCACGGCTTCCAGTTCCAGGTCCATCATGCCGGCCTCGACCTTGGACAGGTCGAGGATGTCGTTGATCAGCGACAGCAAGTGCTGGCCGCTGGTGAAGATATCGCCGATGTACTCGCGCTGGATATCGCTCATGTCGCCCACCAGGCCGTCCTTGAGCGCCTCGGAAAAACCGATCACCGCATTCAGCGGCGTGCGCAGTTCGTGGGACATGGTGGCGAGGAATTCGGACTTCATGTGGCTGGCGTGTTCCAGCTCCAGGTTCTTCTCTTCCAGGGCGCGCTCAAAGCCTTTGCGTTGCGCCTCTTCCTGCTTGCGCGCGGTGTTGTCGGTGCCGATCAGCAGGTAGCCGATGATCGCGTCGTTGCGGTTGCGCAGGGCGGTCACCGACACCATGGCCGACAGGCGACTGTTGTCCTTGCGGATATAGGTCAGTTCGTAAATGTCTTCGATGCCCCGGGAGGCCTTGAACACCAGGGCCTCAAAGCCCGGCGTGATCGGTGTGTCCAGTTCCAGGCTGAGGGCAGCGGCGCGGGTGATCAGCTCGGCGGGGTCGGAAATGTCGGCCGGTGTGACGCGGTTCAGCACATCGGCGGCGGCGTAGCCAAGCATGCGTTCGGCGCCGACGTTGAAAATCTGGATTACGCCTTTTTCGTCGGTGGCGATGCTGGAGAAGTAGGCGCTGTTGAAGATCGCATCTTGCAAGGCGCCGGCCTTGAGCAGGGTTTTCTGGCGTTTGAATTCGACGATTTTTTCAGCCCGGGATTGCGGCTCCGCCGGGCTGTCGACTGAAGAGTTGTCCATGGTGCAGTGTTCCGTGAACTTCAGGCCCGACGCTGCCAAAGGCGGCGCCGCAGAGCATGCTCACAGAAGATCGCGCACGCGCGATGAGGAGGAGATGAGGTCTTTGGACGATAGCAGATAAACCGCAACCGACAGGGATCGTAGTGGCCAAACGCGGTGTTATTTTTAGAAAAACACTCAATCGGATAGGTGAAGGTGGAAAAACGGCGGTTTTATCTGCAATTAGTCACTCCAGGTCGCTGGATGAACATTTATTCATCAGGTGAAACGTTTAATCAAACGATAAACGGCTGACGCAAGCGCTTGCGTAAGCAAATGTATCTGATTAGAGTCGGCAGCAATCAGGTCTGCCGATGACTGCCATCGGCAAACGCCCGAACACAACAATAATAAAACCAGGAGCTCAGTCATGAGCCTTGAACCCTTGCTTGAAATGCAGGGCATCAGCAAGACCTTCAACGGTCTGCGGGTGCTCAAGAACGTCAGCCTGAAGGTCTACCCCGGTGAAATCCACGCCTTGATGGGTGAGAACGGCGCCGGCAAATCGACCTTGATGAAGATCCTCTCCGGTGCCTACCAGGCCGATGATGGCGGCACCATCCGCATCGATGGCCAGCCCGTCGCCAGCTACAACCCAGCCTCCGCCAAAGCCCTCGGCATTGCCGTGATCTACCAGGAACTGAGCCTGTGCCCGAACCTCACGGTGGCCGAGAACATTTACCTGGGCCGTGAACTGCGCCGTGGCTGGACCATCGACCGCAAGGGCATGGAAGCCGGGGTGGCCGAGGTGCTGGCAAGGCTCGGTGCGGAGTTCCTGCCCACCACCCGCGTCGCCAGCCTGTCCATCGCCGAGCGCCAACTGGTGGAAATCGCCCGGGCCTTGCATGCCCACGCAAAAATCCTGGTGATGGACGAGCCCACCACGCCGCTGTCCTCCCGGGAGACCGACCGCCTGTTCGCGCTGATCAAACAGCTGCGCAGCCAGGGCCTGGCGATCATCTACATCAGCCATCGCATGGCGGAAATCTACGAGCTGTCGGACCGGGTCTCGGTACTGCGGGACGGCGAGTACGTCGGCGAACTGGCGCGGGACGTGCTGTCGGCCGAAGTGCTGGTGAAGATGATGGTGGGCCGCGACCTGTCAGGTTTCTACAAGAAGGAACATGCGGCCTACGACCCCGGCCAGGTGGTGATGCGCGTGCGTGACATGGCCGACGGCAAGCGCGTGCGCAACTGCAGCTTTGACCTGCACGCCGGTGAAGTGCTGGGCATCGCCGGCCTGGTGGGCGCCGGGCGTACCGAACTGGCACGGCTGATCTTTGCCGCCGACCCACGGACCTCTGGCACCCTGGAGGTGGTCGGCAAAACCGTGACCCAACTGCGCAACCCGGCGGATGCGATTCGTGCCGGTGTCGTCTACCTCACCGAGGACCGCAAGGCCCAGGGTCTGTTTCTCGACATGAGCGTGGCCGACAACATCAACGTCTGTGCGTGTGTGCCGGATGCCCATGCCGGTGGCGTGCTCGACCGTGGCCACGCCGCACAACGCTCACGCGATGCGATCAAGTCCCTGTCGATCCGCGTGGCGTCGGGCAAGGTCAATGTCGGCAGCTTGTCCGGCGGCAATCAGCAGAAGGTGCTGCTGGCCCGACTGCTGGAGGTCAAGCCCCACGTACTGATCCTCGACGAGCCCACCCGTGGCGTAGACATCGGCTCCAAATCCGAGATCTACCGCATCATCAACCAGTTGGCCAAGGCCGGCGTGGGCATCGTGGTGATCTCCAGCGAACTGCCGGAAATCATCGGCACCTGCGACCGCGTGCTGATCATGCGCGAAGGGCAACTGGTGGCCGAAGTGGGCGGGGCATCGGGGCTGGATATTTCCCAGGAGGCGATCATCGACCTCGCCACCGGCAGCGAGCAGGTGGCCGCCCATGGCTAATTCAACGACAAGCGGGAGCAACACCATGACTGTGGCAACGATCGGCAAGGCTGAGCGTATTCGCGAACTGATGCGCACGGTGGGCATGTTGCCGGTGCTGGTGCTGTTGCTGGTGGGCTTTGCCCTGGCCAGCGAAAACTTCATGACGGTGCAGAACCTGTCGATCATCACCCAGCAGGCGTCGGTCAACGTGGTGCTGGCGGCGGGGATGACCTTTGTGATCCTCACGGCGGGCATCGACTTGTCGGTGGGAGCGATTCTTGCGGCTTCGGCTGTGGTTGCGTTGCAAGCGTCGATGTCACCGCAGTTCGGCATGTTCGGGATTGCCGCCGGGGTTGGCTTCGGCCTGTTGCTGGGCCTGGTCAACGGCGGCCTGATCGCCTTCATGCGCCTGCCACCGTTTATCGTCACGCTCGGCGCGCTGACCGCCATGCGCGGTTTGGCACGCCTGTTGGCCGACGATAAAACCGTGTTCAACCCTGATTTGCCGTTTGCCTTTATTGGCAACGATTCGGTGCTGGGCGTGCCCTGGCTGGTGATCATTGCCGTAGCCGTGATTGCGCTGTCGTGGTTCATCCTGCGGCGCACGGTGATGGGGGTGCAAATCTACTCCGTGGGCGGCAACCCGGAAGCGGCGCGGCTGTCGGGGATCAAGGTGTGGAAGGTCCTGCTGTTCGTCTATGCCATGTCCGGTGCGTTGGCCGGGTTGGGCGCGGTGATGAGCGCGTCACGCCTGTTCGCCGCCAATGGCCTGCAACTGGGGCAATCCTATGAGCTGGATGCGATTGCCGCAGTGATCCTCGGCGGCACCAGCTTTACCGGCGGCGTCGGCACCATCGGCGGCACGCTGATTGGTGCGCTGATCATCGCGGTATTGACCAACGGCCTGGTGCTGCTGGGCGTCTCGGATATCTGGCAGTACATCATCAAGGGCATCGTGATCATTGGCGCGGTAGCGCTGGATCGTTATCGCCAGTCCGGTGCACGGACCTGATTTCACTCAAACAACAATCACAAGAGAGTCATCATGAACTTCAAACGCATGTTTCCTGTTGTCGCCTCCCTGGGCGTTGCCGTGTTGATGTCCCAGGCGGTGCAAGCCCGTGAACTGAAAGCCATCGGCATCAGCATGGGGTCCCTGGGCAACCCGTATTTCGTGACCCTGGCCGACGGTGCCACGGCGCGGGCCAAGGAGCTGAACCCGGCGGTGAAAGTCACCTCGGTGTCGGCCGACTATGACCTGAGCAAGCAGTTCTCGCAGATCGACAACTTCATCTCGTCCAAGGTCGACCTGATCCTGCTCAACGCCGTCGACCCGTCGGCGATGGCCTCGGCGATCAAGAAAGCCCGCGACGCCGGGATCGTGGTGGTGGCCGTGGACGTCGACGCCAAGGGCGTGAATGCCACGGTGCAGACCGACAACGTCGAGGCCGGCAAGCTCGCCTGCCAGTTCATCGTCGACAAACTGTCGGGCAAGGGCAATGTGATCATTCAGAACGGCCCGCAAGTCACCGCCGTGACCGATCGGGTCAAAGGCTGCAAAGCCGCGCTGGCCAGCGCCCCGGAGATCAAGGTGCTGTCGGACGACCAGGACGGCAAGGGCTCCCGCGAAGGTGGCTTGAACGTGATGCAGGGTTACCTGACGCGCTTCCAGAAAATCGACGGCCTGTTCGCGATCAACGACCCGCAAGCCATCGGCAGCGACCTGGCGGCCAAGCAACTGAAACGCAGCGGCATCATCATCACCTCCGTGGACGGCGCGCCGGACATCGAGAATGCCTTGAAGACCGACACCCTGATCCAGGCCTCCGCCAGCCAGGACCCGTGGGCCATGGCCCAGACCGCCGTCAATGTCGGCAATGACATTCTCAATGACAAACAACCCGCCGAAGCGGTTACCCTGCTGGCGCCAAAATTGATCACCCGCGATAACGTCGGTTCCTACGCCGGTTGGT
Source organism: Pseudomonas sp. G5001 (assembly GCF_013385475.1). Taxonomy (NCBI): domain Bacteria; kingdom Pseudomonadati; phylum Pseudomonadota; class Gammaproteobacteria; order Pseudomonadales; family Pseudomonadaceae; genus Pseudomonas; species Pseudomonas sp. G5001. The sequence goes on from NZ_JACAPZ010000061.1 coordinate 9,323, forward strand.
CAAGCAAACATTAAAAGCACCCAGGAGTGAGCACCGTGGCAACCATGGAGGATGTGGCAAGAATTGCAGGGGTGTCGACGTCGACGGTTTCCCACGTCTTGAACGGCACCCGCAAGGTCAGCCCGGACACGGTGCAAGCGGTGCAGGACGCGATCCGGCAGGTGGGCTACATCCCCAACACGCTGGCGCGTTCCCTGGCGCGGTCCACCACCAATACGATTGGCGTGGCGATCTCGGCGCTGTCCAACCACTACTTCAGCGAAACGGTGCACGCGATTGAAACCGAGTGCGCCAAGCACGGCTACATGATGTTGTTTGTCGATACCCACGACGATCCCGAGCAGGAATTGCGCGTAGTCACGACGCTGCACCATCGGCGGGTGGACGGCATTCTGCTGGCGCCGTCTACCGGTTCGCTGGCCCTGGAATACCTGCAGGCCAATCAAGTGCCGGCGGTGTTGGTGGACCGGATGATGTGTGATCGTTTCGATCAGGTCGGGGTGGAAAACACCCAGTCGACCCAGGCCCTGGTGGCGCACTTGATCGGCCATGGACACCGGCGCATCGGCTTTATTTCCGGGCGCGCGGGGCTCGGCACTTCCGATGAGCGCGTGGCCGGCTATCAAGCCGCGTTGCAGGCGGCAGGGTTGGTGTTTGACCCGCAATTGCTGGTCAACGGTGGTTCCAGCAGCGAGCCGGCACGGCAAGCGACCGCGCAGTTATTGGCCTTGGACACACCGCCCACGGCAATCATGGCGGGCAACAACCTGATGACCCTGGGCGCGATGCACGCCTTGCGTGATGCGAATATCGACGTGCCCGGGCAGATGGCCCTGGTGGGCTTCGATGATTTTGACTGGGCGGATTTCTTTGTGCCACGCCTGACCCTGATCGCACAGCCGGTTCAGGAACTCGGCGCCCGGGCGGTCAAACTGCTGCTTGAGCGCATGGCGTCGCCCAAGCGTAAAACACACAGCGTGCGGCTCGCGCCCACCCTGAAGATTCGTAACTCATGCGGCTGCCCCTGATATGAACAACGCGGTTTCCCTTGGCATTGATCTCGGCACTTCGGAACTCAAGGCGATCCTGATGGACGAGCAAGGCAACGTCCTCGCCCATGCGGGCGCGCGGCTGACAGTCTCGCGCCCGCACACAGGCTGGTCCGAGCAGGCGCCTGAGGACTGGTGGCAAGCATGCCTGAAGGCCCTGGACCAACTGCGCACTGATCAGCCGGATGCCTACGGCCGTGTCGGCTGCATCGGGTTGTCCGGGCAGATGCACGGGGCGGTGTTGCTGGGGCAAGACGACCGGGTGTTGTACCCGGCGATTCTCTGGGATGACTCCCGTGCCATGGCCCAGGCTGAAGCCTTGGGCAGTGAGTTTGCCGACGTCACCGGCAGCTTGCCGATGGCCGGTCTCACGGCGCCCAAGCTGCTGTGGTTGCAGGAGCATGAACCGGCGGTATTCAACGCCATTGATTGCGTGCTGTCGCCCAAGGACTACCTGCGCCTGCGCTTGAGTGGTGAGCGCGTGAGTGATGTGTCCGATGGTGCGGGGACGTTGTGGCTGGATGTGGCCAACCGTGAATGGTTTGAACCGATGCTGCAGGCCACGGGTTTGCGATGGGCGCAGATGCCACGGCTGGTAGAAGGTGGCGCGGCCAGTGCTTGTTTGAATGCGGCTGCGGCGGGGCGACTGGGCTTGGCCGAGGGCCTGGTGATTGCCGGCGGTGGCGGGGACAACCCGGTGGCGGCGGTGGGCATAGGGGCGGTGAATGCGGGTGATGCGTTTATCACCCTCGGTACGAGTGCGGCCATCGTGGCGATTACTGATCACTCGGCGGGGAATCCGGCGAGTGCGGTGCATAGTTTTTGTCATGCGTTGCCTAATCGCTGGTACACCATGGGCGCCATGCTGGCCGGGGCCAGTTGCTTGCGGTGGGTGACGCGGTTGACGGGGTCGGTTGATGAGCAGGCGTTGCTGGATCGGGTGCACGCCGAGTTGCCGATCGGGCAGGGCGTGCCGGTTTCCAATCCGTTGTTTTTGCCGTATTTGGCGGGGGAGCGCACGCCCCATAACGACCCGTTGTTGCGGGGTGGTTTCATGAGCCTGGGGCATGACTGCACGCCGGCCATGCTGGGGTATGCGGTGATGGAAGGGGTTGGGTTCGGGTTGCTGGATGCATTGAATGCAGTGCAGTCGGCCGGGGCCACGGTGGGGGCTTGTGCGTTGGTGGGTGGTGGGGCGCGCAGTGAGTATTGGGCGCAGTTGTTGGCCAATATTCTTGGGCGGGAGATTTATACGTTGCATGGCAGTGAGTTGGGGGCGTGTATTGGTGCAGCGAAGTTGGGGTTCCTGTCGAGCGGCCAGGGTGCGGCGCTGTTGCAGGCGGGGATGCCGGTGAAGCAACGGTTTTTCCCGGACGGCGCTCAACAGGCTGTTTTGCAGGCGCGATATTTGAAGTTTCGGGGGTTGTTGGGGGCGGCTAAGGCTTTGCACGATTAGGGAAGTTTTGGGTGTATATCCGTTATTTGGGTAACGGCTGCTATTGGTTCC
>NZ_JACAPZ010000062.1:0-10428 GCF_013385475.1 Pseudomonas sp. G5001
GGGTAACCCGGCAGGACGCCGGGTTAGCCGTCCTGGGCCAGGGATGGCCCATGACGGCGGCCCACGGTCCAAAGCCGGAGTGAGGGCACACCGAGCCTAAGCGAGGTGCCGAGTGGTGGGGCAAGAGCGTTTTGCTTACTTTTGCGCTTTTCAAAAGTGAGCCGCTGTAAGAGCGGAACCGATATAAGCCATCACCCAAATAATGGATATGCCCCCGATCCAAATCCCCCCCTCAACTGTTAAGCCTCTCCTGCCGCACGCCGTGCATCGGCCTCACCTCATCCCCCAAACAACGCCGACAACTATAAACCCCCAACACCACCGGCTTTTTCTGCGCCCCACGCTCAACCCAGGTCGGCGCAACAAACCGATACCCCTGGCCCGTCGCCGTCGCGATATACACCGAATCATCATCCCCCAACGCCCGGCGGATCGCCTTGATCTGCGCCCGCAGGTTGCACTCTTCCACCACCAACCGTGGCCAGGCGATGTCCAGCAATTGGGTCTTCTCCAACAGCTCACCAGGCCGCGAAGCGAGGGCAATCAGCAACGTCAGGGCCCGACTGCCCAGGCTCACCGGCTCACCGTTTTTCAGCAGCAGATGACGTCGGGGCAGCAGTTGATAAGGGCCAAAATGGATTTCAATAGCGCTGTCTTCAAGGTGGCCGCGGTGTGAATACGTCATGTGATTAACCTTTGTGCATGTTCAAAAACACAACCTCGCGCGGCTCCCTTCGCGCAAGGCTGCAAGGGAAGGTCAGGTGTTGATCGCCGGGATCGGGTCTTCAGGATAATCACCCGGCTCCGTAGGCCCGCCAGTCAACCCGTATTGCTTGAGCACCGGCGCAAGCTGGCCATAGAACGCGTCCTGCGCCTTGCCATGGGCATCAGCCAGGGAGAAGGGCAGGAACGCGCTGCCGATCCCGCCAAGGATCGCCGTAGCCCCGCCGAGGATCCCGCTGATGGTCCCGGCCACCGCGCCGATTTCCGTGGCCCCGTACAACCCGGCCCCGGCTTCCACCAACCCGGCCACCGCCGCACCCGTACCCAGCACGCCGGTGGCAACCGAGAAACTGCCGCTCAAGTAGTCGCCTTTTTTCAACGAGTCGACACCGCCAATCACCCCGATCACACCGCCGATAATCCCGCCCGCCGAGCCAATGATCTTGCCGGCCGCGCCGAGGTTGGCGATTTGCTGCGGGCTCAACGGGCCCTTGCCCACCGGTACCTTGCCGGGGAAGTCACCAATGGTGCCGCCATCCGGGCGGTTGACCCAGGTGATACCGTAACCCGCTTCCTTGGCGTATTTGGTGCCGCCCTCCATCAACAGCCCGGCAAATTGCAGCCCGGCGGATACCCGGTTCGCGTCCGCCACCGGCGTGTTGCTGCCGCTGGCCGAACGGGCCATCAGCACGCCGCTCATCAGTACTGCACTGCCGATGTGCAGCAGGCCTTGCTTGAATGCCGGGCTGACGTCGCCGAACTTCATGCCTTCGATGGCCTTGGGCAGTGCGTCGGCGATCTTGTTGCCCTGGCGCCCGATGTCCCATACCGAACGCAGCATCGACACCACTTGCGCCGGGTCGATCTTGCCGCCATCCGAGGTGACGAACATCTCTGGATCTTTTTGCTGGGCGTCGTTGATCGCGGCAGTGACCTTGGCTTCGTCGAAGTTGCCCTTGCCGTCCCCCAGGGTGATGTTCAGGGTGTCGGTGGTGGCGCCGCCGAGCAGGGCGTCGCCAAGGGCTTCGTTGAAATTCACCTGCAAGGTGGCGGCGTCATCCGCCGAGGCCTTGTCGCCGAGGAAGGCCTGGGCCGAGGCCGTGCTGGCGGCGAAGCTGCTGGCCGCCACGGTGGGGTCCATACCGCCGGCCACCGCGTCGGTAAAGGCCTTGCCGGTCACCAGTTGGTTTTTGTAGTACTGCTGGATGTTGTCGCTTTGCCCGGCCTTGTCGGCGATGCCGGTCAGGTCCACATGGCCGTTGCCCCCCAGCGCCAGGTTGGCGATGGTCGTATCGTTGGCCGCGTTTTGCAGGCCCATGCCCATGTCGATCTGCTTGCCGTTCTGGTCCTTGGCGTTGAGATTGTCGGTGAGGTTTTTGCCGGTCTCGATGTCGTCGGTGTAGTAGTTCTGCATCGCGACTTTCATCGCCGGGTTGCTGTCGACGATGTCGGCCAGTGCCGGGCCGCGATTGTTTTGCAGGAAGCCTTGCACGTCCGGGTCGGCCGAGAGGGTTTCGATGCCGCTTTGCAGCTGTGCCTTGATTTTGTCTTCGTTGGGGTTCAGGCCGTAGTGGGGCGAGGTGTACTTGTCCATCAACCCGGCGTGGGGCACGTAGTCGCTGACCAGCAGGCGGGTTTGTGCATCGGTCAACTGCACCAGCACCGCGGCTTTCTGTTCGCCGCTGTAGTTCTGCGGGTTGGCCAGGATGTCGGCGGTCAGGCCCGAGGTGTCGACGCCGGCGACCGCATCACGAGTGGCGGCCCCGTCGAGGAAGGTCAGGGTGTCGCTGTCGGTTTTCGGCGCCTGTTTTTCCAGCCAGGCGCCGATGTTGTCGCGGGTGCCGATGCCGTCCGACTTGCCGGTGGCGGGGTTGTCGCCGCCGGTTTCCAGGGCGTGGAACATCCCGGGTCTGGACCACATGGCCGCTGCGCCGGTCAGCTCGGTGCTCAGGGCCGAATCGCTGCCCAAGGCTTGCAGGTTGTCGCTGCGCAGCATGCCGTCGTTGCTGCGCTGGTTGGCGTCACCGGGGCGCATCGCCGGACCTGCGCCAGCGGCCAGGCTCTCATTGGCCATCAGGATTGCCGCCGACTTGGCATTCGCCTTGGCCAGGTCACCGGGTTTGCTGCCGAGGAAACTGCCATAGGATTTCGACGCGGCGCCGAGGTCCTTGCCGGCGTTGTCGATGAAATGGTCGACATCGGAATGGGTGATCACATTGTCGGCCTTGCCACGCCCGCCGGTATCCAGCGCGGCCATCAGGCTCGGGCTGCTGGCCACGTACTTGAGTACGGCCTGAGCCTCGGGGGGGAGTGTCGTGGGTGGGTTGGCGAAGTCGATCGGCGCGCCATGCAGGCCCCAGGCGTCCCAGTTTTGCGAGAGCAATTGCGCGGCCGCCTTGGGCCGGTTCAGGTCGAGTTCTTCCTTGGTCGGCGTGCCGCTGGTGTTGCCGGTGATGGTGTCCCAGTCCTTGGCACCCGACACGCCAAACGATGAGGTGTCGATCCAGGACGTGTCCGAGGCGCCCGCCGCGCCGGTGCTGCCGGCATACAGTTTGGCCACCTGGTCGTACAGCGCGGGGGTGATGTCCTGGGACACGATCACCTTGTCGCCCGACGCCGTGGTATAGCGAATCAGGCCCGGGCCGACTTCTTCGGGCGGGCCGATATTCGCTGCCGGGTCCATGGTTTCCATGGGGCCGGCCAGGCGGTAGCCCTCGGCCTGGTTGGCATTGATCGCAAAGAGCTTGGCCGAGTCGCCGCTGACCTGGGCGAACAGCGCGGGTGTTTCCTTCTGGCTGACCACGATTTTGTCGCCGGCACTGGTCTCGTAGCGGATCAGTCCCGGGCCCAATTCGGTGGTACTGCCGATCGCCTTGTAGTTGCCCAGGCCAGGCGCCACGGTGCTGGCGTCTGCCTCCTTGTAGCCGGCGCCTTTGCTGTCGGCCAGATTCTTCTCAAGGGTCGCGTCGCTTTGCTGTGCGTTGTACTGGTTGACCAATTGCTCAAACAGCCTGGGGTTGTCGATCTGCTTGAGGGTCACCGGTTTGTCGCTGCCCAGCGGGGTGTAGGTGATGCTGTTGTTCACCGGTGCCTGCACGTTCTGGTACGGCAGCGGAATGGACGGCCCGCGGATTTTCGAGGGGTCGAATACCGGCTTGTCGACGGCGGTGAACAGGGCTTTTTCGAACGTGCTCCGGGAGCCATCCGGGCCTTTGTTGTCGGCAGGGTCAAGGCGATTCGGGATCGCAGTCATAGATCACCTGGAAGTTGTTTTATATCAGTCGATATTTAGTGCAAGTGCACTAACTGGGGCGGGCGAAAGTTGCGAAGTGTTATTGGGTTAACCCGCGCCGAGCTATCAAACGCGATGATCAAGTCGGTTTTGTTACAAATGGAAATATCTGCAAAGTTGGGCAAATGGCTATTAGTTAAAAGTGTGAAGTTGTCGGATTTATTTTCTGGAATTGTTGAGTGATCAACGTTTTTACCCAAGGGTAACGGGCTCGTAAATTGTTCGAGTTGGTTCGTTTTTCAGGTTGTGCCCCCGTAAACATTGGGTCTCGTCGTGTATTGGTTTTTTAACAAAAGTTCCACGCCCGCGCGGCGATGAGATTTTCTCAACGGCACGTTGAGCCGGATTTTTCACAGCACCTGCCATGAACGTTTCACAAGCTTTCACAGCGAAGGCGTTTTGTTCGTGAGTAGTATGGTTCCCATGCAAACCGACGGCTGCATGGCCAACTCACTGTCTGACGCTGGGAGTTTGTTTCGGTTTGCATGCGGCTTAACTTCCCTATCGATGCAAGGAGATTGAACATGGCTACTACTCCACCAGTAAGTGCAGGCGGCGCCGACGACGCTATCGCGAAGATGGAAGCAACTTTCAACATGGCCATCGAGAAGTCGGCCAAGATCACCGAGATCAGCACCGCGAAAAAAGCAGAGCTCGACGCCACCAAACAGCGTCCGCAGAACTGATTCGCCATGCGGGCAGCGCCGGCGCTGCCCGTATACCTGCCTTACCCCGTTGCACCGTTGTTGATCGGCACAGGCGTCGTTGCGGCCTGTGATTCTCAAGGGGGCAAACCCAACCATGACAGCCTTGATTTCCCTGGGCCTGCCCGCCGCGAACGGCGCGCCGACCCTGCTTGTGACCCACGGTTTGCACCAGGGCAGTTCCCTGATGCTCGACCAGCCGGTCTACACCCTTGGCGCCGCCCTGGCGGCCGACCTCCAGCTCAGCGATCCCGGGATTGCCGAGTTGCACCTGCGCCTGCGTTTTGAAGGGCCCCAGGTGGCCGTCGAGGCCCTCGGCGGCGATGTACTGATCACCGGCACTGCCGGCGATATCCGTATTCCCCTAGGCAGCGGCCATCGCGCGCGGCTGCCGCTGCAACTGCGTATCGGCACGGCGGGTGTGAGCCTGGCGCTGCCGGGCAGCCCTGAAAAAACGCCTGCGACGACACGCACATTAACGCCCTGGATCATCGCCACCGCGTTGCTCTTTGTGTGCGCTGGCGCCCTGGCATTTCGCAACGATCCACCGCAAGCGCAAACCGTAATGCCGGTTGCCGAAACAACCGCAGCCAAGCCTTCCCGTGCCGAGGCCAAGGCCTGGTTCGAAGGGCAATTGCAGGCCGCCCACCTGGACGCCGTGAAGGTCAACGACATCGATGGCCAACTCAACGCCGTCGGCTCCTTTGAGCGCGCGCAAAAGCCTCAATGGGTCGCCCTGCAACAAGCCTTCGACCAGCGTTACGGCCAGCAGATCGTGCTTAACCCGCGGGTTGCCGTGCGTGCAGATGCGGCCCGGCCACGGGTGCGCTTTCAAGCCGTGTGGTTCGGCGCCAACCCCTACGTGATCAATGACAGCGGCAAGCGCCTGTACCCCGGCGCGGCCCTGGCGGACAACTGGGTACTGGAGCGCATCGAGAACAACCAGGTGATCCTCGCCCGTGGCGAAGAACGCTTCACCTTCACCCTATGACGCTGCTTTTTTCAGCTAAGGCCCCGGGATGAAAGTCGAACCCCGTCCGTTGATTCCCAGTGACGTGCGCAGCGCGCCGGTCGAGGCGATCCGCCCGGTCAACTCGCGCCAGGCCACGGCTTTCGAAGCGTTGCTGAAAACCCGCAAGGTCCAGTCCCGCCGCTCCCTGCGCAGTGACCTGGAAGAACTCACCAGCGCCGCCGGCGTCGACTCGCTGCTGTTCGGCAGCGCACGTTCCCTGGAACTGCTGGAACACGTGATGCAGCACCTGTTGCCGAACCTCGACGCCGAGCCGCAGATCAAGGCGCTGGCCCATGACCTGATCAGCGAGGAAATCGAGATGCGCCGCACCCTCGAACAACAACGCTCGGAGGTCCAGGCCTGATGCCCCGGGACAACGACGACGCGGTGCAATTGCTCAAGGGCATTGGCGAGCTGTACCGGCGCAACGGCCAGTCCCAGCGCGCGCTGGTGATGTTGCTGATTGCCGTGAGTGTCGCGCCCGACGATGGCCTGCTGCTGCGCTCGCTGGTGCTGGCGTTCACCGACAGCGGCGACTTCACCCGCGCACTCGCGGCCCTGGATCGGCTGGTCGCGCTGGAGGGTGAGTCTGCCAGCCTGTTGCTGCTGCGTGCCCGGGCGCTGTGGTACGGCGAACGCAAGGACGAAGCGCGCCAGTGCTTCAAACGCTACCTCGCTGCACGGAGAGCCGCGCCATGAACCTGCTCAATCGCCTGAACGGCATCGCGCGCATGGCCGCCCAGCGTACCGACGTGATCATCGTCGCGTTCATGCTGATGGCGATCGTGATGATGATCATCCCGCTGCCTACCTACCTGGTGGACATGCTGATCGGCTTGAACATCGCCCTGAGCATCCTGATCCTGATCGTGGCGTTCTACATCGGCCACTCGGTGGAATTCTCCGCGCTGCCGCCGCTGATCCTGCTCAGCACCTTGTTTCGCCTGTCGCTTTCGATCACCACCACCCGCTTGATTCTGCTGCACGGCGACGCCGGCCATATCGTCAAGGCCTTCGGTGACTTCGTGATTGCCGGCCAGGTGGTGGTGGGCATGGTGGTGTTCCTGATCATCACCGTGGCGCAGTTCGTGGTGATCACCAAGGGCGCCGAGCGGGTCGCGGAAGTGGCGGCGCGCTTCACCCTGGATGCGATGCCCGGCAAACAGATGAGCATCGACAACGACCTGCGCAACGGCGATATCGACCAGGCCGAAGCCCGCCGCCGGCGCTCACGCCTGGAGCGCGAGAGCCAGATGTTCGGCGCGATGGACGGGGCGATGAAGTTCGTCAAGGGCGATGCGATTGCCGGGTTGGTGATCCTCGCGGTCAACCTGCTGGGCGGCATGCTGATCGGCATGATCGAGCGCGACATGGCCTTCGGCGCGGCGGTGCACACCTATTCGCTGCTGACCGTGGGCGACGGTTTGATCGCACAGATCCCGGCGCTGCTTATCTCGGTAGCGGCGGGCACCGTGGTGACGCGGGTCAACAGCGACGGCGAAGCGGGTGACCTCGGCAGCGAGATTCTCAAGCAGTTGGGTGCCAGCTACCGCGCCCTCGGTTTGACCGCATTGATCATGGTGGGCGTCAGCGTGATACCGGGCTTTCCGACCTGGGTGTTCCTCGGGTTGTCGCTGGTGTTCGGTGGTGCGGCCTTCGTGATGTACCGCCGTCATACCCGTGAAAACCAGGTAGAGCCTGAAGCACTGGTCGAGACCCTGGAACCGGTGGTTGAAGTGCAGGCCGAGCAGGATTATGGCGTGGCCCCCGACACTCGGGTATTGCTGACCCTCGGCAGTGCGTTGGCCCTCAGCGCCCCGCGCCAGCTACTGAGCCAACGCATCGAAGCGCTGTGTCACGACATTCGCAGCGACCTCGGCGTCGATATGCCGGTGCCGGGCATTCACATGGACGCCAAGGCCACGCCGGGCAGCTACCGCGTGTCACTGGAAGGCGTACCCGTCAGCGAAGGCGAGATGCCGATCAACTGCCTGCTGTTGCAGGACGATCCGGTGCATGTGCAGTTGCTGGACATCGCCACCCTGCAAGCCGATTCGCCCCTCAACGGTCGTGCCGCGCACTGGATCGAGCGTCAGCACGAAGACGCGTTGCGCAACGCCGGCATCGGTTTCCTGCTGCCGGACGAAGTCCTGCGTGGCGTGCTGGAACGCAGCCTGCGCCGCTATGCCGCGGACTTCCTCGGCATCCAGGAAACCCGGCTGCTGCTCGAACGCACCGAAGCCACCTACGGCGAACTGGTCAAGGAAGCCCTGCGCCTGGTGCCGTTGCAGCGGGTGGCCGAGACCCTGCGCCTGCTGGTGGGCGAGGGCGTGTCGATCCGCAATCAGCGGGCCTTGCTCGAAGCCATGGTGGAGTGGGGCGCGCGGGAAACCGATGCCGGCCGCCTGGCCGAACACCTGCGTGCAGGGTTGGCGCGGCAGATCAGCCATCAGTACGCCGACCGCAATCGGGTGATTGGCGCCCTGGTGCTGGCGCCGGGATTGGAAGACCAGTTGCGTGCGTCTCTGCGTCGCCAGGAGCCCAGCCGTGAAGTGATCCCCGAGGAAGTCAACCGCGCGTTGCTCGCCCAACTGCGCCAGGCCTGCGACAAAACCACTGAAGCCAACAGTGCGGTATTGCTGGTGCACCCGGAACTGCGCCGCAGCCTGCGGCGCCTGGTACTGCGCGGTGAGCTGGAGCTGGCGGTGTTGTCGTTTCGCGAACTGGCCACCGAATACAACCTGCAAGCGCTGGTGACCATCAGCCTTACCGATATCTCCAACCGCCGTGCACCTGCCGCGGCTTCCGTCACTTCCCTGGCGTCTGCCTCATGATCCGTTTTTGTCTGCTGTTGCTGACGTTGACCTCGTTTTTCTGCAGTGCCCAGGACATCGCCAACGGTGCCCAGGGGTCTATCAACCTGGCCTCCGGTGAAGGCCGGATCCTGCATTTTGTGGCCCCGGTGGAGTCGGTACTGGTGGCCGAGCCGGGGATTGCCGACCTGCAAGTGGTGTCGCCCGGGGTGATCTATATCTTCGGCAAGGCGCCGGGCAATACCAGCCTGATTGCCCTCGGCAGCGACGGCAAACAGCTTGCCAGCCTGAGCCTGGCGGTCAGCAGCGCGACCCAGGCAGTGACCGCGCCGATGCAGGAATTGCATCCCGGCAATGGCGCGCAGATCAGCGGTGCCGGTAACCGATTGATCGCCAAGGGCACGGTGCGTTCGGTTGGAGAAGCGACGGATTTGAATGCCTTGCTCAACCCACAGGGCCAGGGCTTCCAGAGCGCGGTCAACACCACTGAGTACGCCGGTGCAGCCCAGGTCAACTTGCGTGTGCGCTTCGCTGAAGTGTCCCGCTCGGAACTGCTGCATTACGGGGTTAACTGGAACGCCATGTTCAGCAACGGCACGTTCTCCTTTGGCCTGATCACCGGCGGACCGCTGGCAGCCGCCACCGCCGGTGGCCTGGCGGCGGCGGGCAGCGGCTCGGGCAATACCAATATCGACGGCATGCTCGACGCGTTGCAGGCCAACGGGATCCTGCAAATCCTGGCCGAGCCGAACATCACCGCCATGACCGGGCAAACCGCGAGCTTCCTGGCGGGCGGCGAAGTGGCGATCCCGGTGCCGGTGAATCGGGACCTGGTGGGGATCGAATACAAGTCGTTCGGCGTGTCGCTGCTGTTCAACCCGACGCTGCTGCCCAACGGCCGGATCGCCCTGCAAGTGCGCCCTGAGGTCAGCAGTGTGGTGAGTGGCGGCACGGTGGATTTCGGCAATTTCCATGTGCCGTCGTTCAGCGTGCGCCGCGCCGATACGCGGGTGGAAGTGGGCAGCGGGCAGACGTTTGCGATTGCCGGGTTGTTCCAGCGTGAGAGCAGCCAGGACATCGAGAAGCTGCCGTTGCTGGGGGACTTGCCGATCCTGGGCAACCTGTTTCGCTCCAAGCGTTTTCAGCGCAATGAAACCGAATTGGTGATTTTGATTACGCCGTACCTGGTGGAGCCGGTGCGCAGTCGCACCCTGGCCACGCCGCTGGATGCACAGCCTGCGACCGCCGCAGCGGCGGGGCCGCGCAGTGGTGGGGCGTTTGGTTTCTACATGAATTGATGAGGGGGCATGGCATGAAAGTTTCGCGTTTGTTGATGTGTTTGCCCCTGTTGGTGGTGGGCTGCAAGACGCATCTGGCGCCGGTGTATTACTCGCCGCAGTATCAGGCGGACGGGGTGCCAAGCCAGTGCCAGCAGCCGCCGGCCAAGGACGAGATTGGACTGGACGAGGATTTCAAGGCGACCTTGCCGTTGGGCTGCGCCAACAATCTGAATTTGATGCAGATGGTGGAGCAGCGCCAGGATTTGAATCAGGGGCGGGCGACGGGGCCTGCGATGGCGGCGCCGGTTGGGCGGGCGGCGCAGGTGTATATCGAGGGGTTTGATCGGGAGCAGTTGCAGCGGCGTCAGGCTCAGCAAGAGGCCAAGGCGGGCGCTCCGGGAGCGGAGCAATGAACCTGCGTTCACATGTCCTCTGTGGGAGCTGGCTTGCCTGCGATAGCGGTATTCCAGGCCCAGCAGATCCATCTGTAACACCACCATCCAAATGTGGGAGCGGGCTTGCTCGCGAAAGCGGACTGGTAGGCGACCGGGATCTTGAAGCTTACCGCGTACATATCCGTTCCTGCGGTAACGGCCACTTAGGG
>NZ_JACAPZ010000062.1:10454-16091 GCF_013385475.1 Pseudomonas sp. G5001
CAAAAGGTCTTTGCCCCACCACTCGGCACCTCGCTTAGGCTCGGTGTGCCCTCACTCCGGCTTTGGACCGTGGGCCGCCGCGATGGGCCATCCTTGGCCCAGCGCGGCTAACCCGGCGTCCTGCCGGGTTACCCACGCTCCAAAGCCTGCGTTCGGCCAGCGTGGTTTAACGGGGCCTGATAGATCAAAAGCAACGTCAAAAGCAGGGCAACAGCAAGATCAAAAGCAGTTGGATTTAGTGCGTATCCACCAGCCCCAATTCCCGCGCTTGCGCAATCGGATCGCTGATGGCTTTGATGCGGTTGGCTTCCGTGATCAGGCGTGCGCGCTCAGCCGCCGGAATATCGTCCAGCGGCAAGCTGACCACCCGTTGTTCGTAACCCGCCAACACCAGCACCAACAACTCATTACGCTGATGCCGTGGCAACGCGCGGGGCGATTGGGTGACGGGGGCGATGGTGTCCAAGGCCTGCTGCGCCTGGCCGCCAAGGGCGTAGGCCAGGGCCAGGTTGCAGCGGCTGTCGAGGTCGTCGGGTTGCAGGCTCAGGCTTTTGGCGAACGCGGTTTGTGCCGCCACCGCCTGGCCGTTCAACACCTGGGCAATGCCCAGTCGGGTGTAGGCGACCGGCGACTGGCTGGCCTCGGCGGCCTGGCCCAGGGCGGTCACGGCGCGTTGGCTTTTGCCAAGGCGCAGTTGCGCGGTGCCCAGTCCCAGCAGGGCGTCGGCGTTGTGGGCTTGAAGGCCGAGGGCCTGTTGGAAGGCGCGCTCGGCACCGACCGCGTCGTTGCCGTCGAGCCGTGCCTGGCCGAGTTTGAGCCACAAGTCGATGCTTGCGCCCGGTTGCTGGGCCGCACGTTCGTACAGCGCCGCCGCGCTGGCGTAGTCGCCGCGTTTGTTCAGGTCGTCGGCCAGCTTCAGCGAGCGGTCGGAATCGCTCGGCGCAGTATTGGAACAGGCAGCCAGCAACAGGCTGCCGGCAAGCAAAAAGTGTTTGGTCATCGTCACAACTCGTTGGGCGAAGGCGGACGTCATGTAAGCATATTTTCCATGGCGCTCCTATGTCTGTCGGTGCTGTTGGGTGCCTCGATCGCCCACGCCGACGAAGAGCCCGAATGGTTCGCCAAACCCTACGCCTATGTGCTGGTGGACCAGGACGTGCGCGCCGCCCTCGAAGAGTTCGGCCACAACCTCGATATCCCGCTGGTGCTCTCCGACAAGGTCCGCGGCAAGGCCCGCAGCACCGTGCGTGCAGCCACCGCCGGGGAGTTTTTGCAGACGCTGTGCAGCACCAATGGCCTGACCTGGTATTTCGACGGCAACCTGCTGTACCTCAATGCCAGCGATGAAATCACCACCAGGCTGTTCAAGGCCAGCGCCCTGAACCTGGACCAGTTGCAGGCTTATTTGAACAACCTCGACGTCTTCGGCCAGCAGTTGTCGATGCGCAACGGCCCCGAGGGCGATGAAGTCTTCGTCTCCGGGCCGCCGCCGTACCTGGCGCTGGTCCAGCAGCATGTGGATCACCTGCAACCCAAGGCCAGCCCGCCTGTTGTGGCGCGCGAGCGCGGCGTGCGGGTGTTTCGCGGCGCCCAGGTGAGCACTGAAACCCCTTGATTCACCCCAACCCCAGTAAAGGAGCATGACCATGTCCGTAACCGCCGTAGACAGCAACCTCGCCCCCGGTGGCGCCAGCCCTGAAGCCAAGTTCAACGCCGCGGTGGATAACGCCAAGAGCGCCGACAAACCGGAGATGACCGACGCCGAATTCACCGATGCCCTGATCACCCAGGCGGTCACCATCGGCGGTCAATTCATCATCATGCCCAAGGCCCAGGAAATGCTGAATGACGCCATGTCCGATGACGACGAAGAGTAGGGCGCACCCATGACCATCAGTCTCGCTGCCAGCGCCACGGCCTTGCCGCCGTCCGCTGGCGCGGGGCCCGCCGGGGCCTCGCAGAATCTGTTCGAGCACATGGCCAATACGGCCAAGGGCATGCCCGAGGGCGCCAGCCCCCATCAGATCGGCTCGGGGCTGATGGAGCGCCTGAACAGTTTTATCGACCGCTCCCGGACCTTTTCCGAGCGCGCCGATTTGCTCACCAATAACCCCTCGGCGCCGCCGCAAGTGGCCGCTGCGGATATCCGCACCTCGGGTGCCTCGCCCACCGCAGAACCGGGCAAGAAAGTCGCCGAGCAGCAGGTCGACCAGATCGTCCATTCACTGGGCAAGATGTTCGACTACTCCATCGAAACCCAGATGGTGGTGCGCGGTGCGACGCAGATTTCCGGTTCCGCCAACACGCTGCTCAAGGGTCAATAACGCCATGCCAAGCCCGAATCGCGCCCTGCGCCTGCTGCTGATCGGCGTGCTCGCCAGCCTCTTGCAGGCCTGCGACATGGACCTCTACACCAACCTCAGCGAGCGCGACGCCAACGCCATGGTCGCGGTGCTGCTGCGCGACGGCATCCCGGCGACGCGCAAGGTGCAGGACAACGGCCAGTTGAAAGTGGTGGTCGACGAACAGCGCTTCGCCGAGGCCATGACCCTGCTGGACAACGCCGGCCTGCCGCAGCAGAGCTTTTCCAACATGGGCGAGGTGTTCAAGGGCAATGGCCTGGTGTCGTCGCCGGTGCAGGAGCGGGCGCAGATGATCTATGCCTTGAGCGAAGAACTGTCCCACTCGGTGTCGCAGATCGACGGCATCGTCTCGGCGCGGGTGCACGTGGTGCTGCCGGACAATGACCTGCTCAAGCGGGTGATTTCGCCGTCGTCGGCCTCGGTGCTGGTGCGCTACGACCCGGGCACCGACATCAACACGCTGATTCCGCAGATCAAGACCCTGGTGGCCAACGGCATTTCCGGCCTGAGCTATGACGGTGTGTCGGTGACCGCGATCAAGGCCGCGGTGTCCATCAGCCAGAACCCGGCGCAACCGCGACTCGCGCGTTTCATGGGCCTGTGGCTGTTGGAAGACAACCTCAACCAGGCGCGGTTGCTGTTCGGTGGCTTGCTGCTGCTCGCCCTCGGCGCGGGTGGTGTGTTGGCCCGCCAGCAATGGGCGCGGCGCCAGGCCCAGGCGTTGTATGTGCTCAAGGAGGGTGAATGAGCCTGGTTGAGCGTTGGCAGGGGCTGATCGCCCAGCCGTTGCAGTTTGTGCGCGAGCAAAGCCTTGGCGAGTGTTTTGGCGAAGGCCTGCCGGTCGAGGTGCTGCAAGCCCTGCATGGGCAGCCGCGTTTTCGCTCGCGGCTGGAGCAACTGCTGGCCAGCCATTATCAGCTGGCGCCGCTGGCGCATCTGGTCACGCCGCCCGCCGCTGATTTGCCGGTGCTGCTGCTGAGCCCGGCGCAATTTGCGCGTCTGCCCAGGCTGTGTGGTGCGATCTGGCATGGCTCGACCCTGAGCCGGGAGATCCGCCGCGAAGTGGTCAATGAATTGCGCGAGGGCCTTGGCCAGGAAGCCTTTGCCCTGGCCCTCGCGCACCGGCAGTTGGGCGGCGCGGCCGACCTGCTGCGCGAGCCCGCCGAGTTGATCGACGCCATCGACCGCGATGGCCTCACCTGTGTCGCTGCCTGGCTGCAAGCCCAGCCTGCCGAGTTGCAAGGCTGGCTGCCCCTGCGGTTTGTCGCACCCAAGGGCTACAGCGGGCGCTTGCCCCGCGACCTGGAGATCGTCCAGACCGTCGCCGCCCGGTTACTCGCCGAGGAGCTTGCCCATGAGTGAATTACCCAGCCGCCCAGCCGCGCGGATTTTGCGCGCCGATGAAGCGGCGTTATGGACCGATGGCTTTGCCTTTGTGCAAGCCGCCAGGGCGCACGCCGAGCAGATCAAGGCCGACAGCGACCAATGGCTGCACACCGCCCGCGCCGAGGGTTTTGAAAGTGCGCGCCGCGAAGGTGCCGAACAGGTTGCACAGTTGCTGCTGGAAACCCAGGCCGAGGTCCAGCATTACCTGGCCGGGCTTGAGGCGTCGCTGGCGGACCTGGCCCTGGGCATCGTGCGTGAAGTACTTGGCGAACTGGATGACACCGACCGCGTGGTGCGTTGTACACGCCAGGCCCTGAGCGCGTTTCGCCAGGGCCAGGCCTTGACGTTGTGGGTGCCGCCCGCCGAAGTGAATGCCCTGCGCCCACAGTTGCTCAAGGACGGCATCGCCGTGGAGGCCGATGCGCAACTGGGCGCCGGCCAGGCCCGCCTGAGCAGCCCGGCGGGTTCGGTTGAGCTGGGGCTGGAGGCGCAACTGCAAAGCCTGCGCCGCAGCCTGTTGCCCTTTGCCGAAGAGGGCGTGGCATGAACCTCGATCAACTGCTGCCGCGCCTGACCGAGCGGCTGTCCCAGGCCCGCTTGCGTCCGATGCAGGGCACGGTGCTGAGCATTCGCGGGGTGTTGCTGCGGGCCAGCGTGGCGGGCGCGAGCATCGGTGAGCTATGCCACCTGCGCGACCCGGTCAGTGGTCGCAGCCTCAGCGCCGAAGTGATCGGTTTTGATGGCGACGAAGCGATCCTGTCGCCCATCGGTTCCATGGAAGGCCTGTCGACCCGCACGCAAATCACTGCCACCGGCGAAAGCCTGGGTGTGGCCGTGGGCGATGCGCAATTGGGGCGAGTGATCAGCCCCATGGGCGAGTTTCTCGACGGTGACGGTGTACCGCCAACCCTGAACCTGCAGACCTACCCCTTGCATGCCGAGCCACCGGCCCCGTTCTCCCGGCAATTGATCGTGCGCTCCATGGCGTTGGGCATCCGCTCCATCGACGGCTTGCTGACCCTCGCCCAGGGCCAGCGCATGGGCATCTTCGGCGAGCCCGGTGTGGGCAAATCCTCCTTGTTGGCGAGCATCATCCGCAACAGCGAGGCCGATGTGATTGTCATCGGTTTGATCGGCGAGCGGGGCAGGGAAGTGCGCGAACTGCTGGACGTGCAACTGGACGCCACGGCCCGCGCACGCACCGTTGCTGTCGTCGCCACCTCCGACCGCCCGGCCGCCGAGCGGGTGCGCGCGGCATTTGTCGCCACCACCCTGGCCGAGTACCACCGCGACCAGGGCCGCAATGTACTGCTGTTGATGGACAGCCTCACGCGGTTCGCCCGCGCCCAGCGCGAAATCGGCCTGGCCGTGGGTGAACCGCCAACCCGCCGCGGTTATCCGCCGTCGTTTTTTGCCACCTTGCCCAAGTTGCTCGAGCGCGCCGGCCCGGGCCCTGCCGGCAGCATCACCGCGCTGTACACCGTGCTCACCGAAGGCGACGCCGCCAGCGATCCGGTGGCGGAGGAAGCGCGTTCGATCCTCGACGGGCATATCGCCCTCAGCGCCGAACTGGCGCAGCGCAACTATTTCCCGGCGGTGGACGTGCTGCGCAGCCGCAGCCGCTTGATGGAGCAGGTCGCCGGTGATGAACACAAGCGCCTGGCGATGCGCATCCGTGAATTGATGGCGCGCTACGGCGAGATCGAAATGCTGATCCGCGTCGGCGAGTACTCCGCCGGCAGCGACCCCCTGGCCGACGAAGCGATCACCCGCCATGGGGCAATCGAAGCCTTCCTGCGCCAGAACGCCGACGAACCCAGCAGCCCCGAACAGACCTTGATCCGCATGCGCCAGGTGCTGGCATGAGCCCGAAAACGCAGCAAGCTCC
>NZ_JACAPZ010000062.1:16132-60853 GCF_013385475.1 Pseudomonas sp. G5001
AGCTCCCACATTCGATCTTCATGCACTCAGTGAGTGCGCTGTTGGTATGACGATGGAGAAAAGAACCGATGAAGACTGAACAACTGCGCACCCTGCAAACCCTGCGGGTGCTGCGCGAACAGCGGGCGGCGAGCCAGTTGGCGGCGCAACAGCAACGCTGCGCGCAAACCCGCGGCGCTTTGACCGACGCCAAGGAACAACTGCGCCTGCACCGTGAGGCCGTTGCCCATGAAGCCGGCGAGATTTACGCCTCGCTGACCGAAGGCCTGTCGGTGGCCAGTTGGCAGGCCGCCCAGGATCGCCTGCGGGGCTTGGCCGACGATGAGCAGGTGCTTGAAGGCGACGTCAGCCACGTGTCCAGTACCCTGCAAACCCAGGAGCGCGAGCGTGAGCTGTTTCGCCAGGAGCGCCTGAGCCGCCAGCGCCAGTCCGATGCCTGGCAAAGCCTGCTGGACGGGCGTGAAAGCAGCGAACGGGTGGCCGGCGAGCTGCGTGAAGAGCAAGGACTCGGCACATGATCGTGGCCCTTGCCGACCCGTTGGCGCCCTGGCTTGAGCACTACGACCCGGCGCTGCTCACGCTGCATAACCAATTGCACCGCCGGCGGCATGCGTGGCAGGGCCGCTGCGCCGGTCAGGATCTGAGCGTCGCCTGGGCCGCCGATCCCCAGCCGCTGAAAACACCCCGGGATGTGTTGCTGTTGCTCGGCCAGTCACCGGTGCGCTTGCGACTCTCGGCTGCCGCCCTGGAACAAGTACTGGTGCCGCTGGCGTTGCAGTTCGACGCGCAAGTGCTGCCGGCATTACCGCGTTCGCTGCTGCTGGAACTGGCCGTGCTGGACCTGATCGAGCGCCTCGAACCGTTGCTCGGCCACCCCGTGCAACTGCTCGAAACCAGTGACGACCTGCGGCCTTATGCAGTGCATCTGGCACTGACATTGACCTTCGGCAACAACCCACCAATGGCCGCCCGCCTGGACTTGAGTGAAAGCGCTGCAGTGCTGGTGGGCCAGTTGCTGGAGCAGCACGGCCAGATCGACGCCGACCCGTTGCCGGCGTTGCGCCACACGCTGTCAGTAGTGGCCGGGCGGCAATGGTTGAGCCTCGGCGAGCTGCGCAGCCTGCAGCCCGGCGATGTGCTGATGCTCGAACCCGGCAGCGGCTGGCTGCTGGACCTTGAGGGCCGCCTGCAAGCCCGCTGCCAGCGCGACGGCTCGTCGCTGCAGGTGCAGGAACCTCTGAACACGCCCCTTTTGGACATGGAGAACACAATGACTGACGTCGATGCCGCCGCGGCCCTGGACGATTTGCCCCTCAAGCTGGTGTGCCAGGTCGGCAGTCTGGAACTGACCCTGGCGCAACTGCGGGAACTGGGGGCGGGCAGCCTGCTGCAACTGAATACGCCGACCGTGGATGGCGTCGACCTGATGGTCAACGGCCGCCGCGTCGGCCAGGGCCAGCTGGTGAAAATCGGTGACGGCCTGGGCGTGCGCCTGCTGAGTTTCGCCACCCCATGACCGGTTATCAGCCGAACCTGATCGAGATCATCCTGGTGGTTGCCACCATCGGGTTGATCCCGTTGGCGGTGGTGACCCTCACCGGCTTCATGAAAATCTCGGTGGTGCTGTTCCTGATCCGCAACGCCCTGGGCGTGCAGCAGACGCCGCCGAACCTGGTGCTGTACGGCATCGCGCTGATTCTCTCGGTGTACGTCACCACGCCGTTGATTGGCGACATGTACCGCCAGGTAGAGGGCCGCGACCTGAATATCGAGCACGTCGAGCAACTCAAGGACCTCGGCGACGCCTTGCGCCCGCCGCTACAGGCGCACCTGGCACGGTTTGCCAACGAGTCCGAGCGCGGCTTTTTTGTGCAGGCCACCGAGACCATCTGGTCGCCGGAAGCCCGTGCCGACCTGCGGGATGACGACCTGGTGGTGCTGATCCCGGCGTTTGTCAGTTCGGAGCTGACCCGGGCCTTCGAGATCGGGTTCCTGCTGTACATCCCGTTCCTGGTGGTGGATTTGCTGGTGTCCAACGTGCTGATGGCGATGGGCATGTCGATGGTCTCGCCGAACCTAATTTCGATCCCACTGAAAATCTTCCTGTTCGTGTCATTGAGCGGCTGGTCGCGCCTGATGCACGGTTTGATTCTGAGTTACGGCTGAGGCACGACCCATGGGCCAGGACGTTTTCCTGTCATTGATGAAACAGGCACTGATGACCGTGCTGATGCTCTCCGCGCCTGCGCTGGGGGTGGCGATCATCGTGGGTTTGAGCGTGGGCCTGTTCCAGGCGCTGACCCAGATCCAGGACCAGACCCTGCCCCAGGTGGTGAAGCTGGTGGCGGTGTTGTTGACTATCGTGTTCCTCGGCCCGGTGCTCGCCGGGCAAGTGGCGGAACTCGGCAGCCAGGTGCTGGACAACTTCCCCTTGTGGACGCGCTGACCGCCCATGGATGCCAGCCTTACCGCACAGTTTCTCGAAGTCGCCTACCCGGTGATCAGCTCGGCCTCGCTGGCGGCCTGCCGGGCCATGGGCGTGGTGGTGATCACCCCGGCGTTCAACCGCCTCGGGCTCACCGGGATGATTCGCGGCTGCGTGGCCGTGGCGATTTCGATCCCGATGTTCATGCCGGTGTTCGACGCCATGACCTCGATGCCCAACCACGGCAGCCTGTTTATCGCCGGGTTGCTGATCAAGGAATTCCTGATCGGCATCTTGATCGGCCTGTTGTTCGGCATTCCGTTCTGGGCGGCGGAAGTGGCGGGGGAGTTGATCGACCTGCAGCGCGGTTCGACCATGGCGCAACTGGTGGACCCGTTGTCCACCGGGGAGTCGAGTGTGATGTCCACCTTGCTGACGGTGATGTTGATCACGCTGTTCTTCATGTCCGGCGGTTTTATCCTGATGGTCGACGGTTATTACCACAGCTACCAGCTGTGGCCGGTGACCGCGTTTACCCCGGTGTTTGCCAGCTCGGCGTTGCTGGCGGTGCTGTCGATTCTCGACCAGATCATGCGCGTCGGAGTGCTGATGGTGTCGCCGCTGATCATCTCGCTGCTGGTCACTGATTTGATGCTGGCGTACCTGTCGCGGATGGCGCCGAACCTGCATATTTTCGACCTGTCGTTACCGGTGAAAAACCTGTTTTTCTCGATCCTGATGGTGATCTATATCGGCTTCCTGATTCCGTTGATGCTGGACCAGTTGGCGGAATTTCGCGGCACGGTGGAGCTGCTGAAAACCCTCGCGGGCATGGAGTAGCGCATGGGCGATACCAGCGAAGAGAAGTCCCAGCCGGCCACGGATAAAAAACTCAAGGACGCGCGAAAGAAAGGCCAGGTCGCCAAGAGCCAGGACTTGGTCTCGGGCATGGTCATCCTGTTCTGCACCCTGTGCATTTCCATCCTCGCGCCCCGGGCCCAGGCCCAGGTCACGGCGCTGATCGACCTGACTGCGCAGATCTACATCGAACCCTTCGCCACGGTTTGGCCACGGGTGCTGGACCATGCCGAGCAACTGGTGATCGGCATTACCCTGCCGGTGATGGCGGTGACCACCGGGGTGGTGATCCTGACCAATATCATCACCATGCGTGGCTTTGTGTTTTCCGTGGAGCCGATCAAGCCGGAGTTCAAGCGTATCAACCCGGCGGAAGGCTTCAAGAAGCTGTTTGCCCTGCGCAACTTTGTGGAGTTCATCAAGGGCCTGATCAAGGTGCATGTGCTGGCTGTGGCGTTCTACGTGGTGGGGCGGCATGCGTTGCAGGCGTTGATGGAGTCGTCGCGGTGTGGCGCGGGGTGTATCGAGTCGACGTTTTTCCTGGTGCTCAAGCCGCTGGTGTTTACCGTACTCGCGGCCTTCATCCTGGTGGGGGGGGTGGATGTGTTGATGCAACGCTGGCTGTTCGGCCGCGACATGAAAATGACCCGCAGCGAGACCAAGCGCGAGCGCAAGGACATTGACGGCGACCCGTTGATCAAGAGCGAACGGCGACGCCAGCGCCAGGAGATGCAGGCGCTGGCCACCAAGCTGGGGTTGGGCCGGGCGTCGATGATGATCGGCACCACCGATGGCTGGGTGATAGGCGTGCGTTATGTGCGTGGTGAAACGCCGGTGCCGGTGGTGGTGTGCCGCGCTTCGCCGGAGGAAGCGTTGGGGATGTTGCAGGAGGCGTTTGATTTAGGGATACCGCAAGCGCCGGACAAGGGCTTGGCGGAAGCGATTGCGCGCAAGACGGTGCCGGGGGATCCGGTGCCGGATGCTTCGTTCCAGGCGGTGGCGGACTGGTTGGTGGCGGCGCGGTTGATCTGACGATCTTGAGCCGAACACCGCTCCCACATGGGTTCTGCCGGGTGTCAGGAAGTTCAGTTATGGCTTGTCCACATCATGGTACTCACCCCCATACCCATCCCCCACCCGCCAGATAATGTCGTGGTTCTCATTGGTCCATTCCGACGGTTTCAGCGAGTACTTGTAGTCCTCTGAGTTACGGTTATTCCCGTCCCCGATAAAGTCCGGGTGGTCCCGCCGATGGTCGCCCCCGCGGATACTCGACCGCGCATCCCACTCTTCCTTGCGGAAATCAAAAATGCTCTGGTCCTGCGGCGCATCCCGCTGGCCCCAGTCGGACAGGTAGGTCTGCAACCACACGTACGCTTCATCCCCGTTGGGCTTGAGCAGCCCGTCCTGCTTGAAGTCCTGGATCTGGTCCCAGTTCTGCATCGAGATCTTGTGCAGCTTGTGGGACTGCACCGTGCTCAAGATCGCCCCGACAAACGACAACGCGCCGGAGATCAAGAAACCCACCGGTCCCAGGAACGGAATGATCCGCCCGGTCACCCCCAGCGTGCCCAGCACGCCGCCGGCCGCGCCCACCAGGCTGCTGACACCACCGGCCATCGACAGTGAGCCCGAGGCGATTTTCACCGGGTCTTTCTCGCGCACACCATCACGCAAGGTAAACGCCGCCTGCACCACACTGATCACGCCGCCTGCCACGTCGGTGGCCATGCCGATCACCTTGATCGCGCTGCTGGCGAACTTCGCGCCAAAACCGGCCCCGGCCACGCCGCCGCGGCTGGCAATGCCTTTTTCAATGCCTTCCTGGATCTTCGCCGCACCTTCGTCGCTCCAGCCGCCGCTGTTGAGGGCCTTGCCCACGTCCTTGCCGTCGTCCATGGCCTGGTCGACGATCTCGAAATACTTCTTCTGCACCGCCTCGGCGTCCTTGGGCAGCGCGTGGTACCCCTCGCCGGGCTTGGCCCACAGGTCGGGCAGGGAACGGTCGAAGCCCATCAGCTTGTACGCGTTGGTGCCGCGCAACTTGTCGTAGACCTTCAAACCCAGCGTGGCGAAGTGCGAGCCGGTGCCAAGGAAGCCAAGGAAGTCGTTGGCGATGCCCAGGCGTTTCATCGGCGTATCCGCCAGCTTGCCGCCTTGCCCGGCGAGTTGGTAGACGATACGGCCCATGCCGATTGCGCCGCCCACCGAGCCGAGTACGCCGTTGTCCTTGAGGAAGTTGAGGTTCTTCACGAACGCGCTGCGGTTCTCTTCGCTGAGGCCCGGCATGATCTCCTTGCTCACGGCCTTGTCGATGTCGCTGAAGCTGATCACGCCGTTTTTCTGCCAGGTGTCGCCAAGGGAAATCATCGCCTTGCCGAAATCGGCGGCGGCGTTTTTGTCCTTGAGCAGTTGGTCGACGAACTTCGAATACACACCCAGCGCCTGGCGCGGCAGGCCGTCGGCACTGCCCTTGAGCATCGACAGGATTGCCATGGTGTTGTCGGTGGTGGCCAGGGCGGTGTTGTCGTCTGAGATCTTGGTGGGATCGTCCATCAGCTTTTCAACGGCATCGGTGTAGCCGTCGATCTGCAGGTTTTGCAGGAAGTTGTCGGCCTTGGCCGGGTCGATATCGGCCAGGGCGGTGTAGGCGGTCTGGATTTCCTGGGTGGCCAGTTCGGTCTTGCCGCTGTCCTGCAGGGACTTGATGTACTGGGTGAAGTTCTCCGAGGAGGTGCTGTCGATCAGGCGCTGCCTGGTCTCATCGACCTTCGCCTGGCCGCCGTAGACCTTGCCCAGGGCTGCGTCGTGGTTGGCCTTGATGTCGTGCTGGATGGTCGAGTCGCCGAGCAGGTCGTTGATGGTCTGGTCGATGGCCTTGGTGTCGAAGATGTTGTCGCGTACATCCCGCGAGGTCACGTCGATGGGCGTGGTGGCGATGCCCTGGTTGCCGAAGCCGTGCTCGGGAATGATCGACATGCCGTTGTCGGCCATGCTCCTGGCTTCCACCGCCCGCAGGAACTTGGCGCGCGGGTCGTCCTTGCCGATGCTGCCGTCCTTGACCCCGGCGCGGTAGCTGTCCACCAGGGTCTTCATCGACAGGTCCTGCACCGACAGCGGGTTGCCGCTGTCATCTTTCTCGGTGGTGGTCAGGTTGTCGACGGAGACGTCCTTGAGGGGCGGCAGGCCGTTGTCGGTGCGCAGCTTGTCGACGTCGGTGGTTTGCGCGGCGATGTCGCTGCGGTAGCTGGAAATCTGCTCGAACATCTGTGGATTGCTGTCTTCCGACACCACGATTTTCTCTTCGCTGCCCCCCGGCTTGTGCTGGGTGAAGGCGATCAGGCCCGGGCCATAATCACCGGCGCCGCCGACGCTCATGATGTCTTCGGTGGAGGCCAGGTAAGCGTCCGGGGCGGCGAGGGTGTAGCCGTCGCCCTTGGCCTTTTCGATGCCGGCCAGGGTTTGGCCCTTGCTGGTGTAGGCGGCGAAGGCTTCGGGGGTGATGTCCTTGGACACCACCAGCAGTTTACCGTCGGCCTGGTTGACCACCAGGATGCCGTCCATGGGCGCGTCGACCTTGCTGATGTCGCCCAGCTTCAGGCTGGCCTCGTCCTTGCGCAGCAGTTCCTGGCCGGGCAGGGACTGGGCGTTCTTGATGTAGTCGAAGGCCTGCGAGCCTTCGCTGGCGTGCACGGCGTGGAGGAAGTTGTAGAAGGTGCCGCCCGCGTTGGGGTTGGGGTTGCTGAGGTCGGCGCCGGGCTGCGGCAGGTCGGCTTCGGACTTGCTGATCGCGTACTTGTGGCCCTGGTGTTCGAACAGGATCACTCCGGCGCTGCTGTCTTCGGACACCACTTTCAACTGGCTGAAATCGAGGTCGCCCGGCAGGCTGGTGACTTCTTCATAACCTTTGGATTTGCCGTCATTGAGGGCTTCCTTGGTCACCCCGGCCTGGGTGTAGGTGCTGAACGCCTGGGGCGTGAGCAATTCGGAAATGACCAGAGTCTTGCCGTTTTCAAGGCTGACCTTGAGGATGCCGTCTTCAGCCTTGCCCACGGATTTGATGTTGGCCAGGCGCACGCCGTCGCCGTCTTCGCGCAGCAGTTGCTGGTCGGGGTTCTTCAGGCTTTCGACGATGGCCTTGCCGGCCGGGGTGCCCTGGGTTTCGGCCAGGGTCTGGAGGAAGGTGTACAGCGGGGTACCTTCGTCGGGCCCGCCCTGGTTGACCGGGGCTACGGCATGGCCGAAGCGCAGGTTCTTCAATACGTCGAAGCCGTCCTGGGCGTTGGCCGCACCCTCGGCGCTGATCTTGTATTTGGCGCCGTCCTGTTCGAAGTAGATCACCCCGGCGTCCTTGTCTTCGGAAATGACCTTGAGCTTGTCGATGTCGAGTTTGGCCGGGAGGGCGGTGACTTCCTTGTAGTCCTCGGGCTTGACGGTTTTGTCGCCCGGCCCGGTGCTGGCAAGGATTTTGGCTTTGTTCAGGACGGCGTCGAAAACCCGCTCGGGAGCGTTGGGTTGATCGACGCGGGGCGACGCGGATTTTTCGGGGCGGGTGATCATCGGTTCAGTCCATGTGAGGGGCGCACGAGGACTCGATAGTAGGGGCTGCAAGCGAGTGAAAACGGGTTCGTTGGCAACAAGTCACAAGCTTTCACAGGTGTGAAATTCACGTCCCGGGGTAGCGCGTCTCCATCACGACGGACAATGCATCCGGACGCCAGAATTCCTGGTCGAACTCCACCGGCTGGTCATCCTCGCCGAAGTTCAAGCGTTCCAGATACACGCTGGTGGAACCGGTGGACAATTGCAGCAACTCGGCCTGTTCTTCATTCACCGTGCCAATGTGCATCTCCAGCTCACACCGCGACAGCACCCGGGAAAACCGCTCCCGCAGCAGTTGGGTCAGCGAGGTATTCAGGTCAGCCTCCAGCAGCCCAGGGCACCAGCTGGCCAGCAGCGCGTTGAACTCCAGCAACACCGGCCGTCGGTCGATCCAGCGCCGCCGTTGCAGGAAAAACATCGGCTCATCCGCCGACGCGAGGCCCATCCGCCTGGCCAGCCAGTCGCCCGCGGGGCGCAGCTCTGCGTGCAGGCATTCGGTGCGCGGCGTACGGCCTTGGGCACTTACGTAATCCATGAAGCCGCTGATGCGTGTTGGGTCATAGCGGATGCGCCGGGGGCTGACAAACCAGCCGCGACGGTTTTCCCGGTACACCAGGCCTTCGGCTTCCAGCTGCTGCAAGGCCTGGCGCAAGGTGACCCGGGTGCAGCCGAAGCGCTCGATCATCTCCCGTTCGGACGGGAATTTCTCATCCGCCTGCGGCACACCCGCCGCGATATCGTGGGCGATCTGTTCGCGAATGCGCTGGTAGTGCGGTGAAATCGGGTCGAAAGGCATCCTGGGGTTCCGTGTGCAGGCCTGGCGTGGGCGTGACTCTACCGTTCCTGTTGGCGCAGGTCACGCAGTGCCCACCAGCACCTTACTCAAAGCGGAACGAAGCCCCATGGGCCGAGGTTGGCAAGCGGTCACTGCCGTCGGCGCTGAGCCGCGAACGCAGGGTGCCGGTCTGCGGTGTGGTGCGATACAACCCACGTTTTTGCAGGGCCGGGATCACCAGTTCGACAAAGTCATTCAGCGAGCCGGGGCTGATCAACGGGTTGAGCATGTAGCCGCTGGTGCCGGAGATTCTGGCGTGTTCCTCGATTTTTTCCGCCACCTGCTCCGGCGTGCCCACCAGGATCAGGTCGCTGCCCCGCGTCACGTTGGCGAAGCGTTGCTTGACCTCGCCGGCGGTCAGCGGTTTACCGCTGCCATCGGGTTTCATCACGTAGGAGGTCATGCCTTCGGTGTGAGTGGACAGTGCTTCGCTGTCGGCGTAGCGGCTGATATCGATACCGGTGTCGCCAGCGTAGCTCACCAACTGCGCCTGCAGGTGATAGTTGCTTTGCAGGGTCTCGTATTTCTTTTGTGCTTCGATGGCGGTGGGGGCCGTGACGATGCGCAACACGGTCAGGGATTTGACGTCTTGCTGACTGCGCCCGCGGGCCTCGGCCTGGCGCCAGATATCTTCCAGCCCCTGGCGTATCTCCAGCGGGTTGGATTTGGCGATAAACACCAGCTCTGCATGTTTGGCCGCGAACTGCCGGCCACGGCCCGACCAACCCGCCTGGATCAGCAGCGGAGTGCGTTGCGGTGAGGGGGACGTGAGGTGCGGGCCGGCCACCCGGTAATGGTCGCCGGCATGCTGGATCGGTCGAACACGCGTGCCATCGGCATAGGTGCGTGCGAGTTTGTCGGCGAGCACCGCGTCATCGGCCCAGCTGCCTTCCCAGAGCTTGTACACCACGTCGAGAAACTCTTCGGCGCGTTCGTAGCGGTCGTCGTGCTTGATCATCTGCTCCAGGCCGAAGTTGCGTGCGGCGCTGGACAGGTAAGAGGTGACGATGTTCCAGCCGATACGCCCATCGGACAAATGGTCCAGGGTGCTGAAGCGCCGGGCGTGGGTGAATGGGTGTTCATAGGTGGTGCTGACCGTGACGCCAAAGGCGAGCTTTTCGGTCAGGGCCACCAGTGCGGGAATGATCGTCAGCGGGTCGTTGGCCGGCGCTTCCACCGCCCATTTCAACGCCGCCGCTTCGGACCCGCCAAACACATCGTAGAAGCCCAGCACATCGCCGAAGAACATCAGGTCGAGGTTGGCTTCATCTGCCGTGCGGGCCAGGTTCGACCAGTACTTGAGGGTGTTGATGCCCAGGCGTTCATCCGCCGGGTGGGTCCACAGGCTGGGCGCGCCGCCGCAGCCGACACTGGCTTGTTCGTACAGGCCGAATAACAACGGGGTTGGATCAGACATGGTGCTTCCTGCAGGTAAAAAGCGGTTATCGCCCGTGAAGGTAGGCCTTGCCGTAGTGCCGCTCCAGGCGTGCCTGGATCAGTTCCAGGCCAATGGAGAGCAGCCAGTAGATGACGGCAGCGGTGGTGAGCATTTCGATATAGCGGTATGAGGAGCGCCCGTAGGACTGCGCGAGGAACATCACTTCCCAGACGCCCATGACCGAGACCAGCGATGAGTCCTTGAGCATCGAAATGAACTGGCTGGTGGTCGGTGGAATGATGGTGCGCATCGCCTGGGGCAGCACGATCTGCCAGAACGTCACCGCCGGGCCCATACCCAGCGCCGCCGCTGCATTCCGCTGGCCCTGGGACACTCCGATGATGCCGGCGCGAAAGATCTCGCTCAGGTATGCCCCGTAGTTCAACGACAGTGCAATGATCCCGGCGCTGATGGCGCCCGGCACTACGCCCAACTGGGGCAGGCCGAGGTAGATCAGCAAAATCTGGATCAGCAGCGGCGTGCCGCGAAAGAACGAGGCGTAAAAACTGGCAATCCCGAACGCCACCGCGCTGTTCGACAAGCGCGCCAGGGCCGTCGCAAACCCCAGGGCCAGGGACAGCCAGATCGAGCAGAAACACAGGAACAGCGTCAGCGCCGCACCCTGCAGAAAGCCGTTGGGCGACAGGTGCAGGCCCACCAGGTTTTGCCACTTGGCCGCGACGATCGCAAACTTCAGGTCGAAGCTCATGAACAGCCCGGCGAACAGGCACAGCATCACGCCCCAGGTCAGCCACAGGCGCACCTGGAAGGGCAACCACTGGCGTTTGACGGGCGGCGGTTTCACCACAGAGGTCGGGGTGGGGAAAACGCTCATTGGGTGATGTCTGCGCCAATCCATTTCTGGGAGATCTTCGTCAGCGTGCCGTCGCTTTTAAGGTCGGCCAGCACTTGGGTCAGCCTCGCGTCCCATTGGGGGTCGCCTTTTTCGGTGGCGACCACGTTGGGCTCGCTGTAAAGCTGTTTGCCGACGACCTTGAAGCGTGGGTCATGCTTGATTCGCTCATTGGCGGTCACCAGGTTGGTGAGCATTGCGTCCAGGCGTTTGCCGGTGCCGAGCGCCAAGTCCTGGAAGGCCACGATTTCATTGTCGTAAGGCACGGCTTGAATCTGGCTGAACGGGTATTCGATTGGCGTGTTGGCGCCTTCGATCACCAAGTCTTTGTTCAGGTAGGCCTCGTAGGTCGAGGCGCTGCCCACGCCGACTTTTTTCCCGGAAAGGTCACTGGCCGAGTGGATGGAAGATTCATCGGCGTTGACCACGATGACCGCCGGTGAGGCGTAATACTCGACAGGAAAATTGAACACTTGCCCACGGGCGGCACTTGGGGTCATGGAGCAGATGCACACGTCATAACGCCCTTGCCAGCGGCCTGCTGCGATTACTTCCCAAGAGGGTGTTTCCAACTTCAGGGTGACGCCAAGTTTGTCGGCCACGGCCTTGGCCACGTCGACGTCGAAGCCATCCAGCTGGTTTTGTTCATTGAGAAAAGAGAAGGGCGGATAGTTCTCCATCAGCACGCCAACCAACTGTTTGGATTGCGTGATGCGATCCAGCGTTGCCCCGGCGAACACCGCCGGGCTGGCCACTAACAGGGCCAGGCCCAAGGTCACGACAGTACGTAAATTCATAAATATACCCATGGGATTTTTTATATTTAAACGCGATAAGGGCTTTATGTTTAATGATTTTATGTACTGTAATGCGTTGTTTTAGTTATATGTTTTCCCAACTGTTGGCCTGGCAACAGTTGGGAAACAAACATCGTGTTCAAGCAACTGAAAGTTGCTGTTCCTGTTGGCGCAGGTCACGCTGCCACGACACCAACCCATACGCCGCCAGCACCACAAACCCGGCATACAGCGCAGCGGTCAGTTGCAGGTCCTTGTACACAAACAGCCCCACGTAGACCGTATCCAGCACGATCCACAGCCACCAGCTCACCACATACTTGCGCGCCGCCCACAGGCTGGCCACCAGGCTGAAAGCGGTGAGCAGCGAGTCGAGCCACGGCAGTGCGGCATCGGTGAAGTGGTGCATGGCGGCGCCCAGCAGCAGCGCGCCGATCACCCCGGCGAGCAGGTGCCGCCATGCTTCCTGGACCGGCAGCCGTTCCACCCGCACCTTGCCCGCGTCGATGCGCCCGGTGCTCCAGCGCCACCAGCCGTAGCCCTGCAACACAGCGAAGACCAGTTGCAGGAGCATGTCGGAATACAGCTTCACGTCGAAGAAGATCCAGCCGTACAGCAACACCGCGACCACGCTGACCGGCCAGCACCAGCGCACCCGTCGGGCGGTGAGCCACACCCCGGCAATATTGAAGATCACAGCGACTATTTCCAGCGGCGTCATACGTTCCCCTCAGGGTCAGTTTTGCAGGTGCAGCGCCTGTTGCTTGAGCTGGCGCTTGCGTTCAAAGGGCAGTTTTTCCTGGTCGCCATACGGCGCGCTGTACCAGTTGCCGTAAGTCGGGTTGGGCAGCACGAACCAGCGCTGGCCGAGCCAGCCCAGGTAGGGTTCGGCGGCCTTGCGCTGGGCGTCCAGGGTGTTGTGTTCGGCCTGCACGAAATCCCCCAGGGAATCACCCGCAAGGATCAGCACGCGGGCGTGTTGGGCGACCCATTGGCGTCGGCAGTTCTTGCCGTAGCCGGCGTGTTCGCAGCCGCCAATGGGCGTGCCGGCAGCCAGTACCTGCTGCTCGCTGTCCACCGGAAAGCCCCGCAGGCGCAGGTTGTTGACGGTGGCCTGGACCTGGCTTTGCTCGCGGTTGGTGATGTAGTACACCGTGATGCCTTTGTGTTTGGCGGCCTGCAGGAACGCCACGGCGCCCGGCAGCGCCTGGGCCTTGGCCTGGTCGACCCAGGTGTTCCAGCGGTCGTAGGAGTAGACCTGGTTGTTGACGACGTCCCGGGCATTCAGCGGGATGTTGTCGAGCACGGTCTCGTCGATGTCGACGATCACCGCTGGCGGCAGCCCGGCCAGATTGCGCGGTGGCAAGGGCAGGGCGTCCCAGTCCGGGGTCTTGAGGGCCACGTCCAGTTGGCGAGTGGCGTTGGCGAACACCTGGCGGTAGATCAGCTCGTGCTCGATGGAGGTCTGGGTCCACAGCACCGCATCCAACTGGTCGTTGGCGGGCGGTTGCTGCTGGCAGCCGACGAGGGCGGTGGAGAGCAGGCACACACTGGCAAAAATCAGATTACGCATGAACAGTCAGCCTCAAAAATTGACGGTGGCGGATAACCGCGCGGTGCGTGGCGCGCCGAGGAACAGGTAGCCATCGCCCGCCGATTCACCCACATCGCGCCAGTAGCGTTTGTCGAACAGGTTGTCGACGGTCAGGCGCAGCACAGTATCGTAATCACCGACTTTGGTGCTGTAGCGTCCGCCGACATCGAACACCGCGTAGTCGTCGACCTTCACGCTGGCCTCGCGGTTCGCGTACTTGCTGCCGCTGTATTGCACGCCGCCGAGCAGGGCCAGGCCCTTGATCCCGGGAATGCTGTAGTCGCCGTGCAGGCTGGCGCGCAGCTTGGGCACGTTGATCGCCTGGTGGCCGTCGTAGTCGTCGGTGCCGCTGCCGCTCACCCGGGCGCGAATCGCCGCCACGCTGGCGGACACTTGCAGGTTGTCGGTCACCCGACCATTGGCCGAAAGCTCCAGGCCGACGTTCTTCTGCTGGCCCTGCTGTACGAAGGTGATGCTGCCGTCATCGCTGGGCCGGTTGTATTGCAGGTCCTGGGTGATCTGGAACAGCGCGGCGGTCAGGCTCAGGCGCTGGAAGTCACGCTTGATCCCCACTTCCAGCTGGCGCGAGGTGGTCGGCGGCAATACCTCATCGGCGTTGCTGCTGAACCATGCCGCGGTGCCGCCCAGGGACAGGCCCTTGCTGTAGCTGGCGTACAGGGTGGTGTCCGGGCGCGGCTTGTAGATCAGCGCCACCTGGGGCAGGAATACGCTGCGCTGGGTATGGCGGGTGGTGTCGCCGGCCTGGTCGTAGGTTTCTTCGTCGAGGCGCACCTGGCGCCCGCCGAGAATGGTTTGCCACTGCTCGTTGAAGCTGATGCGGTCGCTGGCGAACAGCCCGTATTGGCGGCTGTCCAGGCGCCGGTAGGTATGGCCCAGCGGCCCCTCGTAGGGGTCAAGCACCGGCGGCTTTTCGTAGATATTGCCCTCGCCGATGTATTCGTTGACTGATTCACGCCGGTCCACCAGGCGGCGCAAGGCAGTGGTGCCGAAGGTCAGGTCATGCTTGAGAAAACCGGTGTCGAACTGGCCGTTGAGGGCGGCCTGGGCTTCTTCGTTGCTGCGGGTGTCGTCGGGGCTGCGGTAGTCCGAGATGTCGTAGTCACCCTCGGCGCTGAAGTGGTTGGGCACTGCGGTGTTGGCGCAACTGGCGGCGCCGTAGCAACCCCAGGCGAAGGTGCTGTAGTCGTCGATCACCACGCGGCTGCGGGAGGCGCTGAAGCTGGCTTTCCAGGCCTCGTTGAAGCGGTATTCGAACAGGCCGTCGAGGTTCAGCGACTTGATGCCCACCGGGTTCGACCAGCTCTGGTAGCCCAGCAGATCACGTGGCGACACGTTGTGGGGCACGGTGGTGCCGCCGAGCAATTGGTATCCGGGCACCGAGCGTTGCTCGCGGTTCTGGTATTCGGCGTTCAGTTGCAGCAGGGCGTTGGGGCTGATGTTCCAGTCGAGGGCCAGGGAGGCAAAGTCCCGCTGGCCGTCGGCGTGGTCGACGTAGGAACGGATGTCTTCGTGGGCCAGGTTGACCCGCACCCCCACCTGCTGCTCGGCACCGAGCCAGCCGCCGACGTCGGTGGCCAGGTAGCGCTCGCCGTGTTCGTTGGTGGAGACAGTCACCGAGCGCACGTTCTCCGGGCGCTTGCTTACGTAGTTGATCAAGCCGCCGGGTTCGGACACGCCGCTTTGCAGCCCGGACAGGCCCTTGAGCACTTCCACTTGCTGCTTGTTTTCCAGTGCGACGTTCTGTTCGCCAGTGATGGTGCGACCGTTGATCTTGTAGCTGCTGGCCGGGTTCAACGAGAAACCGCGCACCACGAAATTCTCGTAGTAACCCACCGGCGCATAGCTGTCGCCGACCGAGGCGTCGTTCTTCAATACTTCACTGAGCAGGCGGGCTTGCTGGTCTTTCAGGCGAGCCTCGGTGATCACCGCCACCGAGGCCGGGGTGTCCAGCAGCGGGGCGTTATCGAAGCCGGCGACAGCGGCCTTTTTCGCCTGGTAGTCGGTGGCCTGTTCACCGACTACGGTAATGGTGTCCAGGGTCGCGTCCTGGGCGTGGGCGGCCGTGGCGGCGAGGGTGATGCTCAGGGCGAGCAGGGTGTGACGGTACGGTGTTGCCATAAAAGGAGCGCTCCAAGGGCCTGCCCGCTGGCGCCTCGCGCTTTATTGGGCGCAAAGGGGCCCAGCGCTGCGCAACGGACGGGTTGCCAGTACGAAATTAAAAAGCCGGGGTCGCCGCAAAAGGCGTCAGGCCGGAGCTGCTCCGGTAGTCATTGGTAAGCGTGCGTCGGCGGCCCATTCCTGCAGCGAGCCGTCGTAGAGTGCGAGGTCCTGGCGACCCAGCAGGGTCAGGGCCAGGGCGTTGGCCGCCGCGGAAATTCCGCCGCCGCAGTACAGAATCAATGGACCGTCGCTGTGCAGCAGCGTGGGTCCGATAGCCACGGCCAGGGCGTCCTTGGGCAGGTAGCGACCCTGTGCATCAAACAGCGTGCGTGCCGGCAGGTTGTGGCTGCCGGGAATGTGCCCGCGCCGGGCGTAGCGGGTGGCTGCGGTGCCGTCGAACAAGGCGCTGCCCAACGCGCAGACGAGTACGCCGGGTGCTTGTCCTGCGGCCACCGCCTCAACGCCTGCGCGGTCGATCCACAGTGGTGCGTAGGTGCTGATCGGCCAGGGTTCGACGACGGGTGTGTTTGCAGGCTGCCCGCTGTGCTGCGGTAACCCCGCCCGTTGCCAGGCGTTGAAACCACCGTCCAGCACGCCGGCGTGAATGCCCAGCCCGCGCAGCATCCACCACAGGCGTGCGGCCCAGAAACCGTCGGCGCGATCGTAGATCACCACGTTGCTGCCGACGCCTGCACCCAGATTCGCCAGTGCCTGAATCAGGGCTTGTGGTGTTGGCAGGGCGAAGCTGTAGCTCGCTTGAACGTCGGCCAGATCGGTCAGCAAGTCGGCATGCCGTGCGCCGGGGATATGTGCGTGCAGCCAACCGGCATGACCGCTGGCGACCCGGTAATCACCGTCAAAACGCGGGGACGGCAGGACGACGGTGGCGTCCAGTATCACCAGCCCGGGCTCCCCGAGGTGGGCATGCAGC
Source organism: Pseudomonas sp. G5001 (assembly GCF_013385475.1). Taxonomy (NCBI): domain Bacteria; kingdom Pseudomonadati; phylum Pseudomonadota; class Gammaproteobacteria; order Pseudomonadales; family Pseudomonadaceae; genus Pseudomonas; species Pseudomonas sp. G5001. Next base: position 32,647 of record NZ_JACAPZ010000062.1, read on the forward strand.
CAATCGGTATCGACCAGGATACTCATACGGATTTTCGCCGCAGGTGGTTGAGCAATCGTTGCCCCTGGGTACCGGCAAACCACTGCAGATGGCCCAGCAGGTAGGCGTGATAGGCCACGTCGGCACTGTGGGTGGAACCCACTACGCCTTGGTAGTACGCGATTTCGGACAGGGCAAAATCCACATGCACCAACGGCAGCAGGGCGCTCAGGGTGAGCAGGTCCTGGGCGCTCAATGGCCGGCCCCGGTGATAGCCGGTGAGCAATGCGTCGACGCTGTCGAGGTCCGCTGCTGCCAGGCCACCGCTGTCCAGGTCCAGCCAGGGCACGGCGTTGCGTTCGATGGCGGTCGCCAGGTCGTAGAGGGCGAAGGTGCGGTCGGCGAGGCCGAAGTCCAGCACGCTGGCGACGTTGCCGTCTGCATGCCACAGCAGGTTCGAGGCGTGCCAGTCGTTATGGGTCCAGAGCGCCGGTTGTTGGTGCAGCAAGGGTTGCAGGGGCGCGTGCCAGGGCAACAGCAGCTCGGTCAGCCGTGTGTGCCAATCCTTGTCGGCAAGGTACTCGGTCAGCGCGGGGGTGTTGGCGATCGCGGCCAGTGGCGCGGGTTGATCGATCACCCGGGCATTGGCCAGCAGCACTTCTGTTTGACGGCGGGGTGCGCTGTAGTGCTCGGCTGCCAGGTGCAATCGAGCCAGCGCCACACCCGCCGCCTGCGCATGTTGAGTGCTTTGGAAGGGCGACCACGACAGCGCATCGCGGTACAGGTCAAGGCCCTCGGCGACATGGTGAATCTCGTAGGTCCATTCACCTTGCGTCGTGGCCGTTGCACCGTGGCGGTTCGGCACCACTGCGGCAACCGGTGCGCCGTGGCGATGCAGGTGGGCGATCAGGCGGTGTTCTTCTTCCAGCCATGCGGCTTGGCGCACGTGTCGGTGATGCCGTTTGACGAACAGGGTGGCGCTGCCGGTATTGATCAGCCCGGCAGCGGAGAACGGTCGCGGGCTGTGCCAATGCAAACTGCGCAGTTGACCCAGTTGCGGGTACTCGTGCAGCAACTGTTGGATATCTGCTTCGTGCAGCGCTGGCCAGTCGGCAGCTACCGGATCAAGCCCCAGGCCATGGGCGGTGCGTTGTGGATTCATGCCGTCGCCCCGGGCAGATAGGCGTTGCTGGTTGCCCCTTGCCACACCTGCGGATTGTCGAGCACCGCGTGCTCGTGCAGCCACTCGGCATAAGGTTTCAGCAGCGCCTGGCGTTGCTCGCCCCAACGACCGTCATGCAGCCAGGTCGGAGCGATTTTGTGCAGGGATGCGCTGAGCAATTCCGCCGGGAAATACGGTGTGGTGTGCTCATAGGCCGCCAGCGCGATGGCTGGCTCTTCGGCCACGGCGAGATAGCCACGGGCGGTGGCCGCGAGGAAATCACGCACCAACCCGGGCTGCTCGGCGAGGGTTTGTTCGTGGGCGCCCAACAGGTAGCTGTGATACGCCGGTGCGCCAATCTGATCCACCGGCAACACCACCCGGCGTTCCGCTTCGATGGGGCTGTGCATCAACGCTTCCCAGGCCCAGTAGCCGCCGAAACTGGCATCGGCGATGCCTTCGGCCAACTGTTCGGGCCGCAACTCACGTACGCCGCTGTCCACCAGGATCACGCCATCAGGGTCGCCACCGTCGTTGCTCACAAGGTGACGCACCATCGCCAAACCCCGTGGCGTGGGGTTGAGCGCCAGGCGCTTGCCCACCAGGTCTCGTGGGCGGCGGATGCCGGAGTCGGTCAGGGTTTGAATCGACTCAAGGCCCGCATGATTGATCGCCGCGATGCCTTGCAGGGCTTGCCCCTGGCCGCGCCGGACCAGCAGGCGGTTGCTGGGGAAAATGCCGAAGTCCGCCGCGCCGGTCAGCAGGTGCTCAAGGGTGTCGCCACGGTAGGGGTCGTGCACCACCAACTCCACATCCAGGCCCAGCTCGGCGAACCAGCCGCGTTCCCGCGCCAGGTACAAACCCGCCGAATTCGGCCAGGGATGAAAGTACTCCAGCATTACCTTTACCGACACCATCGCTTGCTTCTCCAGCCTGCAGTCTTTTGATGGGGGCGATTTATAAGGGAGCAATCTGGTATATACCAATATCGTTTATTGCTATGGATATAACCGGGACCAAAAAAAACCGCGGCCCAAGCCGCGGTTTTTTACTCATCGCCTGGGTCAATCGGCAACGATGGCGTACGTTTCGATTTCGACTTTCTGCCAGGGGCGCAGCATCGAATCCACCTGAATCAGGCTGCTGGCCGGGCGAGTGGCGTCGAACACCTCGCTGTGTGCCTTGGCGACGGAGGCGGCATCGTTGATATCCCGCAGGTAGACCACGGTGCGCACTACGTCTTCAGGGCCCATGCCCGCCTCGGCCAACACCTTGTTGACGGTGACGAGAATGGCCTGGGCCTGTTCGTAAGCATTGCTGTGTTCGTAATCGGGTGAGGCGCAGGTGCCGGAGATGTGCAGGTGGTTGCCAACGCGAACGGCGCGGGAATAACCGAACACGTTTTCGTACTGACCGCCCGAGGAAATAGTTTGCCGCGCTGTGGTTTTACTGGTCATGGTGGTTCTCATGTTGGGAGGGGTTTACCGGTGGAGTCCTTGACGAACAGGATCGAAATCAGGCCGACCACGGCACCGCCGATCAGGTACCAGGCGGGAATCATCTGGTTGCCGGTGATCGATATCAGCCAGGTATTGATCAGCGGGGCCGTGCCTCCGAATAGCGAGACCGCGACGTTGTAGCTCAAGGCGAGGGCGCTGTAGCGCACGCGGGCCTTGAACAGCGAAGTCATGGTGGCCGGCATCGCTCCTTCAAAAAACAACTGGGCGAGGGTCAGGATCAGCAGGGCGGCCAGCAGCAACCCGACACTCTGGGTATGCAGCAGCATGAAGCAGGGGAACGCCATGACGATCAGCAGCACGCAGCCGGTAATGATCATCCGGTTCCGGCCCAGTCGGTCGGCCAGCAAGCCTGAAACCGGGATCAACACCAGCATGAACAGCGTCGCGGCCATCCCCAGGTTCCTGGCGAACGTATTGCTGTACCCGAGTACGTTTTCCAGATAACCCGGGATGTACCCGAGGATGATGTAGTAGGTCACGTTGAACACGGTGACCAGGCCCATGCATTGCAGGATTTTCGGCCATTCGTTGACCAGTAAGCTGAACAGGCTGGGTTCGGCGCCCGTCGCCTTTCGCAGTTTTTCGTTGGCCTGGATTTCCTTGAACACTGGTGTTTCTTCCAGGCCAAGGCGCAAGTAGAGGGCGATCAGGCCGAGCAGGCCGCCAATCGCAAAGGGCACGCGCCAGCCCCAGTCCTGCATGGCTTGTTCGCCCAGGCCCAGGGTAAACAGGCTGACCACTGCACCGCCCAGCAGGAACCCGGAGATATTGCCGAATTCCAGCCAACTGGTGAAAAAGCTGCGTCGCTCGTCCGGCGAATGCTCGGCGATGAACGTGCAGGAGCCGCCGTACTCGCCACCCGCCGACAGGCCCTGGAGCAGACGCATGAGAATCAACAGGACGGGCGCAAACAGGCCGATGCTCGCGTAACTCGGGATCAAGGCAATGGCGAAGGTTGCGACGGCCATCAGCGTGATGCTCAGCGACAGCGCCGTGCGCCGGCCAAACTTGTCGCCAATGGGACCGAACACCAGGCTGCCCAGTGGCCGAATCAGGAAGCCCGCCGCGAAGGTGGCGTAGATCGCCATCAACTGGGTGGTCGGGTTGTCGTTGTGGAAGAACGTCTTGCCGATGATGCCGGCGAGAGAGGAGTAGAGCGCAAAGTCGAACCATTCGACCATATTGCCCAGTGTCACGCCGACGACCGCTTTGGTCAGCCGTTTGCGTGAGGGTTCAGCCGATGCACGGTCGGCGGGAAACCCTTGATGAATCGAGGAAGCGTGAACTTCGCCCATGATATTGCCCTCTGGAATAATTGTAGTGAGGCAGCAGTCAATAGGGAGTGGCAGGCCCACGTCTGATGCGCGGGGCCTGCGGAGGCTGGGGTCATCGCATATACACGCCCCCGGCGATGCACAATGATTCGCCTGTTATGTAGGAGGGTTTGGCGCTCAGTTGCCAGACCCAGTCGGCGATTTCTTCGACCCGCGCGGCGCGTTTCAAGGGGATCGATTCGATGGCGGCCTCGATGCGCCCGCCGGCACGGGTGCCTTCGGTGTCCACCCAGCCCGGGGCCAGTGCGTTGACCACAATATTGTCGCCGGCCAGTTCGATGGCCAGGGAGCGGGTCATCGACACCACAGCAGCCTTGGAGGCGCTGTAGAGCAACTGGTTTTTCGACACGGTGAACGCATCCACCGAGGCGAAGAACACGATAGCGCCTCCGCCGGCGGCTTTCAGGTGACGGGTGCCGATACGTGCGATGTTCAGTGAGCCCAGCACGTTGATGTCGAATATCTTGCGGTACAGCGCTTCGCTGAAGCTATCCAGGGATGACGTGGGAAAGATCCCCGCCGCATTCACTACGGCTCGCAGCGGTGCCTTGCCGTCCAGGGCGGCATCGAGGGTACGGGCCAGTGTGGCCTCCTGGGTGATGTCGCCGACCACTGGCGAAAACAAGGGGCTCGCCGGCTGTGTGCTGGGTGTTACGTCCACAGCGACGACGTGCCAGCCTTCAGCCTGAAAGCGCTGTGCGACGGCCTGGCCCATGCCCGAGGAAGTCCCGGTAACGATAACGCTGGAGTGCGGTGCAGTGTTCATAAGGGCTATCCGATCAGGCGTATTGAGGAAGAGGGGTGCCGGGTTGCAGAGCCAGTTCCAGCACATCCAGTTGGCGCTGGGTGTCCTGGTAGTTGCTCAGCCATTCGCGCTTGACGATATCGATGCGTGAGTCGGCCGGCTGCAACTGGGCAAACTTCGCCGCCAGGCTTTGCATGCCACGCTCGCGCAGGGTGAGAAAGCGCATCACTAGCCGGGTCTGCTCGCAATACACCGGCCATTGCGGGCCACGTGGGGCGCCCAGGCCGATGTAGAACAGGCCTTCCAGGTTGGTCGGCAAGGTCATCGCGGCGGTCCGCAGCGGAACACCGTCGCGCCATTGCAGCAGGCGTTCATCGAGGAACGGCAGGCGCGTGTTGAAACCGGTAGCCCAGACGATGGTGTCGTAATCGACTTGGCTGCCATCGGTGAACGTGACAGTCTTGTCCTGGATGCTCTCGATACCCGGTGCGACCTTGATTCGGCCGTGCTGGATCCAGTACAGCAGCAAGGTGTTGACCACCGGCGGTTGCGCATCCAGGTCGTAGGTATCCGGTGCCGGTAGCCCGGGGTAATTCTTGTGGGTGCCGACGCTGGCCATGATCAGCAGGTTCATGAGCATGTTCTGCTGTTCTGGCGGCAATTGCCCCAGCAGCGGCAGCTCGCCCCGGGGCAGGCCGAACAGGGTCTTGGGCTGGAACAGCTGGCCGCGTCGGATCGCAATGGTGGTGTCCAGGCGAGCCTGGGCGGCATCCACTGCGAGGTCGCATCCGGAGTTGCCAAACCCCACCACCAGCACCTTGCCTTGCACCTGCTGCACGTTGCGGTATTCGCCGGAGTGAATCGACACGCCGGTGAACCCCTTGCTTACTTGCGGGATCTTGCAATCCCACAGGTGACCGTTGGCCACCAGCACGCCGCTGTAGTGTTTGTGGGTGCCGTCTGCCAGGGTCACCTGCCAGCCCGCTTCGCCGTTCTCGTCCAGGGGCTTCAGGCTGCGCACTTCGGTGTTGAAGGTGATCTTTTCGCGCAGGCCGAAGGTGTCGGTGTAGGCGTTCATGTACGCCTTGACCTGATCGCGGCTCGGGTACACCGGATAGTCAGCGGGCATCGGGAACCCGTCAAAGAAGGAACTGCTCTTGGGGGTGATCAGGTGCAAGGCATCGTAGTCGCTGTTCCAGTGACCGCCGATGTTCGCGGACTTTTCGAAGCAGTCCACCTCGAAACCGGCGTCGGTCATGGTCTTCAGCGCCGCCAGCCCTGCGGCCCCGGCACCAATGATGCAGTAGTGATTGGACATGCTGGCTCCCCATTCAAGCGCCTGTTGTGGCGTCGCTGGCTGGAGTATCCCGCTCGGCAAGAGGTGGATGAATGGGCTAAGTCATGTGTTTCCTATAGGTGATCCCTATGGCTAGAGCGTCTCCAGGTGCGCATACAGGTTCTGGATGCGGCTCAAGTGGCTGCGCATCAGGTTGATCAGCACCCGGGTGGGCGGCGAAATAGGCGTGTCGTGGCGATGGATAAAGCCGAATACCTCGAAGATCGCCGGGCTGATCGGCACCCAGCCCAAGCGATCATTGAAGCCCAGCTGATGCAGGATCGGGCGCGTGGCAATCACATCGCCGAGTCCGCGCGCAGCCAGCTCGAAGCCGGTGATCTGGTGCTCCACTTCGATGATCGGGTCCAGCACCTCGCCGCCCTTGGACGCCAATTGCCCCAACAACCGGCGAATCGGGTCGGCGGTGCGCCAGCGCGCCTCGGTGAGAATCAACGGTGCCACCGCCAGGTCGCTGATGGTTTTCGGGCCCTTGAGTCGCTCCGGGTCGGCACTGATATAGCCGACCTGGGCCGACCAGACCGGCTCGCTGACGGTCAGGTTCTGCTGCTTGATCGGCAGCATCACCAGCCCCGCTTCAATTTCGCCCTGGCTCACCAGCTCGGCGATTTCCGAGGAATTGTAGCCGACGATCTTGATCCGCATATCCGGGTGCTGGGTGCGGAACTGCTCGATCAGGTCCGTGAGGAAATAGTGGTGGGCGGTGCCGAAGGTGCCAAAACTGGCCACGCCACCGGACAGTTCACGCACAGCCTGCACCGCTTCATAGCCCTGGCGTGCTGACGTCACCATGCCTTGTGCAAATGGCTGCAGGCGGCGTCCGGCTTCGGTGAGCATCAGTCGGCGATTGGTGCGGATGAACACGTGGGTACCCAGGTGCTCCTCCAGCCGCAGGATCTGCTCGGACAATGAGGGTTGGGAAATATGCAGGCTTTCCGCCGCCTTGGAGAACGTACCGTGCTCGATGGCGGCGAGAAAGTAGTTGAGCTGTTGTAAGGTCATCGCGCTGAACCGTTACCTGTTTGGCTCAACATGACACAGATCAAAGCTGTCGCGAAGAATCAATCACGCCACACGGGCATGCCATGTTCGTCAATTGTCCAGTGCGGGTGGCGCGGTCGCAGGCAGACGCCACCTACCCAGCGTTCTTCCGTTGCATGATCCGGCCAGTAGGCTGCGCCGTTCAGAACCTGGCGACCCAGCGCAGTCAGCGCCAACACCCGCTGCGGCCATTGCAATTGGGCCCCGGACTCGATCAACAGGGGATTCTCGCCATCGATCAACGGCCGCATCAGCGCATGAAACATCATGTCTCCCAGGTACGGCAGCGGTTCACGCTTGCCCATCAGCTCGGCGAACACCCGGCCAAACGGCACCGGCCCGGCTTCATCCACGTATTGCAGGGACAGGCGCTAGGTCAGGGACAAACCGTCCTGCACACCTGGTAACTCCTGCAACTGTCGGCGCAATGCCGGGGCCAGGAAGGGCAGGGAGGTGGAGCTACTCCGGGCCAGTTCCGCCAGCTTGATCGGCGAGCTGGCGCAATACGCCAGCCAGGCCTGCCGCGCCAGCTTCAGCATGTCCTCATCGACCCGCCGACGCTGCGGCCACAGCCACGCCAATACTTCAGGCGCCAGTTGGCCGATGCCGATAAAACGCTGCACGCCGGGGATACGATCGACTTCGATCAACTCCAGTTTTTCAGGCAGATGCTCAAGCCCAGCCAGCGCGCGAATCAGGAACAACTGATCGTACGCATCCGCCTCACACCACAACACGCTGTGGCCGGCGCTGCCCAGTTGTTCAAGATGGTGATATTCGTCCGCATGCCGGCGCGCCACTTCGGCCTCATCCATGGCAAACACCTGGCTGATATAGCGGCTGCGAACGGCCTGGTATTGCTCGGCAGGCAGGTCCTGCACCGGGCCCATGCACAATGGGTCAATCAGCATCCGGAAGCGGCCCTTGAACCCCGCCACGCCCAGGCTGTGGGCGATATCATTGCCGCAGCGCCAGTGGGTGGTGCGGGCTTCATCGCTGGCGTCGAAACCTGGATGGCGGGCGGCAAAATCCACCGCATCGACGTGGGCCTTGAGCTTGGGCCAGCTGGGAAAACCGAGTTCCTTGGCGATCGACCATTGGGCATCGGATAAGGTCGGGGTTGCGGCGGCATCGGCGCTTTTCAGGCGCTGCAAAAGTTCCTTGGCGCGCTTGCGCTGCTGCTCAAGGTTGATACGGCCGTTAGTGGACGAGAATGATTGCGACATACGATCTCCTTGTACAAACCTTGTCCGCTTTAAGGTTGGGAGTCGTAGAAATGTGATATTCAGTCAAGGTCTTGGGCGCAGCCCTTTCCGCGGATGGTGGCGTAGATGGCGCCAGGCGGGAAATATAGGCAGTGCAATGATTGATTGCAAGCCGCCCGGTGGATCGCGCCGGGGTTTTGCACAGGAGACGTTCATGAAAGTTGGTGTGATTTCCGATACCCACGGCTTGCTCCGCGCCGAGGCCCTGGCGGCCCTGGAAGGGTGCGAGCAGATTGTTCACGCCGGGGACATCGGTAGCCCGGAGATCCTTGAGTTGCTGGCCTCGATTGCGCCATTGCATGTGGTGCGCGGCAATAACGACCTCGACGCCGCGTGGGCAGAGCATTTGGCTGACCGGCTGGATTTTGACCTGAACGGCTTGCGGGCGTTGCTGGTGCATGACATTGCCGATGTGCCGAAGGAGCTTGATCCGGGCATCCGGCTGGTGATCACTGGCCACTCTCACAAACCATTGATCGAGTGGCACGGCGAGCGGCTGTTTCTCAACCCTGGCAGTGCAGGGCGGCGACGTTTCAAGTTGCCGGTGACCCTGGCGTTGCTTGAGGTGCGCGAGAAATCCATCAAGCCGCGCCTGGTGTCGCTGGAGCCCAAGCGCTGAAGAACGCTGAGGCGAAGGGGCTTGTTGTGGTGAGGGAGCTGCTGTGGTGAGGGAGCTTGCTCCCGCTGGGCTGCGCAGCAGCCCCAAGAAATTAACGGTGTTTTTTCAGGTGTATCGCAGTGGCTTTATTGGGGCCGCTTCGCCGCCCAGCGGGAGCAAGCTCCCTCGCCACGGGGGACGTGCCCTGTCTTACCATTGCGTCTGAATCAGGAACAAGGATCATCAACGCCATGAGCGTATTAGTCGAAACCCGGGCGCTCACGCGGATGGACGAGCGCCGCCAGCTGCAACTGCTGCAGCCCACGAACTTCCAGCTGCACCGCGCCGACCGCCTATCCATCACCGGTTCATCGGGCTCCGGCAAAAGTGTATTCCTTCGGGCACTCGCCTTGCTCGACGCGCCGACCTCAGGGGATATCCTCTGGAACGGGCAGCCCATCGCCAACGCGCAAGTCCCGCAGTATCGCAGTCGCATCAGCTACCTCTCCCAACGCCCGGCGCTGATCGAAGGCACGGTGGAAGACAACTTGCGTTTCCCCTACAGCCTCAAAGCCTTGCATCACCTGAGTTTCGACCCGCAGGCGGTCAAGGCGCTGCTGGCCCACGCGGGCAAGGAATCGGGTTTTCTGGCAAAAAATGCCGGGGATTTATCCGGTGGTGAGTCCCAGGTGGTGTCACTGATCCGTACCCTGCAACTCAATCCCGATGTGTTGTTGCTGGACGAACCTACCGCCGCTCTCGACCCGGCATCGTCCGGGGAGGTCGAGGCGTTGATCAGTGCCTGGGCCGAAGCGGATAGCGCTCACGCCTATATCTGGGTGTCCCACGACCTTGAGCAGGCGCAACGCATGAGCACCACCCATTTGCATATGGACGCCGGCGTGCTGACGGGGGCCGTGCAGCCATGAATTATCACGACCTCACGGCACTGGACATGGCCATCGCCTCCTCGCTGATCCTGATCAACGGTGCGCTGTCGCTGTTGTTGCGGCTGGGGCTGGAGCGTCAGCTGTTCTGGGCGGCTGTGCGCACGGTGGTGCAGTTGTTGGCGATCGGTTACCTGCTGGGCTGGGTCTTTGAATTTGCCTACTGGTATGTGGTGCTGCCGCTGATGTGCCTGATGACTCTGATCGCCGGGCTCTCGGCTGCCGGGCGTGGGAAGCGGACCTATGCGGGGCAGCGGGCCGACAGCATTGTGTCGGTGTGGGGCAGTTCTTGGTTGGTGACGGCTGTTGGCCTGTTCGCGATTATCCGGATTCACCCGTGGTACGAGCCGCAGTATGCGATTCCGATCCTTGGGATGATTCTGGGTAATACGCTTACCGGGGTGTCTCTGGGGATTGAGCGTATGACTCAGGAGCTGACCTCCGGTCGCAATACCATCGAGATGATTCTGGCCCTCGGTGGTTCACGCTGGGAGGCGGCGCAGGATGCGATTCGCCAGGCTGTGCGGGCCGGGATGATTCCGACGTTGAACCAGATGACGGTGGTGGGGATTGTGAGCTTGCCGGGGATGATGACTGGCCAGGTGCTGGCCGGGGAAAGTCCGGTGGACGCGGTGCGTTATCAGATTGTGATTATGTTTTTGATCGCTGCGTCGTCGGCGTTGGGCACCGTAGGTGCAGTGTTGCTGACCTACCGTCGACTGTTTTCAGCCAGCCATCGTTTCCTGCGGTTCAGGCTCGAAGAGCGGGTGTAGCGCAGGCGCTATCGGATCCCCAAAATGCACCGCAACCCTGTGGGAGCTGTCGAGGTCCGGTTCAATCACCCACACCAAAATCCAGCAACACCTTCATCGCCTGGCTCTTGTCCGCCGCCAGTTCAAACGCCTGCACCGCCTCGCTGAACGGCACGGTGTGGGAGATCACCGGACGCACATCAATCACCTGGCGATTGAGCAAATCCACCGCCTGGGCAAACTCCGAATGGAAGCGGAAGGTGCCCCGCAAGTCGATCTCCCTGCTCACCAGCATATTCAACGGCAGCGAGACCTCGCCACCCAGACCGACCGTCACCAGCACGCTGCGCGGGGCCATGCACTCCAGGCCGTTGCGCAGGGCCTGGGCGCTGCCGGAGACTTCGAACATCACGTCGAAGTAGCCTTTTTCGGCGGTATACCGCTTCAACGCGTCGGCGTCTTCCGCCAGGTTATGAGTACGGCTGGCGCCCATTTTTTCGGCGCAGGCCAAGGGCCCGGCGGACAGGTCCACCGCAACAATTTCCCCCGCGCCCGCTGCCCGCAGGCTACCGATCAACAGGTTGCCGATGGGCCCGCACCCGGTGACCAATACCCGTTTGCCGAACACCACCCCGGCACGCTGGATGGCATGCAAACCCACAGACAACGGTTCAGCCATTGCACCCTCGGCAAGGCTCACATGATCGGCCAGCAGATGCGCCTGGTGCGTTTCGATCACCAGGCTTTGTTGAAACGCACCCTGCACGTGAGGGAAGGGCATCGCGCTGCCGTAGAAACGCATGTTCAGGCAATGGTTCGGCAGCCCTTGATGGCAATAATGGCAACCCCCGCAAGGCCGCGACGGCGAGACCGACAAGCGTTGGCCAATCTTGAACGGCCCGTCTTCACGGCCTACCGCCTCGATCACCGCCGATACTTCGTGGCCGAGCACCATCGGCTCGCGCAACCGCACGGTGCCGAAGCCGCCGCGCTGGTAGTAATGCAGGTCCGAGCCGCAAATTCCGCCCCGGGCAATGCGCACCCGCAGTTGGTCGGGCGTCAGTGCCTGGGGTTCGGTTTGCGGTTCTACCCGCAGGTCTTTCGAGGCATGGCAGACAATCGCGTGCATGAAATTCTCCAGGTTACAGCGAGGCGGTGATGCCACCGTCCACGTACAGGATATGACCGTTGACGAAACTTGCCGCGTCGCTGGCAAGGAATACCGCAGCGCCCGCCAGTTCGGCGACGTCACCCCAGCGCCGGCTCGGTGTGCGCTGCACCAGCCAGTCGCTGAATTCGGGGTTGGCCACCAGGTTGGCGTTCAGTTCGGTCTTGAAATAGCCGGGGCCGATGCCATTCACCGTCAGCCCGTGGGGGCCCCAGTCGATGGCCATGCCTTTTGTGAGCATTTTCAACGCGCCTTTGCTGGCGGCATACGGGGCGATGCCCGGGCGCCCCAGTTCGCTTTGCACCGAGCAGATATTGATGATGCGCCCCCGCTTGCGCGGGATCATCGCTCGGGCCACGGCCTGGCCGACCAGGAAGGCGCTGTCCAGGTTGGTGCTCATCAACTCGCGCCAGTGGGTTTCGCTGTAGTCCTCCAGCGGCCCGCGGCGTTGCATGCCCGCGTTGTTGACGAGGATGTCCAGCGGGCCCAGGCGCTCTTCGATCTCCGCCACGGCGGCCAACACCGCCGCGCCGTCGGTGACATCGAACGCCTGGGTGTGCACCTCCAGGCCTTCCGCCGCCAGCAACGCGGCACTGTCACGCAAGGTGCTGCGGTTGCGCCCGTTGAGCACTACCCGTGCGCCAGCCTGGGCCAGGCCACGGGCGATGGCCAGGCCGATGCCGGCGCTGGAGCCGGTGATCAAGGCCAGGCGGCCGTCGAGGCGGAAACTGTCTAAAACACGCTGCATGGGGCGATCTCCGAAGACTGAGACAGGTGATCAACACTATCAATCCGAGTGCGGGGCGCCGCTCTCATTGTTATACGTCAAACCCTGTCATATCGTGCATCACGGGCCTTACTTCAGCGCAGCCCGGGCCCGGCGTCCAATTTTCATTTGTGATGGGGTGATCAATAATCGTGATAACCGGAGCCAACCTGATGGAACTCAAGCACCTGCGCGCCTTTGTCGTGCTCGCCCAGGAACTGCATTTCGGCCGGGCGGCCGCGCAGTTGTCGATCGTGCAACCGGCGCTGAGCATGCAGATCAAACTGCTCGAAAGCGGCCTGGGCGTGCGCCTGCTCGACCGCAACCGGCACTCGGTCACACTGACGGAAACCGGGCGGGTGTTTCTGCCGGAAGCCCTCGCCACCCTGCACCAGGCTGCCCGCGCCGCCGATGCCGCCCGGGCTTCGAACCGCGGGGAGATCGGCCGGGTGCGCCTGGGGTTTGTCTCGTCGGTATTGCCGCAATTGCTGCCCGGGTTGATTCGTGCGGTGCACCAGCGCTACCCGCGAATTGAACTGGAGCTCAAGGACATGCCCGGCCCGGATCAGGCGGCTGCGTTGAAAAACGGCCAGCTGGATTTCGGCCTGATGCGTTTGCCGGCGGCCTATCCCGGCGTGCAGACCCTTGAGGTGCTGCAGGAAAGCTTCGTGGTCGCCTTGCCCGGCGAGCATCCGTTGGCGACCCAGGAAACCATTCAGCCGACGGACTTGCTCAAGGTGCCGGTGTTCATCCTGGCCCGGCGTTATGCACCGGGTTTCTACGATGAATTCGTGCAGGCGATGGGCGTGCCGCTGGAGATCGCCTCCGAACTCGGCGAGTTCACCACCATGCTGGCGCTGGTCTCGGCCGGGCTGGGTGTGGGTGTGTTGCCGCTGCAGGCAGCCCGGGCGCTGCCGGCCAATTGCGTGTCCAGGCACCTGGCGTTGGGGGCGTTCCGGGCCAGGACCGGCCTGGCGTGGACCGAGCTCGACAGCCCGGTGAAAACCACCCTGTTCAACCTGATCGACGAGTTGTTTGGCGATTGATTGTTTCATCCGGTGAAATGCTGGATTGTAAAAACTGGCTATTCTGCTGTGTGCCGTAGCGGTGGAACATAAGCGTCATCGACCCGATCACCGGGTCGAGTCCCTGGCACATCGCGGAGCCCGTCATGATCAAACTGTACCGTTACCCCTTGTCTGGCCATTCCCACCGGGTTGAGTTGATGCTGTCGCTGCTGGGCGTGCCCGCTGAGCGGGTGCACGTCGATCTGAAGCAAGGCGCGCACAAAACCCCTGAGTTCCTGGCCACCCTCAACAGCTTCGGCCAGGTGCCGGTGATCGATGATAACGGCGTGGTGCTGGCGGACTCCAACGCGATCCTGGTGTACCTCGCCGGCCAATATGGCACCGCCCAGTGGCTGCCGACCGAGCCTTTGGCCCAGGCCCGTGTGCAGCGTTGGCTCTCGGCTGCGGCAGGACCACTGCACACCGGGCCGGCTGCGGCGCGATTGATCACTGTGTTCGGTGCCGCGCTGGATGCAGAGGCGACCATCAGCCGCTCCCACGCATTCCTCAAAGTGGTAGAGCACCAGTTGGAGCAGAGCCGTTTTCTCACCGGTGACCTGCCGACAATTGCCGATATCGCGCACTACACCTACATCGCCCATGCGCCGGAGGGGAATGTCGCACTGGACGACTATCCGCAGGTTCGCGCCTGGCTGGACAGCATCGAGGCGCTGCCGGGGTTTGTGGGTATGCAACGCACCGCTGTGGGCCTGGCGAAGGTTTGAAGATTTTGTGGCGAGGGAGCTTGCTCCCGCTGGACCGGGCTGGCGCTCCAGTGCGCAGCGCTCCCAGGATTTTGGGGCCGCTACGCAGCCCGGCGGGAGCAAGCTCCCTCGCCACCACAGCTGCGAAGCCACTGGGCTGGTGTACTCCATTCGATTAAGGGGACTCATGGACCGTTTCCAGGAAATGCAGATTTTCCTCGCCGTCGCCGAAGAACAGGGCTTTGCCGCGGCGGCCCGGCGCCTGAACATCTCGCCCCCCAGCGTGACCCGCGCGATTGCCGCGATGGAGGCGCGTATTGGCACCCAGTTGCTTTCGCGCACCACCCGCAGCCTGCACCTGAGCGAGGCCGGCCAGCGTTACCTGGACGATTGCCGGCGCATCCTCGCGGAGTTGACTGAGGCCGAAGAAGCGGCAGCAGGCAGCTTCTCGATCCCGTGGGGGCACCTGACGGTCACCGCGCCGGTGTTGTTCGGCGAGTTGTTCGTCGCGCCAATCCTGGGGGAGTACCTGGACCTGTTTGCCCAGGTCAGCATCAACGCCTTGCTGGTGGACCGTGTGGTCAACATGACCGATGAAGGCGTCGATGTGGCCGTGCGCATCGGGCATTTGCAGGAACCCGGCCAGCAGGCGATCAAGGTCGGCGAGGTGCGTCGCGTAGTGTGCGCGGCGCCGGCTTACCTTGAGCGGCACCGGCCACTGCACCCCGGGCAACTGCGTGAGGCGAAGATTGTCACGTCGTCTTCCAGCCAGTTGGTCAGCGAATGGCAGTTCAGGGAAGGCGGCCAGCCGTTGAGCGTGGCCGTTGAGCCGCGCCTGGTAGTCACCGCCAACAACGCGGCGATCAACCTCGCGCGCCTGGGCTGGGGCGTCACACGGGTGTTGTCTTATCAGGTGGCCAGCGATGTGCGTGCAGGCGCACTGGAGATCATCCTGCAAGACTTCGAACCGCCGGCCTTGCCGATCCATGTGGTATTCCAGAACAACGCCCGGGTACCGGCGAAGGTCAACACGTTCGTGGATTTTCTGGTCAGCCGGCTGGGGCAGGATGCTGCGCTCAACCCATCGATGCAGCGGCCGGCCTGATGGACCGCTATCGCGACATGCAGATCTTCCAGGCGCTGTCCCGGCAGCCGAGCCTGGCCGCGGCAGCCCGCTGCCTGGGAATCTCGGGACCCACTGTGATCCGCGCGATTGACCGGCTGGAGGTGCGCTTGCGCGTGCCATTGGTACAGCGCAGCACCCGGGGCATTCGCCTCACCGAAGCCGGGGCGACGTTCATGGCCGACTGTTCGCGGATCCTTGACGGCGTGAGCGCCGCCGAAGCGTCTGCCCAGGGTGCGCACGCGCAGGCCGAGGGAAACCTGCGGGTGTTTTTTCCGTTGCTGTTCAGCCGTTATGTGATGGCGCCGCTGTTGGCCGGCTACCTGGAGCGCTATCCCGGAGTCCGCCTGTTTGCCCATTACCACGATCATTATCCGAACCTGAATGAAGACGGCCTGGACGTGGCAGTCCTGGTGGGGGAACTGCCCGGTTCATCCCTGATTGCCCGGCCCGTGGGCCATGTGCGCAACATCGTCTGCGCCAGCCCCGGCTATCTGCAAAGCCATGGCGAACCGATGCAACCGGAGGCGCTCAAGGAGCATCGGCTGGTCGCCAGCCAGGCGTATTCGAATTGGGTGCAGTGGGATTTCCAGGGCGCCAGCATCAAGGCCCGGGCGCGTCTCGGTTGCACCACGGTGCAGGGCGCGATCAATGCGGCGGTGCAGGGCGCAGGGTTGATCCGGTGCTTGAGCTACCCGGTGCACGAGCACCTGGCGACCGGGCAACTGTGTCGAGTATTGCAGGCCCATGAACCGCCGCCGCTGCCGGTGCATGTGGTCTACCGCGAAGGGCGCAACGCTTCGATGCGGGTGCGCAGTTTTGTCGATTTCAGCGTGGCGGCATTGCGTGAACATCCGGCGTTTCATTCACCGAGGGCTTGATCATGAATCACCAGGACGCGTCCCCCGTTTCGCCATGGCATGCCGGCGAGCGGCAGTTGCAGCAAAGTGCCGGCGTGGCCGAGCGCATGGAGGTGATCGGCGCGAAGGTGATACGGGATCACTTGCCGGAGCAGCATCGGGCTTTTTATGAGTTGTTGCCCTATCTGGTCGTGGGGGCCGTGGATGAGCAGGGGCTGCCCTGGGCCACGCTGCTGGAGGGCACGCCGGGGTTTGCGTATTCGCCGGACCCCTACAGCTTGCGTATCGACAGCCTGCCTGCGGAGAGTGACCCCGCCGGGAGCGGGCTGCAACAAGGCGCGTCGGTCGGGCTGTTGGGCATTGACCTGAATACGCGGCGGCGTAATCGCATGAACGGGGTTATCGGGGCTGCCGGCGTCGACGGTTTTACCGTGGCGGTGGTGCACACGTTTGGAAATTGCCCGAAGTACATCCAGTTGCGTGCGGTGGACCCGGGCGCCCGGGGGCAGCGCGCTGCGGGAGGTATTGTGCGGCGCGCGAACTCGCTCGATGACGCTGACCGGGCGCTGATTCGCAGCGCTGATACGTTTTTCGTCGCCAGCTATGTGGACCTGGAAGGAGATGCGGCCAAGCGTTCGGTGGACGTTTCACACCGAGGCGGCAACAGTGGGTTTGTGCGGTTGGAGGGAGAGGTGCTGACGATTCCCGATTTTACCGGCAACTCGTTTTTCAACACCTTGGGCAATGTGCAGGTCAACCCGGTTGCGGGCTTGCTGTTTGTGGATTTTGCTACGGGTGATGTGTTGCAGGTGGCCGGGCGGGCCGAGGTGATTCTTGAAGGAGATGAACTGGCCACGTTCGAGGGGGCTGAGCGGTTGTGGAAGGTGACCGTGGAACACGTGGTCCGAAGGGATGCGGCGCTGGCGCTGCGTTGGCAGTTCGAGGGGTTTTCTCCCTACAGCCTGGCGTTGGGGCCGTGGAAAGCCTGAGAGTGCTGCCGAGCCACTCGTGCGACTGAGTTAAAACTCAATTGCGCGGTAGGCGGTGTTTGGTGTCGGGGAATGACGCGATACTCCGTCGGGTTTTTGCCTGCCCAATAAAGGGCTGTCCCGAGGTTTCCCAATGAATGCACCAAGCCGCCTTGCGCTGCTGATCACCGCCACGGCTGCCCTCAGCGCCTGTGGTGATTCCTCCAAACTGCCGTTTCAGGCCGGTGTGGGGCCAAGCCCGCAACTGCCCGAACCCACTGCATCACTGATCCCGACACTCAAGGTTTCCAAGGCTGTCGGCTGGCCCGGTAATGCCCTGCCAACGGCGCCCGATGGGTTCACGGTAACGGCGTTGGCCGCGGACCTTGACCATCCGCGCTGGGTGTACACCTTGCCCAATGGCGACGTGCTGGTAGCCGAGAGTAACCATCCGCCCATGCCTGAAGGTGCCACGGACGGCGGCACGGGTTTGCTCGCCTGGGCGCGTCGTACCGCGATGGGGTTTGTGATGGGGCGGGTCGGTGCCGATACGCCGAGCGCCGACCGGATCACGCTGCTGCGGGACGCCGACGGTGATGGGCGTGCCGAGGTGAAGAGTGAGTTTCTCGGTGGGCTGACGTCGCCGTTTGGCATGGCGTTGGTGGGGGATGAGTTGTATATCGGCAATGCCGATGCGGTGGTCAAGGTGCCTTATGTTCGGGGCCAGACTCACATCGATGCCGTGCCGGTGAAGGTCACTGATCTGCCGGCCGGGATCAATCATCACTGGACCAAAAACGTCCTGGCCAATCCTGAGGGTACCAAGCTTTATGTGACCGTCGGGTCCAACAGCAATGTGGGTGAGAATGGGCTTGAGGCCGAGGAAGGGCGTGCTGCGATCTGGGAGTTGGATCTTGCCAGTGGGCAGAAGCGTCTGTTCGCCAGTGGGTTGCGCAATCCCAATGGGCTGGCGTGGAAACCCGGCTCTACGCAGTTGTGGACGGTGGTCAACGAGCGCGACGAGATCGGCAGCGATCTGGTGCCGGATTACCTGACGTCGGTGCGGGACGGCGCGTTCTACGGTTGGCCGTGGAGTTATTACGGGGCTCACGTTGACAGCCGGGTGCAGCCGCCGCGTCCGGACAAGGTCGCCCAGGCGATTGCACCGGACTACGCGCTGGGGACTCACGTTGCGCCGTTGGGCCTGACGTTTTCCGATGCGCGGGGGATGCCAGCGGTGTTTGCCGATGGGGTATTTGTGGGGGAGCATGGATCCTGGAACCGTAATCCGCAGGCGGGGTACAAGGTGGTGTTTATTCCGTTCCGGGACGGAAAGCCGTCGGGTGTGCCTGTTGATTTCCTGACTGGGTTTTTAAATGGTGATGGAGAGGCTCAGGGGCGTCCGGTGGGTGTAGCGTTGGACGGGCAGGGCGCGTTGCTGGTGGCGGATGATGTGGGGAACAAGGTGTGGCGGGTGGCACGGGTAAGGCCTTAGGGTTTTGCTCTTACAGCGGCTCACGGTCCACTGTAGGAGCTGGCTTGCCGGCGATGGCATCAACTGGGTGTACCTGATGCACCGAGGTGTCTGCATCGCCGGCAAGCCAGCTCCTACAGCAAAGCGGCTTTGCNNAGGCCGCCGTGCTCTTGCTTTTGCTTACTTTGGGGGGGTTCCAAAGTGAGCCGCTGTAAGAGCGGAACCATCAGCCGCCGTGACCGAAGAAACGGATATGCCCCCACCCCCATCCCCACCCCCAGCAGAATCACCCTCCCACCCCCCACCCAACGCCGTATACAAATTCACTTCCGCCACCAACTGCGCCAACCGATCAACAATCAACGCCTGCTGCGAACTGAACAACGACCGCTGCGCATCCAGAAACACCAGATTACTGTCCACCCCACTGCGATACCGGTGCTGAGCCAGGTCGTAATACGTCTGGTTGGCCCGAACAAAATCCCGCTGCGCCGCCAGTTGCTCGTTATACGTTTGCCGCGCCGCCAGCCCGTCCGAGACTTCCTGGAACGCGGTCTGAATCGACTTCTCATACTGCGCGACATAAATGTTCTTCTGAATCTTCGCGTAATCCAGGCTGGCCCGCAGGCTGCCCGCATTGAAGATCGGCAGATTGATCTGCGGCTGGAACCCCCAACTCCCCGAGCCCCCCTGGAACAATCCCGACAGATCCTTACTCGAGGTGCCCGCGTTGGCCGTCAGCGTAACCGAAGGAAAAAACGCCGCCCGCGCCGCGCCAATATTCGCGTTGGCCGCCTGAAGCTGATACTCGGCCTGCACAATATCCGGCCGCCGTTGCAGCAGGTCCGACGGCAACCCGGCCGGCACCCGGGCTACCAGGTCGTCGGACAGCGGCTGTACCGGCAAAGAATCCGGCACCGGCCCACCCACCAGCAACGCCAGGCTGTTGAGGTCCTGGGCTACCTGCCGCTGGTAGCGCGCAATGCTTGCCCGGGTGCTTTCGACGCTGGTCCGGGCCTGGATCACATCGATCGACGTCGCCTTGCCCGCCGTTTTACTGCGCGACGTCAGGCGCAGGCTGTGCTCGTCCGAGGCCAGCGTCTGCCGGGCCAGGGCCAGCAGTTCCTGGTCGGCGCGCCAGGTCAGGTAAGCGTTGGCGACGTTGGCCACCAGGCTCAGTTGCGCGCTGCGCCGAGCTTCTTCAGTGGCCAGGTATTGCAGCATCGCCTGCTCACTGAGGCTGCGTACGCGGCCGAAAAAATCCAGCTCGTAGGCGCTGACGCCCAATGTCGCCGAATAGGTAGAGGTGATCGCAGACTTGCCGGTGGTAGTGGCGCGGCGCGGGACTTTCTGGCGGTTTTCGGCACCCGTGGCAGACACCGCCGGGAACAGGTCGGCACGCTGGATGCGGTACTGCGCCTGGAACGCTTCGACATTCAGCGCCGCCACCCGCAGGTCACGGTTATTCACCAGGGCCTGGCCAATCAACTGCCGCATCACCGGGTCACGGAACAACTGTTGCCAGTCAGGCCCGGAGGCCGATGGCCCCACCCGGTCCGCGTTATACACCGGGAAGTGCGCCGGGGTCGGTGCCTCGGGCCGCTGATAGTCCGGGATCAACGAACACCCGCCAAGCACACACGCCACGCCGAGCATCAGTTTTTTCATCACGCGCCAACCATCCATTTGGCCAGGCCATGCCGGCCACTCACGCCCAGTTTGGCCGCCGCGCGCTTGAGGTAGGTTTCGATGGAGCTGTTTTTCACGCTGAGTTTCTCGGCCATCTGCGGTACGGTTCCGCCGGTCAACAACCCCAGGCAAACCTCCTGTTCCCGCGCCGATAAGGTGATGTCACTGAGTGACAGGCGTTTATAGAATTCGCGCTGCAATTGCGACTGCTCCAACGGAGTTTTAGAGGGCTCGGGCGCTACCGGCGGGGCCTGTCGATTGATCTGCGCGTGGCGCTCGATCAACGGCAGCAAGGTTTCCGAAAGGCTCTTGAGAAACGACAACTGCGCCAGGGAAAAGGCGCGTTGGGTGTGGGGCCGGTAGAACGAAATCACGCAGCGCCGATTGGCCTGGCGCGATACCAGGTTGCACTGATGGGAGGTGCCGCGGGTGTGGGTGCTGTCGGCCTTGGCATTCATCTGGATCAACAGCGGGTCGTTCATGCCGAGCATTTTTTTCAGCAGCGGATGATCGTCGCGGTGATGCAGGGTGCGCGGTGGCGGCAGGTCCTGCTTCAACCCGTCGCTGCCAAGTAACTTGATATCGAGCACGCAGGCCTGGTGCTCGTCGAGGGTCCATTCACTGAGGTCCACCAAGTGAACCGGTACCAGCTTGTTGACCAGTTGCAGCATGTTCGCTGCGAAGTGTTCAGTGCCGGTGCTTGAAATCAACTCTCCCAACTCGAAATAAAAATGCGGATTTTCCATATTCCGAATACTGCTGGTCAGACTCATAGCCATCTCATCCTTGATGTCGAAAACCGTCAACGGTTGCCCTTACGTGTGCAGGCCTCCCGTTCTCCTTGAACCTGGGTCGGTGCTCGAGGCTTCATTTAGCCACGTGGATTTGTCCTACGTATGTAGCGGAAACGAGGGACACAACCTGCCATAAAAAGCGCGCCATTATTTCGTCATTTCCGACAGGGATATAGGCTGAAGCTGCAGGGTAAAAGGATTTTAGAGTTTGTTAACTAGTTGATATAAAACATATTTACTCAATTTTCTCGACATGCCCGGCTATATGGCATCGGCCAGATGTAGCCAATCTCCTACATCCATTTAATCGTTTCAGCACTGAACCATCAGCCAACCCCGGCGCGGTACCCGGGCTGTCCGGGTTTCGGGTGACATACGGCCCTCCGGGGCGATGCTTAAATCCCGTTGATTTCGCCTCAATGGGGCGTTGTGCGCCTTATCGACACCTCACATGAGAAGGATCTTATGACGTATTTCCCCCTGACCGCCGCCCAGCGGGATATCTGGCTCGACCAACTGCGCCTCGGTGACTCGCCGCTGTACAACATCGGGGGTTATATCGAACTCACGGGCACCGTGAATCCCGCATTGATCCAGCGAGCCATCGAGCACCTGGTGGCCAAGCACGACGCATTGCGTACGGTGTTGCAAGTGGCGGCCGATGGCTTGCCACGGCAGGCGTTTGCCGAGGCCATGGCGGTATCGGTGCCGCAGCATGACGTCTCGCGCCAGCCGGATCCCCGCGCGGCCGCCGAGGCCTTGTTGCAGGCGCAGATGGCGCGAACCTATGCGCTGGTCGACGAGCCGTTGTTCCGCTTCTTCCTGGTCAAGCTCGATGACCAGCATTACCGCCTCGGCACCCAGGCTCACCACCTGATTCTCGATGGCTGGGGCTTTGGCCAGATGCTGCAATCCCTTGCCGGGATCTACAGCGCCCTGGAGCAGGGCCGACAACCGGACCTGTCGGCGCCGTCCTATATCGACTTCATCGACAACGATGAACGCTATCGCGAGTCGGCCCGTTACGCCCGGGACCGCAGCTACTGGCTGGACAAATACCAGGCGCTGCCAGAGCCGCTGCTGACGCGCCGTTACCAGGCCAAGGGCGATGCGCCGAGCAACACCCTGGTAGCACCGTTTCCGGCGGCGCTGCTCAATCGCATGGCGCGGGCGGCGAACCATTACCAGGCGTCGGCGTTCCATGTGTTATTGGCGGCGATGTACCTGTACTTCAGCCGCACCGGCCAGCGCCTGGAGTGGGTGGTGGGGCTGCCGATACTCAACCGTTCCAATGCACGCTTTCGTTCGACCCTGGGGCTGTTCACCCAGGTCAGTGCCGTGCGCTTGCAGTTCAGCGACGACCTGCCTTTCAGCGCCCTGGTGCGTGGCGTGCGCGACCAGCTCCAGCAGGATTTCCGACATCAACGTTTCCCGCTGAGCGAGATGAATCGCGAGCTGGGTTTGCTGCGCGCCGACCGCGGCCAACTGTTCGACCTGTCGGTGTCCTATGAGCAGGACGACCATGAATTTCGCTACGGCCAGGCATCGGCCCGGGCGATCAAGGTGTCCAACCACCATGAGCCGTTGCCGCTGGCGATTCACTTGCGCAGCAATCGCTACCACGACACGGCGTGCCTGCACTGCGTCTACAACGAGGCGTATTTCCAGGCACACGAGGTGCAGGCCCTGGCCGATCGCCTGGTGTATGTGCTGGAGCAGGGGCTGGAAAACACCGCGCTGCCCCTGGCTGACTTCTCGCTGATAACGCCCGAGGAAACCGCGCAGTTGCAACGCTGGAACGCCACCGCCCAGGCCTATCCCGCAGCGCAAACCCTGCATGGGCGCGTCGAGGCCCAGGCCGCGGTGACCCCGCATGCGGTGGCGGCGGTGTATCAGGGGCAGCGATTGACGTATGACCAATTGAATCAACGGGCCAATGCCCTGGCGCGGCAGCTATTGGTGCTCGGGGTAAAGCCCGACGACCGTGTGGCGATCGTCGCCCGGCGCGGCCTGGAGACGCTGGTGGGCTTGCTGGGGATTCTCAAGTCCGGCGCCTGTTATGTCCCGGTGGACCCGGCCCATCCTGCCGAGCGCCTGCACTACCTGCTCGATGACAGCGCGCCGGTGGCGGTGCTGACGCAGACGGATTTGCTCGAGCGTCTACCGGTATTGAGCGTGCCGGTCATCAATCTGGACCACGCCACGGCGCAGTTGGCGCGCAACCCGCAAGTGGCGATGACACCCGCCAACCTCGCTTATGTGATCTACACCTCGGGCTCCACCGGCCTGCCCAAGGGCGTGATGGTGGAGCACCACACCGTGGCCAACCTGGTGGACTGGCATTGCCAGGCCTTCGATTTGCACGCGGGCAGCCATACCGCCAGCGTTGCCGGTTTCGGGTTTGACGCCATGGCCTGGGAGGTCTGGCCAGCGCTGTGCGTGGGCGCGACCTTGCACTTGCCGCCGGCCCACGACGGCGCCGAAGACATCGACGCGCTGCTGGCCTGGTGGCGCGCGCAACCGCTGGACGTATGCTTCCTGCCCACGCCGGTGGCCGAGTATGCGTTCAGCCAGAATATCGAACACCCGACTTTGCGCACGCTGCTGATCGGTGGCGACCGCCTGCGCCAGTTCAACCAGGCGCGCAGTTTCGCGGTGATCAACAACTACGGTCCCACTGAAGCCACCGTGGTTGCCACCTCGGGCCTCGTTGAGGCCGGGCAGGCGCTGCACATCGGCAAACCCATCGCGAATGCCGCGGTCTACCTGCTGGATGAGCAACAGCGGCCGGTGCCCATCGGTACTGCAGGCGAGTTGTACGTCGGCGGGAAAGGCGTGGCGCGGGGCTATTTGAACCGCCCGGACATGACCGCAGAGCGCTTCCTTGATGACCCATTCAACCCAGGCCGCATGTACCGCACCGGCGACCTGGCGCGTTGGCTGCCGGATGGGAATATTGAATATTTGGGCCGCAACGACGACCAGGTAAAAATTCGCGGCGTGCGTATCGAGTCGGGGGAAATCGAGTCCGCCCTGGCAGGTTATGAAGGGGTCACCGAAGCGGTGGTGCTGGTACGCGAGGGGCAGCTATTGGCCTGGTTCACCGAGCACGCGCCGGTAGCGATTGAAGCGCTTCGCGCCCATCTTAAATCACGCTTGCCGGATTACATGGTGCCGCAGGCCTACGTAAAGCTGGACGCGCTGCCCCTGACGGCCAACGGCAAACTCGACCGCAAGGCCTTGCCGGCACCCGGTGCCGATGCATTTATCAGTCGAATTTACGAAGCCCCCGAAGGGCCTACGGAAATCGCCCTGGCGCAGATCTGGGCCGATGTGCTGCACGTCGAGCGGGTGGGGCGGCATGACCATTTCTTCGAGTTGGGCGGCCATTCGCTGTTGGCGGTCCAGTTGGTGCAGCACATGCGCCAGGCCGGGTTGCAGGCCGACGTGCAGGTGCTGTTCGGCCAGCCGACCCTGGCCGCACTGGCGGCAGCGGTCGGCCAGGGCACCGAGCTTGAGGTGCCGGCCAACCGTGTTCCGGCAGGTTGCCAATTGATTACTCCGGACCTGCTGGCGCTGGCCGAACTGGACCCGCCGACGATAGAACGCATCGTCGCCGCGATCCCCGGCGGCGCCGCCAATGTGCAGGAGATCTACCCGCTGGCGCCGTTGCAGGAAGGCCTGCTGTATCACCACATCACCGACGAGCGCGATCCGTACCAGCAACACGCGATGTTCAGCTTTGCCCGCCGTGAACAGCTGGAAGCGTTCGCCCAGGCGCTGCAACAGGTGATTGACCGCCATGACATCCTGCGCACCAGCCTGGCGTGGGATGCCCTCGAACAACCGATGCAAGTGGTGTGGCGCAAGGTGATTCTGGACGTGCAACCGGTGGCCCTCCAGGGGGACTCAATTCTCGAACAACTGCGCGAACGCCAGCGGCCACTGGACTTGCGCAAGGCGCCGCTGATGGCCCTGGATTACGCCGAAGACCGGCAGAACCGCCGTTGGGTGGGCATGCTGCGTTTCCATCATCTGGTGAACGACGCCACTTCCACGCAAGTACTGATGGCGGAAATCCAGGCTCATCTGCTTGGCCAGCAACAGCAATTGCCGGCGCCGGTGCCCTATCGCAACGTGGTCGCCCAGGCCCGGTCGGCGGAACGCCAGGCCGGGCACGAAGCGTTCTTTCGCGAGCGGCTGGCGGATGTCGACGAGCCGACCCTGGCCTTCGGTTTACAGGAACG
Organism: Pseudomonas sp. G5001; assembly: GCF_013385475.1. Taxonomy (NCBI): domain Bacteria; kingdom Pseudomonadati; phylum Pseudomonadota; class Gammaproteobacteria; order Pseudomonadales; family Pseudomonadaceae; genus Pseudomonas; species Pseudomonas sp. G5001. Next base: position 58,204 of record NZ_JACAPZ010000062.1, read on the forward strand.
TCAGGCGGATCGCCGTGACACCGAGGAAGCCGACGTGCTGCTTCCCGACGCACTCGGCCAGTTGTTGCGCGAGCAGGCCCGCACCTTGGGTGTCAGCGCGGCGAGCCTGTTTCATCTGGCGTGGGCCCAGGTACTGGGTCGCGTCTCGGGCCGTGACGATGTGGTGTTCGGTACGGTTCTGCTGGGACGCCTGCAGGCCGGTGAGGGCGCGGACCGTGCCCTGGGCATGTTCATCAACACCTTGCCACTGCGGGTACGCCTGGCCGGGGTGACGGTGCGCGAGGCGATCAGGCAGACGCAGCAGCAACTCAGCGCCTTGCTCGCCCACGAGCAAGCGTCCCTGGCGTTGGCCCAGCGTTGCAGCGGCGTCACACCGCTGTTCAACAGCCTGCTGAATTACCGGCATGTCTCGGTCGAGGCACTCGAGGTGCTGCAGCCCGGCATCGAATTGCTGAGCAGCGAAGACATCCTCAGCTACCCACTGATGCTGACGGTGGACGACCTGGCCAGCGGTTTCCGGCTCAAGGCCAAGGCGCCCCGCAAGGTCGGTGCCCAGCGCCTGCTGGACTACCTTGGCACGGTGCTGGCGGGATTGGTGGAGACGCCCGAGGCGCCGCTGTTCGATGTGCAGGTGCTGCCCGCGACCGAACTGCAACAGCAACTGGTGGACTTCAACGCCAGCGAAACCGACTACCCCGTGGACCAGACCGTCCACGCCTTGTTCGAAGCCCATGCCCGGCACACACCTCACGCGATGGCGGTGCAGGCCGGTGAGCAGCAACTGACTTACCGCCAGCTCAACGAGCGCGCCAACCGCCTGGCCTATCACCTGCGCGAGCGCGGCGTGCAGCCGGATTCGCGGGTCGCCTTGTGTGTCGAGCGCGGGTTGGACCTGGTGGTGGGCTTGCTGGCCATCCTCAAGGCGGGGGGCGCCTATGTACCGTTGGACCCGGGCTACCCTCGCGAGCGTCTCGCCTACATGCTGCAAGACAGCGCGCCGGTCGCCTTGCTGGTACACGGCGCGACCCGGGATTTGCCGGGGGAGGTGTCGATACCGGTGATCGACCTCGACCACGGCGCCTGGCAGCAGGCGCCTGAAGGCAACCCGCGAGTGCCGGGGCTGAGCGTGCGCAACCTGGCGTACGTGATGTACACCTCCGGCTCCACCGGCACGCCCAAGGGCGTGATGATCGAGCATCGGGGCCTGGGCAACCTGATGCACTGGGGCTCGCAACTGTGCCCGAATGCCGAGGGTGGCGCGTTGTTGCAGCGGGCGCCGTTCAGTTTTGACGGTTCGGTGTGGGAGCTGTTCTGGCCGCTGACCAATGGCATGCGCCTGGTCCTGGCGCGTCCCGATGGGCACCGTGAACCGGCGTACCTGGCGCAGGTGATTCGTGAGCAACAGGTCAGCGTGATCAAGTTTGTGCCGGCGATGTTGCAGCAGTTTCTGGAGCTGGAGGAGTCTGCGCTTTGTACCAGCCTTACCGACGTTTTATGTGGTGGTGGGGAGCTGACAGAGGCCTTGGCCCGTTGGGTTCAGGCGCGATTGCCCAAGGTGCGCTTGCATAACGTCTACGGACCGACCGAGGCGACGGTGGACAGCAGTGCCTGGACGCTGGAGCCGGGTGCGCCGGTGCCGGGGTTGCAGTTGCCGATTGGGCGGGCCATCAGTAATACCCGGCTTTACGTATTGGATGAGCATGATCGGCCGGTGCCGCTGGGGTGCAGTGGGCAGTTGCATATCGGCGGGGTGGGCGTGGCTCGCGGGTATCTGGGGTTGGAGCAGATGACGGCGGAGCGGTTTATCGATAGCCCGTTTGTGGCGGGGGATCGGTTGTATCGCACGGGGGATCTGGTGCGGTACTTGCCGGACGGGAACCTGGAGTTTCTGGGGCGCAATGACTTTCAGGTGAAGCTGCGCGGGGTTCGGCTGGAGCTGGGGGAGGTTGAGGCGCGGTTGGCGGCGCATCCTGCATTGCGCGAGGTGGCGGCGTTGATTCGGGATGAGCGGTTGGTGGCGTATTTCACCGTTCGTGATGCGGTGCCGGGGCTTGAGGCGTTGCGCAGTTACATGGTGGAGGGGTTGCCTGAGTACATGGTGCCTTCGGCGTTTGTGCGGGTGGAGGTGTGGCCGCTTAATCCGGCGGGGAAGCTGGATCGCAAGGGGTTGCCGGAGCCTGGGGTGGAGGCGGTGTTGAGTCGCGCCTATGAACCGCCTCAGGGGGAGGTGGAGACGGTGATTGCTGGGGTTTGGGCGCAGGTGCTGAAGCTGGATCGGGTGGGGCGTCAGGATCATTTCTTTGAGTTGGGGGGGCATTCGTTGTTGGCCGTGGGGGTGGTGGCGCGGCTGCGTAAGGCGGGGTTGGAGGTGGATGCCCGGTCGTTGTTCAGTCAGCCGACGGTGGTGGGGTTGGCGGGGGTGGTTGGGAAGCGGGTGGAGCGGGTGGAGGTGGTGCCTGCTTTGGGGATTCCGCAGTTGGGGCGTAGACGTAGGATTTGAGTGGTGGTGTGGTGTGTATATCCGTTATTTAGGTAACGGCCACCTATGGTTCCGCTCTTACAGCGGCTCACTTTGGAAAAGCCCCAAAGTAAGCAAAGGGCTCTGCCCCGCCTGTCGGCGCCTCGCTGGGGCTCGGCGTTCCCTCACTCC
>NZ_JACAPZ010000062.1:60969-61175 GCF_013385475.1 Pseudomonas sp. G5001
GGCTTGAGTGTTAAAAGCAAAAGCAAAGACCAGAGCGAAAACAGATCTGCTTTTCTGTGGGAGCGGGCTTGCTCGCGAAAAACCTGAGAGCGCCGCGTTCATCCAGAATGCCCGCGTCATCGTTAACGACCTTCGCGAGCAAGCCCGCTCCCACATTTGGACCGTGCCCGCTTTAGCTTTTGATTTTGCTCTTCAACACTCAAGCC
>NZ_JACAPZ010000062.1:61251-85976 GCF_013385475.1 Pseudomonas sp. G5001
GCGAGGTGCCGAGTGGTGGGGCAAGAGCGTTTTGCTTACTTTTGCGCTCTTCAAAAGTGAGCCGCTGTAAGAGCGGAACCAATCGAAGCCATCACCCAAATAACGGATATGCCCCCCATCCAACAAATACGAAAGTTCCCCCACGCCAGCCGCTTTGTCCCCGCTTCCCATGTCACCCCCCACCCCCCGAATCCTCTAATTTCCCAACCCTGCGGGAAGCCTCCCGGCCCACGACTGCGCCCGCGCTTTAAACCGGGCCTCCCAGGCACTTACGCGACAGCTGAAAACGGACTTTCTCCTCAACCGTATCCGACTCAAAAAAGCAGGTTACCCCATGCAGTTCAGCAAATTACTGGCAGCTCTTTCCACCCACCCGATCCGCCTGCAAATGGACGAAGGCGACCTGATCATCCTGGGTGACGACGACGCGCTGGATGACGCCCTATGGGACCAACTGATCGCCCACAAACCCCAACTGCTCGACCTCGTCGCCCAACACGGCGGCGACTGGCTCAGCCCGGCCTATCGCATCACCCCGGACATGCTGCCCCTGGTCAACCTCGACCAACCCGCCATCGACCGCATCGTCGCCGCGATCCCCGGCGGGGCGGCGAATGTGCAAGATATCTACCCCTTGGCGCCGCTCCAGGAAGGCATGCTCTACCACCATCTGTCAGCGCACCAGGGCGACCCCTACGTGCTGCACGCGCAGTTCGTGTTCGACAGCCGTGCCCGTCTTGAAACCTTCGCCCAGGCCTTGCAATGGGTCATCGACCGCCACGATATCCTGCGCACCTCGATGGCCTGGGATCGCCTCGACGAACCCCTGCAAGTCGTCTGGCGCAAGGCCTCGCTGGCCTGCGAAGAAGCCCGCCTCGACGGCGATGTACTGACCCAACTGCAAGCCCTCTACGACGCCCGCAACTACCGCATGGACCTCGGCCAGGCACCGCTGCTGCGCCTGGTGTTCGCCGAAGACCCGCGCAACCAGCGTGTGGTCGCCATGCTGCTGTTCCACCACACCATCCTCGACCACACCGCCCTCGACGTGGTGCGCCGGGAGATCCAGCTGCACCTCGCCGGCCAGACCGAACACGCCAGTGCACCGGTGCCGTTTCGCAACTACATCGCCCAGGTCCGCCATGGCGTCAGCGAACAGGCTCACGAAGCGTTCTTCCGCGAGATGCTGGCCGATATCGACGAGCCAACCCTGCCGTTCGGCCTGCAGGATGTTCAGGGTGACGGGCATGGCATCGACGAAACCCGCATTGCCGTCGACGGCGATCTAAGTCGCCGTCTAAGGGCCCAGGCAAGACCGTTGGGTGTCAGCCCGGCCAGCGTGATGCACCTCGCGCTGGCCCAGGTGCTGGGCAAGGTTTCCGCTCGCGAAGCCGTGGTATTTGGCAGCGTGATGCTCGGCCGCATGGGCGCGGGCGAGGGTGCCGACCAGGCCCTGGGCATGTTCATCAATACCCTGCCGCTGCGGGTGGATGTAGGCGAACAAGGCGTGCGCGCCGCCGTGCACACCACCCACAAGCGCCTGACCGAACTGCTCGATCACGAACACGCCTCCCTGGCCCTGGCCCAGCGTTGCAGCGGTGTGGCCGCACCCACGCCGTTGTTCAGTGCCATCCTCAATTACCGTCACAGCGATGCCTCGGACACCCAGGCGGTGATCGACATCGCCGAAGGCATCCAGGTGTTGGGCGCCGAAGAACGCACCAACTACCCGCTGACGGTCAACGTCGATGACCTGGGCGAAGGCTTTGCCTTTACCGTGATGGTGGACGCCTCCATCGGCGCGACGCGCATTGCCGGTTACCTGCACACCGCCCTGGAAAACCTGGTGCTGGCCCTGGAACAAACGCCAGATGCACCGTTGCACAACCTGGGCATCCTGCCTGCCGCCGAACGCCAGCATCTGCTGCATGGCCTTAACGCCAGCACCCGGCACTACGCCGATTCAGCCCTGATCCACCAGCAAGTCGAAGCTCATGCCGCCAGCCATCCCGAAGCCATCGCGCTGCGCTTTGAACACGAACACCTGAGCTACCGCGAGCTGAACGAGCGCGCCAACCAGGTTGCGCATTGCCTGCTCAAGCATGGCATCCGCCCCGACGACCGGGTGGCGATCTGTGTCGAACGCGGGCTGGAAATGATCATTGGCCTGCTGGGGATTCTCAAGGCTGGGGCGGGTTATGTGCCGATCGATCCGGCCTACCCGCTGGACCGTATCGCCTACACCCTGAAAGACAGCGCGCCGCTGGCGGTGCTGGTGCAGGACGACACCCGCCACCTGGTGGGCGACGTCACGTCGATCGACCTCAACAGCCTGCAGCACGAGCCCATCGTCAACCCCAACGTTGCAATCAGCGCGTCCAGCCTGGCCTATGTGATCTACACCTCCGGCTCTACCGGCCTGCCCAAGGGCGTGATGATCGAACACCGCAACGTCGCGCGACTGTTCAGCGCCACCGAGCATTGGTTCAAGTTCAACGCCAATGACACCTGGGCGCTGTTCCACTCGTTTGCCTTCGACTTCTCCGTGTGGGAGATCTGGGGCGCGCTGATGCATGGCGGGCAGTTGCTGGTGGTGCCGCAGTTGGTCAGCCGCTCGCCGGACGAGTGTTACGCACTGCTGTGCGAAGCCGGCGTCAGTATTCTCAACCAGACCCCGAGCGCGTTCCGCCAGTTGATCGCGGCGCAGGGCCGCAGCCAGCAACTGCACTCGCTGCGCCAGGTGATCTTCGGCGGTGAAGCCCTGGAACCGGGGATTCTCAAGCCGTGGTACGCCCGGGTGACCAACGCCGGTACGCGGTTGGTCAACATGTATGGCATCACCGAAACCACCGTGCATGTGACCTACCGTGCCCTGGAGGCGGCGGATGCACAGCGGGTGGGCGTGAGCCCGATTGGCGTGCGCATTCCCGACTTGCAACTGTATGTGCTGGACGCCCGCCGCGAACCGGTGCCGAGCGGCGTAGTCGGGGAGTTGTACGTCGGCGGTGCCGGCGTGGCGCGGGGTTATCTCAACCGCGATGAGCTGACGGCCAAACGTTTTCTGACGGATTCCGCAACCGGCCTGCGCCTGTACAAGACCGGTGACCTCGGCCGGATGCTGGCCGACGGCAGTGTCGAGTACCTGGGGCGCAACGACGACCAGGTGAAGATTCGCGGTTTCCGTATCGAACTGGGGGAGATCGAAGCACGCCTGGCCACCTGCGAAGGTGTGCGCGAAGCCGTGGTGATTGCCCGCGAAGACGAACCGGGCGACAAGCGCCTGGTGGCCTACGTGATTGCCCAGCCTGAACACACGCCCACTGCCGCTGAGCTGCGTGACCACCTGCTGCTGTCCCTCGCCGAGTACATGGTGCCCAGCGCCTTTGTGCTGCTCGACGCGTTCCCGCTTACCACCAACGGCAAGCTCGACCGCAAGGCCTTGCCGGCACCGGACGCCGATGCCCTGGCCCGTCGTGGTTATGAAGCGCCACAAGGCGCGGTGGAAACCGCGATCGCGAATCTCTGGCAAGACCTGCTCAAGGTCGACCGGGTCGGGCGCCAGGACAACTTTTTCGAGCTGGGCGGCCATTCGTTGCTGGCGGTCAAGCTGATCGAGCGCATGCGCCAGCTCGAGCTGAGCGCCGATGTGCGGGTGCTGTTCGGCCAGCCGACCCTGGCTGCGCTGGCCGCTGCGGTGGGCGGGCAACATGAAGTGCAGGTCCCGGCCAACCTGATCGGCGAAGCGACGCGGCACATCACCCCGGACATGCTGCCGCTGGTGAATCTCGACCAGCAGGCCATCGACCATATCATCGCCAGTGTCCCCGGCGGCATCGCCAACGTGCAGGACATCTACGGCCTGGCCCCGTTGCAGGCCGGCATCCTCTATCACCACCTGGCGACCACCGAGGGCGATCCCTACGTGTTGCAGGTGCAGTTCAGCTTCAGCGGCCATGAGCCGGTCGAGGCGTTTATCTGTGCGCTGCAAAGCGTGATCGAGCGCAACGATATTCTGCGCACCGGCATCATGTGGGAAGGCCTGGACGAGCCGGTGCAGGTGGTGTTGCGCCAGGCACTGCTGGTGGTTGAGCAGGTCGACGTGGATCCACACAGCGACGTTCTGGCACAACTGCAAGCACGCTTCGACCCACGCCACTATCGCCTCGACCTGTCCCGCGCCTCGCTGATGCGCTTTGCCTACGCCGAGGATCAGGGCCGTCATGTCGGCATCCTGCTGCTGCACCACATCCTGCTGGACCACACCGCGTTGCAGGTGCTGGTAGAAGAAATGAGCGCCAGCCTCGCAGGCGAAACCGGCCTGCTGCCGGACGCCGTGCAATACCGCAATTACGTGGCCCAGGCGCGCCTCGGTGTGAGCGCTGCGCAGCATGAGGCGTTCTTCAGCGAAATGCTCGGCGACATCGACGAGCCGACCCTGGCCTTCGGCTTGCAGGACGTGAACCGCGACGGCAGCGGTGTGCGCGAAGCGCACGTGGCATTGGAACCGGCCCTCAGCCTGGGCCTTCGCGAGCAGGCCCGGCAACTGGGGGTGAGTGCCGCAAGCCTGGTGCACCTGGCGTGGGCCCAGGTCCTCGGCCAGGTCTCGGGCCAGGACGACGTGGTCTTCGGCACCGTGCTGCTGGGCCGGCTGCACGGCGGCGAGGGCGCCGACCGGGCGCTGGGAATGTTCATCAATACCTTGCCGTTGCGGGTCAGTGTCGGCGCGGTGGGCGTGCAGGCTGGCGTGCGCGCCACCCATGCGCGGCTGGCACAGTTGCTGGGGCATGAACATGCCTCCTTGTCCCTGGCCCAGCGATGCAGTGGCGTGTCCGGTGCGCTGCCGTTGTTCAGCACCTTGCTCAACTACCGCCACAGCGCGCCGGGTGAAGCGCCGGGCGCCAGCCCGTTCGCCGACGCCGGGATCGAAATCCTCAGTTCCGAGGAGCGCAGCAACTACCCGCTGGTGCTGAACGTCGACGACCTCGGCGCAGGCTTTGCCCTGACCGTGCAAGGCGTGGCGGAGGTGGATGTGCAGCGCGTCGGCGACTACATGCTCAGCGCCTTGCGCAACCTGGTCACGGCACTGCAACAGGCGCCGACCACACCGCTGCATCAAGTGTCGATCCTGCCACCCGCCGAGCGGCATCAAGTGCTGGTGGACTTCAACGCCACTGCCCGCGCCTACCCGGCTGCGCACACCGTGCACGGGATCTTCGAAGCCAGCGTCCTGACCAGCCCCGACGCGCTGGCGGTGGTGCACGGCGACGTGTCGCTGACGTACCGCGAACTCAACCTGCGGGCCAATCGCCTGGCCCACTATTTGATCGACCAGGGTGTAAAACCGGGCGACAGCGTGGCCATCGCGCTGCCACGTTCCATCGACCTGCTGGTCAGCCAGCTGGCCATCCTCAAGTGCGCGGCGGTGTACGTGCCGCTGGACATCAATGCGCCGCACGAACGCCAGGCGTTCATGGTGCAGGACAGTCACGCCGGGCAGGTGCTGCGTGATCTCGACGGGCTGAACCTCGACAATCAGCCGGCCCATAATCCGAACCTGTCCCAGTCTGCCGAAAGCGTGGCGTACATCATGTACACCTCCGGCTCAACCGGCGCGCCCAAGGGTGTGCAGGTGCCCCATCGCGCCGTCTCTCGATTGGTGATCAACAACGGCTATGCCGACTTCAATCACCGCGACCGGGTGGCCTTCGCCTCGAACCCGGCGTTCGACGCCAGCACCCTCGATGTGTGGGCGCCGTTGCTCAACGGCGGCTGCGTGGTGGTGGTCGAGCATGCCACGTTGCTGTCCCAGGCCGCGTTTGGCGCCCTGTTGCAGGAGCAATCCGTCAGCGTGTTGTGGATGACCGCCGGGCTGTTCCATCAGTACGCCGACGGGTTGATGCCGATGTTCCGGCAACTGCGCTACCTGATCGTCGGCGGCGATGTGCTCGACCCGCAGGTGATCGCCCGGGTGCTTGAGCACGGCGCGCCGCAGCACCTGCTGAATGGCTATGGCCCCACCGAAGCCACGACGTTTTCCACCACCTTCGAGATCAAGTCGGTGGGTGAGGGCGGTATTCCGATTGGTCGACCGATTGGCAACAGCCGTGCCTACGTGCTGGATGCACGGCAGCAGCCGGTGGCGTTGGGCGTGGTTGGCGAGCTGTACATCGGTGGCGCGGGTGTGGCCAAGGGTTACCTGAACCAGCCGCAATTGACCGCCGAGAAATTTATCGTCGACCCGTTCGGCGATGGGCTGCTGTACCGCACCGGCGACCTGGCGAGCTGGCAGGCGGACGGCACCTTGCTGTACCAGGGCCGCAATGACCATCAACTGAAAATCCGGGGTTTCCGTATCGAGCCCGGTGAAATCGAAAGCTGCCTCGCCAGCGTTTCCGGCGTCAAAGACACGGTGGTGCTGGCCCGTGAAGATGAGCCCGGCGACAAGCGCCTGGTGGCTTACTACACCGCCCAGGCGCCGCTGGGCATTGAAGCGTTGCGAGCGCACCTGCAAAGCCGGCTGCCGGACTACATGGTGCCGTCGGCCTATGTCTGGCTGGAACTGTTGCCGCTGACCGCGAATGGCAAGCTGGACCGCAAGGGCCTGCCTGCGCCGGATCAGGCGTCGCTGCTCAGCCGTGGTTTCGAAGCCCCGGAGGGCGAGGTGGAAACCCTGCTGGCGCAAATCTGGCAGGACGTGCTGAAGGTCGAGCGTGTCGGGCGTTTTGACCACTTCTTTGAACTCGGCGGCCATTCGTTGCTGGCGGTGAGCCTGATCGAGCGCATGCGCCAGGCCGGCCTGAGCGCCGATGTGCGGGTGCTGTTCAACCAGCCAAGCCTGGCGGCGCTGGCGGCGGCGGTGGGCAGTGGCCGGGAAATCGTGGTGCCGGCCAACGGCATTGCGCCTGGCTGCGAGCACATCACGCCGTCGATGCTGACCCTGGTCAAGCTGGACCAGCCGGCCATCGACCGCATCGTGGCCACGGTGCCCGGCGGTGCGGCCAACGTGCAGGATATCTACCCGCTGGCGCCGTTGCAGGAAGGCATCCTCTACCACCACATCAGCGCCGAACAGGGTGACCCCTACCTGCTGCAATCGCGCATGGCGTTTGACAGCGTCGAGCGTTTGCAGGCCTTCATGGGCGCGCTGCAAAAGGTCGTGGCGCGCCACGATATCCTGCGCACCAGCGTGGTGTGGGAAGGCTTGGACAGCCCGGTGCAAGTGGTGTGGCGCCAGGCCGAACTGGTGGTGCAGAACATCCCGCTGGACCCGGCCGATGGTGATGTGATCGAACAACTGCACGCGCGTTTTGATGCCCGCCACTATCGCCTGGATATCACCCAGGCGCCGCTGCTGCGCATGGTGTATGCGCAGGACCCGGCCAACCAGCGGGTCGCGGCGATCCTGCTGTTCCATCACCTGGCACTGGACCACACGGCCATGGAAGTGGTCGGCCAGGAAATGCGGGCGTTCCTGTTCAACCAGGCCGATGACTTGCCGGCCGCCGCACCGTTCCGTCACTACGTGGCCCAGGCTCGCCTGGGTGTCAGCGCCCAGGAACACGAGCAGTTCTTCCGCGAAATGCTCGCCGATGTCGACGAGCCCACGCTGCCCTTCGGCGTGCAGGATGTGCAGGGCGATGGCCGGGATATCGAAGAGGCCGAATTGCCCGTCGATGCAGGGCTGGCGCTGCGGGTTCGTGAACAGGCGCGGCAACTGGGGGTCAGCGCTGCGAGCCTGATGCACCTCGCGTGGGCCCAGGTCCTCGGGCTGGTGTCGGGCCGTCAGGACGTGGTGTTCGGCACCGTATTGATGGGCCGCATGCAAGCCGGCGAAGGTGCCGACCGGGCATTGGGCATGTTCATCAACACCTTGCCGCTGCGGGTGGAGGTGGGTGCCGACGCGGTACGTGCCGGCGTCAAGGCGACCCACGCCCGGCTCAGTGCCTTGCTGGGCCATGAGCATGCGTCCCTGGCGCTGGCCCAGCGGTGCAGCGGCGTGCCGACCTCGATGCCGTTGTTCAGTGCCTTGCTCAACTACCGCCACAGCACCCCGGGCGAAATGGCCCGCGACGGCCACGGTATCTGGGAAGGCGTGCAGTTGCTCGGCGGCGAAGAGCGCAGCAACTACCCGCTGACCCTGAGTGTGGACGACCTTGGCACAGGCTTCGGCCTGACGGTACTGGCGCTGGAATCCATCGGCGCGCAGCGCCTGTGCGACTCCATGCACAGTGCGCTGGAGCAACTGGTGGAGGCCCTTGAGCACGCGCCGCAAACGCCGTTGCATCAGTTGCCGGTACTGCCTGCCCGCGAACGCGAACACCTGCTGCGCAGCTTCAACGCCACCGCCCGCGACTACCCGCAAGGGCAGACCCTGCACGGCGCTTTCGAAGCCCAGGCCCTGCGCCTGCCGCAGGCGATTGCCGTGAGCCAGGACGGCCAGCACCTGACGTACCAACAGCTCAACCAGCGCGCCAACCAACTGGCCCATCACCTGCTGGCGCTGGGCGTACAGCCCGACGACCGTGTGGCGATCTGCTGCCGACGCGGCCCGCAGATGCTGGCGGGCCTGCTGGCGATTCTCAAGGCGGGCGCGGCCTACGTCCCAGTAGACCCGGCCTATCCGGCCGAGCGCATCGCTTACCTGCTGCAAGACAGCGCACCGGTCGCGGTCCTGGCCGAAGAGAGCACCCGTGGCGTGCTCGGTGATATCGCCATCGTCGATCTGCATGGCGCCTATCCCGACGGCACCAATCCCCACGTCTCCAGCCTGACCCCGGCGAACCTCGCCTATGTGATCTACACCTCCGGCTCCACCGGCCAGCCCAAAGGCGTGATGGTGGAACACCGCACCGTGGAAAACCTGGTGCATTGGCACTGTGAAGCCTTCGACCTGCAGGCCGGCAGCCACACCAGCAGCGTGGCCGGCTTCGGTTTCGATGCCATGGCCTGGGAAGTCTGGCCGGCATTGTGCGTGGGGGCGACCTTGCACCTGCCACCGGCCCATGTCGGCAATGAAAACATCGACGAACTGCTGGCCTGGTGGCTGGCCCAGCCGCTGGACGTGAGCTTCCTGCCCACCCCGGTGGCCGAGTACGCGTTCAGCCAGGACCTTGAGCACCCAAGCTTGCGCACCCTGTTGATCGGCGGTGATCGCCTGCGCCAGTTCAGCCATGAGCGACGTTTCGCGGTGATCAACAACTACGGCCCCACCGAAGCCACGGTGGTCGCCACCTCTGGCCGGGTGCGCGCCGGCCAGCCGCTGCATATCGGCAAGCCGATGGCCAATGCCACGGTGTACCTGCTGGATGCACAACAACGGCCGGTGCCGGTGGGTGTGGCCGGTGAGCTGTATGTAGGCGGCCGCGGCGTGGCCCGCGGCTACCTGAATCGCCCGGACCTGACCGCCGAGCGATTCCTCAATGACCCGTTCAACCCGGGCCGCATGTACCGCACCGGCGACCTGGCGCGCTGGCTGCCGGATGGCAACATTGAATATCTGGGCCGCAACGACGACCAGGTAAAAGTCCGGGGCGTGCGCGTCGAGCTGGGAGAAATCGAAACCCGCCTGGCCGCCGTCGACGGCGTCAAGGAAGCCGTGGTGCTGGTGCGCGACGGCCGCCTGGTGGCCTGGTTCACCCAGCAAACCCCGCTGGTTATCGAAACCCTGCGCGCCGAGCTGCACAGCCAACTGCCCGAGGCCATGGTGCCGGTGGCCTACGTCAAACTCGACAGCTGGCCGTTGACCGCCAACGGCAAGCTTGACCGCAAGGCGCTGCCGGCACCGGATCAGGCCGCCGTGCTCAGCCGGGAATATGAAGCCCCACGCGGCGAAGTCGAGACCACCCTGGCGCGGATCTGGGCCGAGGTGTTGCAGGTGGAGCAAGTGGGCCGCCATGACCACTTCTTCGAGCTGGGCGGCCATTCCTTGCTGGCGGTAAGCCTGATCGAGCGCATGCGCCAGGCCGGCCTCAGCGCCGATGTGCGGGTGCTGTTCAGCCAGCCGACGCTGGCGGCATTGGCAGCGGCAGTGGGCAGTGGCCGGGAAGTGGTGGTGCCGGTGAATGCCATCGCCGCCGATTGCCCGCGCATCACGCCCTCGATGCTGCCATTGGTGGAGCTGGATCAGCCGATGATCGACCAGATCGTCGCCAGCGTGCCGGGTGGCGCCGCCAATGTGCAGGATATTTACCCGCTGGCACCGTTACAGGAAGGCATTCTTTACCACTACATCACGGCGGAGCAGGGCGATCCGTACCTGCTGCAATCGCACCTGGCATTCGATACCCAGGCGCGCCTGGACAGCTTCGCCCAGGCCTTGCAGCAGGTGATCGACCGCCACGACATCCTGCGGACCGGTGTGGTCTGGGAAGGCTTGGCGCAGCCGGTGCAAGTGGTGTGGCGCAAGGCTCGATTGACGGTCGAAGCGCTGCATCTGGACGGTGATGTGCTGGCCGGCCTGCATCAGCGTTTCGACGCCCGGCGCTACCGGCTGGACATCGCTCAGGCGCCGCTGATCCGCCTGATGTACGCCAACGACCCGGCCAATCAGCGGGTGGTGGCGGTGCTGCTGTATCACCACATCGTGCTGGACCACACCGCGTTCGACGTGGTGCTGCGGGAAATGCAGGGCTACCTGCTGGGGCACCCCGCACCGCAGGCCGCGCCGATGCCTTATCGCAACTACGTGGCGCAGGCGCGACTGGGTGTCAGCGAGCAGGAACATGAAGGGTTCTTCCGCGAGATGCTTGGCGATATCCATGAGCCAACGCTGCCGTTTGGCTTGCAGGATGTGCAGGGCGATGGTCGGGATATCGAAGAAGTCACGCATCACCTGGACGCTGCCGTCAGCCGGCGCCTCAGGGCCCAGGCACGCCTGCTGGGCGTGAGCACCGCGAGCCTGTTCCACCTGGCATGGGCGCAGGTGTTGGCGGTGACGTCGGGCAAGCCGAATGTGGTGTTTGGCACGGTGCTGGTCGGCCGGATGCAGGGCGGCGAGGGCGCGGACCGGGCCCTTGGCGTGTTCATCAACACCCTGCCATTGCGCCTGGATATCGACGGGCAAGGCGTGCGCGACAGCGTGCGCAGCACCCATGCCCGGCTCACCGCGCTGCTGGGCCATGAACATGCTTCCCTGGCCCTGGCCCAGCGTTGCAGCGGGGTGGCGGCGCCGCTGCCGCTGTTCAGCTCGATGCTCAATTATCGCCACCGGGGCGGCGCCACCCGTTCACAGGACGCGCAGCACGCCTGGGAAGGCATGCAGACCCTGACCAATGACGGGCGCACCAACTATCCGTTGACCCTGAACGTCGATGACCTGGGTGATGGTTATGACTTCACCGCGTTGACCCCGGCCCAGGTAGGCGCACAACGGGTCTGCGGTTATATGCAGATGGCGTTGACCCAGTTGGTGGAGGCCCTGGAGCACGCGCCGCACCAGGCCCTTGACCGCCTGCCGATCCTGGGGGATGCAGAGCGTCAGCAACTGCTGTTTGATTTCAATGCCACCGAGGTTGACTACGACCTGGCGCAGACCCTGCACGGCCTGTTCGAGGCCCAGGTCGAGCGCACGCCGGATGCATTGGCGGTGAAGGCGGGTGAGCAATGCCTGACCTATGCCGAGCTGAACCAGCGCGCCAACCAACTGGCGCACCACCTGCGGGAACTGGGCGTGCAGCCGGATTCGCGGGTGGCGATTTGCGTCGAGCGTGGTCTGGAGATGGTCATCGGTCTGTTTGCGATCCTCAAGGCCGGTGGTGGTTATGTGCCGCTGGACCCGGCGTACCCGCTGGATCGCCTCGCCTACATGCTGCAAGACAGCCAGCCCGCGGCGCTGCTGGTGCAGGGCGCTACCCGTTCGTTGCTGGGCGACGTGACGGTGCCGGTGGTGGATCTTGACCAGAACACCTGGGCGCACCAGCCGGTGTCCAACCCACAGGTTCCCGGGTTGACCGCGCAGCACCAGGCCTACGTGATCTACACCTCCGGCTCCACCGGCCAACCCAAGGGCGTGATCAACGAGCACGCGGGTGTGGTCAACCGCTTGTTGTGGATGCAGGACGCCTACGGCCTGAACGCCACTGATGCGGTACTGCAGAAAACCCCGTTCAGCTTCGATGTGTCGGTGTGGGAGTTCTTCTGGCCCCTGTTCACCGGTGCGCGGCTGGTCATGGCACGCCCCGGCGGGCACAAGGAGCCGGCTTACCTGTGCGAGGTGATCGCGGCAGAACAGATCACCACCTTGCACTTCGTGCCGTCGATGCTCGATGTGTTCCTGGCCCACGGTGATGTCAGCCAGGGCGCCGGGCTGCTGCGGGTGATGTGCAGCGGCGAAGCCTTGCCCGGCGGCCTGGTGCGGCGCTTCAAGCAGCAATTGCCCGGCATCGGTTTGTACAACCTCTATGGCCCGACGGAAGCCGCGGTGGACGTGACCGCCTGGAACTGCGCCAGGCCCGTGGTGCCGGACAACACGCCTATCGGCAAGCCGATTGCCAACACCCGCATGTACCTGCTGGATGCCCGGTTGCAACCGGTGCCGCTGGGCGTGGTGGGCGAGCTGTTTATCGCCGGTGTGCAAGTGGCTCGCGGCTACCTGCACCGTCCCGAGCTGACGGCCGAGCGCTTCCTCAAGAACCCGTTCAACCCAGGCCGGATGTACCGCACCGGTGACGTCGGGCGCTACCTGCCGGATGGCAATATCGAGTACCTGGGCCGTAATGACGACCAGGTAAAAATCCGTGGCCTGCGTATTGAACTCGGAGAAATCCAGGCGCGGCTGACCGAGTACCCACAGGTGAAGGAAGCGGCCGTGTTGGCCCGCGACGAACGCCTGGTGGCGTACTACACCGGCGTGCCGGCCGATATCGAGCTACTGCGGGCGCACCTGCTGGCGCGCTTGCCGGACTTCATGGTGCCCGCGGTATTCGTCCATCTCGACGCTCTGCCCCTGAGCCCCAACGGCAAGCTCGACCGCAAGGCCTTGCCGACGCCGGGTGTGGAATCACTGATCGTGCGCGAGTACGAAGCCCCGGTGGGCGCTACCGAAATCACCCTGGCGCGGCTGTGGGCCGAGCTGCTGAAGGTGGAGCGGGTCGGGCGTCACGACAACTTTTTCGAGCTGGGCGGGCACTCGTTGCTGGCCGTCAGCTTGATCGGACGCTTGCGTCAGGAAGGCATGGAAGCCGATGTGCGGGGCCTGTTCGAACAGCCGACCCTGGCCGGCTACGCCGCAATTACCGAACGAATGGAGATCGTCCTGTGAGCATCATCGAACTGTTGGCGACACTCAAGGCCAAGGATGTGCAACTGGCGCTCAAGGGCGATCAGTTGTCGGTGCAAGGCAACAAGCAGGCCCTGAGCGACGCGGCACTGGTGGCTTCGCTGCGCGAACACAAGCCGGCGCTGATCGAGCTGATCAAGGCCGGGGAGTACTCGGCCACCAAGGCCGGTGAGGTGCAGGTGCCGGCCAATGGCATTCCACCGGGCGCTACCTCGATTACCCCGCAGATGCTGAGCCTGTCGACCCTCAGCCAGGCGTCCATCGACGGTATCCTCGAGACCGTCGAGGGTGGCGTCGCCAATGTGCAGGACATCTACCCGCTGGCACCGTTGCAGGAGGGCATCCTCTACCATCATGTGAGTGCCGAACACGGCGACCCGTACATCATGCAGTCGCTGTTTGCCTTCGACAGCCTTGAGCGTTTCGAGGGCTTTGCCCTGGCCTTGCAACAGGTGATCGACCGTCACGACATCCTGCGGACCGGCGTGGTGTGGGAAGGCCTGGAAGAGCCGTCGCAAGTGGTCTGGCGCACGGCGCGCCTGCCGGTGCAGGCGATTGAACTGGACCCGGCAGACGGCGATATCGCCGCCCAGTTGCATCGCCTGTTCGATGGCCGCCACTACCGCATGGACGTGACCCGCGCGCCGCTGCTGCGCCTGGTGCGGGCCTGGGATGAAGCCGGCCAACGGGTGGTGGCGATGCTGTTGTTCCACCACATGGCCCTGGACCACAGCGCGCTGGAAGTGGTCTGCCACGAGATGCAAGCCTGCCTGCTGGGCAGGGCGGCTGAACTGGGCCAGGCGGTGCCGTTTCGCAACTATGTCGCCCAGGCGCGCCTGGGCATCAGCGAGCAGGAGCACGAAGGGTTCTTCCGGCAGATGCTCGGCGACATCAGCGAGCCGACCTTGCCCTACGGCCTGCAGGATGTGCAGGGCGACGGCGACAACATCCAGGAGATCAGCCTGCCGCTGGCCCCGGAGCTGAGCCGGCGCTTGCGCGCCCAGGCCCGGCAGTTGGGCGTCAGCGCCGCGAGCCTGTTCCACATGGGCTGGGCCCAGGTGCTGGGAGTGCTGGCGGGCAAGGAACAGGTGGTGTTCGGCACGGTGCTGATGGGCCGCATGCAGGGCAGCCACGACACCGACCGTGCCCTGGGGATCTTTATCAACACCTTGCCATTGCGGGTGGATGTAGGCGCCGAAGACGTGCGCACCGGGGTCAAGGCGACCCATGCCCGGCTGACCACCTTGCTGCGTCACGAACACGCGGCGCTGGCCCTGGCCCAGCGTTGCAGCGGTGTAGTGGCGCCGACGCCGCTGTTCAGCGCGTTGCTCAACTACCGCCATAGCGCAGGCGGCGCGAGCGCCGAAGCGGTCTCGGCCTGGCAGGGTATTCAAGCGTTGCGCTCCGAGGAACGCACCAACTACCCGTTGACCCTGAGCGTCGACGACCTGGGCGAAGACTTCAGCCTGAGCCTGTTGGCCAGCGCCCAGGTTGATCCGCAGCGGGTGTGCGCTTATCTGCAAACTGCCCTGGGGAACCTGGTTCAGGCGCTGGAACAGGCACCCGAAACACCCTTGAATCGCTTGTCGGTGTTGCCCGAGGCGGAGC
Source organism: Pseudomonas sp. G5001 (assembly GCF_013385475.1). Classification (NCBI taxonomy): domain Bacteria; kingdom Pseudomonadati; phylum Pseudomonadota; class Gammaproteobacteria; order Pseudomonadales; family Pseudomonadaceae; genus Pseudomonas; species Pseudomonas sp. G5001. Next base: position 76,136 of record NZ_JACAPZ010000062.1, read on the forward strand.
AGCGGCACTTGCTGGAGCAGTTCAACGCGACAGCCATCGACTTCCCGCAAGGCACCACCCTGCATGGGCGTATCGAGGCCCAGACCCTGCTGACCCCGGACGCGGTGGCCGCGGTGTATCAAGGCCGCCAGCTGACCTATGCCGAGTTGAATCAACAAGCCAACCTGCTGGCCCATCACCTGCTGGCGCTGGGGGTAAAACCCGACGATCGCGTGGCCATCGTTGCCCGGCGCGGGCTGGACACCCTGGCCGGGTTGCTGGCGATCCTCAAGTCCGGCGCCTGCTATGTACCGGTGGACCCGTCGCACCCGGCCGAGCGCCTGAGCTACCTGCTCGGCGACAGCGCCCCGGTCGCGGTACTGACCCAACATGCATTGCTGGAGCGCCTGCCCGCGCTCGATGTGCCGGTGATCAACCTGGACCGTTTTACCTGGCACCACCATTCGGCGAGCAACCCGCAGGTGGCCGTCACGCCCACCAACCTGGCCTACGTGATCTACACCTCCGGCTCCACCGGCCTGCCCAAGGGCGTGATGGTGGAACATCACACCGTGGCCAACCTGGTGGACTGGCACTGCACCGCGTTTGACCTGTGCGCAGGCCGCCACACCGCGAGCGTGGCCGGGTTTGGCTTTGACGCGATGGCCTGGGAAGTCTGGCCGGCACTGTGCGTGGGGGCCACCTTGCACCTGCCGCCGGCCCACGACGGCGCCGAAGATATCGACGCGCTGCTGGACTGGTGGCGCGCGCAACCGCTGGACGTATGTTTCCTGCCCACGCCGGTGGCCGAATATGCGTTCAGCCAGAACATCGAACACCCGACCCTGCGCACCTTGCTGATTGGCGGCGACCGCCTGCGCCAGTTCACCCGGGCCCAGCGTTTCGAGGTGATCAACAACTACGGCCCCACCGAAGCCACGGTGGTGGCGACCTCCGGGCGGATCGAGCCCGGGCAGCCGTTGCACATCGGCAAGCCCATTTCCAATGCCACGGTTTACCTGCTGGACGAACAGCAGCGCCCGGTGCCCTTGGGTGTTGCCGGTGAACTGTATGTGGGCGGCAAGGGCGTGGCGCGGGGTTACCTCAATCGCCCGGAAATGACCGCCGAACGTTTCCTGGATGACCCATTCAATTCGGGCCGCATGTACCGCACCGGCGACCTGGCGCGCTGGTTGCCGGACGGAAATATCGAGTACCTGGGCCGCAACGACGACCAGGTGAAAATCCGCGGTGTGCGCATCGAACTGGGGGAAATCGAAACCCGCCTCAACCAGCTGCCTGGCCTTCAGGAAGTGGTGGTGCTGGCCCGTGAAGACCAACCGGGCCAGCCAAGGCTGGTGGCTTACTTCACCGAAAACCCGCAATTCGAACCGCTTGAAGTGAGCGCAATTCGCACCCATCTGGTGGCGCACTTGCCGGACTACATGGTCCCGGTGGCCTACGTGAAACTCGATGCGTTGCCCCTGACTGCCAACGGCAAACTGGACCGCAAGGCCCTGCCAAAGCCGGACCTGGCCGCGGTCTTCACCCGCGAATACGAGGCGCCCCACGGCGACATCGAAACCGTACTGGCGCAGATCTGGGCGGACGTGCTGCAGGTGCAGCGCGTCGGGCGCCAGGATCATTTCTTTGAGTTGGGCGGCCATTCGTTGCTGGCCATGCGCATGGTGTCCCAGGTTCGCCAGCAACTGGGGGTCGACCTGGCACTGGGCGAACTGTTCGCCAATGCTGAACTGGCGGCGGTGGCGCAGGTAGTGGCCCAGGCCGGGCGCAGCACCTTGCCGGATATCCTGCCGGTGGCGCGGGACACGGAGTTGCCGTTGTCGTTTGCCCAGCAACGCCTGTGGTTCCTGGCGCTGATGGAGGGCGCCAACACCGCCTACAACATTCCCATCGGCCTGCGCCTGCGCGGGCAGTTGCACGTCGACGCGTTGCAACGGGCCCTGGCACGGATCGTCGCGCGGCATGAGACCTTGCGCAGCCGGTTTGCCCAGCAGGATGACGACGCCCAGGTGCTGATCGTGCCGCCTGAAGAAGTGATGCCCCTGCAAGTCCAGGACCTGCGTCGCCACCCCGAAGCACAGCAGGTGCTTGACGCGTTGATCCAGGGCGAAGCCTCGGCGCCTTTTGATTTGCAGCGCGGCCCGCTGTTGCGCGGGCGCCTGGTGATCATGGCCGACGATCACCACGTGTTGCTGCTGACTATCCACCACATTGTGTCCGATGGCTGGTCCATGGGCGTGCTGACCCGCGAACTGATGGCGCTGTACCAGGCGTTCAGCCACGGTGAGGCTGACCCACTGCCGCCGTTGCCGATCCAGTACAGCGACTTTGCCGTATGGCAGCGCCTGTGGCTGAGCGGCGAAGTGCTGCATCGCCAGAGCAGCTACTGGCAACACACCCTGGCCGGTGCGCCGGCGTTGCTGATGTTGCCGACCGACCGTCCACGCCCGGCCCAGCAGGACTACGCCGGCAGCAGCGTCGAGGTGCACCTGGATGAGCGCCTGAGCGCCGGGCTCAAGGCCCTCAGCCAACGCCACGGTACCACGCTGTACATGGTGATGATGACGGCGTGGGCCTCGTTGCTCGCGCGTTTGGCCGGGCAGGAGGAAGTGGTGATCGGCTCGCCAGTCGCCAACCGCCAGCGGGCCGAGGTGGAAGGCCTGATCGGGTTGTTCGTCAACACCCTGGCAGTGCGCATTGATACCTCGGGCGAGCTGAGCGCCGAGGCGCTGCTGGCGCGGGTCAAGGGGCTGGCGCTGGACGCCCAGGCTCATCAGGATCTGCCGTTTGAGCAGGTGGTGGAAATCACCCGGCCATTGCGCAGCCTGGCCCATAGCCCGCTGTTCCAGACGATGTTGACCTGGCAGGACAGTGACGCGCCGGTGCTGGCCCTCGGCGACCTGAGCCTTGAAGGCATTGTGGAGGACAGTCACTTTGCCAAGTTCGACCTGTCCCTGAACCTCGGCGAGACCCGGGGCGAAATTCGCGGCACCCTGGAATACGCCATCGCGTTGTTCGACGAGTCGACCATGCAACGCTATGTCGGCTATTTCACCCGCGTGCTGCAGGCCATGGTGGATAACGATCAGGCGGTGCTGGAGCAGGCTGACTTGCTGGACGATCAGGAGCGCCAGCATCTGCTGTTCGACTTCAATAACACCACAGTGGATTACAACCTCGACCAGACGCTGCACGGTATGTTCGAAGCCCAGGTGGCGAGAACGCCGGATGCGCTTGCGGTGAAGGCAGGCTCGGAGTGCCTGAGCTATCGCGAGCTGAACGAACGGGCCAATCAGTTGGCGCACCATCTGCGGGAGCTGGGTGTACAGCCGGATTCGCGGGTGGCAATTTGCGTCGAGCGCGGCCTGGAGATGGTCATTGGTCTGTTCGCGATCCTCAAGGCGGGCGGCGGTTATGTGCCGCTGGACCCGGCGTATCCGCTGGAACGTATCGCCTACATGCTCAAGGACAGCGCACCGGCCGCCGTGCTGGTACAGGGCGAACCCCGTTCGTTGCTGGACGACGTCACGGTGCCGCTGGTGGACCTGGACCGGAACACCTGGCAGCACCAACCAACGTCCAACCCACGAGTGGATGGGCTGACCGCGCAGCATCAGGCCTACGTGATCTACACCTCGGGTTCTACCGGCCAACCGAAAGGCGTGATCAACGAGCACGCGGGCGTGGTCAACCGCCTGCTGTGGATGCAGGACGAGTACGGGCTGACTGCCCAGGACAGGGTGTTGCAGAAAACCCCGTTCAGCTTCGACGTGTCGGTGTGGGAGTTCTTCTGGCCGCTGTTCACCGGCGCGCGGTTGGTGATGGCGCGTCCTGGCGGGCATAAAGACCCGGCCTACCTGTGTGAGGTGATCGAGGCGGAGCAGATCACCACGCTGCACTTTGTGCCGTCTATGCTCGATGTGTTCCTGGCCCACGGCGACGTCAGCCAGAGCGCCGGGCTGGTGCGGGTGATGTGCAGTGGTGAAGCGTTGCCCGGCAGCCTGGTGCGCCGCTTCAAACAGCAGTTGCCGGGCATCGGTTTGTACAACCTTTATGGCCCGACGGAAGCGGCGGTGGACGTGACAGCGTGGGATTGCGCCGGGCCCGCCACGCCGGACAACACCCCCATCGGCAAGCCGATTGCCAACACCCGCATGTACCTGCTGGACGGGCAGTTGCAGCCTGTTCCATTGGGTGTGGTGGGCGAGCTGTTCATCGGCGGTGTGCAAGTGGCGCGGGGTTACCTGCACCGTCCTGAGCTGACCGCCGAGCGCTTCCTCAAGGACCCGTTCAGCGCCGGCCGGATGTACCGCACCGGCGACGTCGGGCGCTACCTGCCGGACGGCACCATCGAGTATTTGGGCCGCAATGACGACCAGGTGAAAATCCGTGGCTTGCGCATCGAACTGGGGGAGATCCAGGCGCGACTGCTGCAATTCCCGCAGATCAACGAAGCCGCCGTGGTCGCCCGCGATTCACGGCTGGTGGCTTACTACACCGGCACGCAGGCCGACATCGACGCCCTGCGCAGCCATCTGCTGGAGCAGTTGCCGGACTACATGGTGCCGGCGACCTTCATGCACCTGGAGGCCTTGCCTCTGAGCCCCAATGGCAAGCTTGACCGCAAGGCACTGCCGGCGCCGGGCCTGGAATCGGTGAGCGCCCGGGAGTACGTCGCGCCTGTGGGTGAGACCGAAATCACCTTGGCCGGCCTCTGGGCTGATTTGCTCAAGGTGGAGCGTGTCGGTCGGCACGACCATTTCTTCGAGCTGGGCGGCCATTCGCTGCTGGCCGCCAGCCTGATCGGCCGCATGCGTCGGGTCGGGTTGTCGGCGGATGTGAAAGTCCTGTTTGGTCAACCCACCCTTGCAGCCTTGGCGGCTGCCGTGGGTGGTGGTCGCGAAGTCGTGGTGCCGGCCAATGGGATCGCCGCGGATTGCACGCGGATCACCCCGGACATGCTGACGCTGGTGAACCTGAAGCAACCCGCCATCGACCGCCTTGTCGCGAGCATTCCCGGCGGCGCGGCCAACGTGCAGGATATCTACCCGCTGGCGCCGTTGCAGGCCGGGATCCTGTATCACCATCGCGCAGTGCAACAGGGTGACGCGTACCTGTTGCAGGCGCAGTTTGCCTTCGCCAGCGTCGAGCGCCTTGAAGCGTTTGCCCAGGCGTTGCAGGCGGTGATCGAGCGGCAGGATATCCTGCGCTCGTCGATGCACTGGGACGGGCTGGAAGAACCGGTGCAGGTGGTGTGGCGCCAGGCCTCGCTGCGGGTTGAGGCGGTTCAGGCGACGGGCAATGTGCTGGCGCAATTGCAGGCGCGCTTCGAACAGCATCGGCTGAACTTGGCTCAGGCACCGCTGATGCGCCTGGTGTACGCCGAGGACCCGGCCAACCAGCGGGTGGTTGCGTTGTTGCTGTTCCATCATCTGGTGATGGACCACGTTGCGCTGGAGGTGCTGCAGCACGAGATGCAGGCGTGCTTGCTCGGCCGGCGCGAGCAGTTGGGGGCGGCGGTGCCGTATCGCAATTATGTGGCGCAGACGCGGTTGGGCATGCGCGAGGAAGAGCACGAAGCGTTCTTCCGCGAGATGCTCGGGGAGGTCGATGAGCCGACGCTGGCATTGAGTGCACCGGGTGAAGCGCAACAGGCACATTTGCGCGTCGACCCGCTGTTGAACGGGCGCCTGCGCACCCTGGCACGGCAGCTTGGGGTGAGTGCTGCGAGCCTGATGCACCTGGCCTGGGCGCAGGTGCTGGGTAAGGTTTCCGGCCGCGAGCAGGTGGTGTTCGGCACCGTATTGCTGGGCCGGCTGCAAGGCGGCGAAGGCGCCGAACGTGCCTTGGGCGTGTTCATCAACACCTTGCCGCTGCGGGTCGACCTGGGTGAGCGCACGGTGCACGCAGCGCTGATGGCAACCCACGCAAGCCTGACCCGGTTGCTCAGTCACGAACATGCGCCACTGGCCCTGGCCCAGCGTTGCAGCGGGCTGCCGGCCAATACGCCGCTGTTCAGCGTGCTGTTCAACTATCGCCACAGCGCCCCGCACGCTGGCGGCGTAGCCGAGGCGTGGCAGGGCATGCAGGTGCTCAAGGCCGAGGAACGTACCAACTTTGCACTGTCCCTGAGTGTCGATGACCTGGGCGACGGGTTTGGCTTTGACGCCATGGGGCAGGGCGCGCCACGCCTCTGCGAGTACCTGCATGTTGCCCTGGAGCAACTGGTGCAGGCCTTGGAACAGAATGCAGGGGGCTCAATCAGCCAACTGTCGATTCTGCCGGCGGCGGAGCGTGAAAAACTGCGGATGGAATTCAACGCCACCCAGCGCGAATTCCCTCACGAACATACGGTGCAGCGTTTGTTCGAAGCCCAGGCCCAGGCACGCCCGGGTGCTATCGCAGTGGTGCATGGTGAACACACCCTGAGTTACGGCGCGCTGAACACCCGAGCCAACCAGTTGGCGCACCACCTGCGCAACCTGGGCGTGCAGCCCGGCGACCATGTGGCGATCCTGTTGCCGCGCTCGATTGACCTGTTGCTCAGCCAACTGGCAATCCTCAAATGCGCGGCGGCCTACGTGCCGCTGGACATCAACGCCCCGGCCGAGCGTCAGGCCTTTATGGTGCAGGACAGTGGCGCAGTGTGGCTGTTGACCCACAGCAGCGAGCCCGTCGCTTACCCGGCCCGACGTATCGACCTCGACACCCTGGCGCTGGACCCGCAACCGAGCCACAACCCGGACCTGTCGCAGTCCTCGGAGCGTGTGGCGTACATCATGTACACCTCCGGTTCCACCGGCACCCCCAAGGGTGTGCTGGTACCGCACCGGGGCATCACGCGGCTGGTGATCAATAACGGTTACGCCGATTTCAACGCCCATGACCGCGTGGCGTTCGCTTCCAACCCGGCGTTCGACGCGAGCACCATGGACGTGTGGGGCCCCTTGCTCAACGGTGGCCAGGTGCTGGTGATCGACCATGCGACCTTGCTCGACCCCGGCGCGTTTGGCCGGGCACTGAAGGCGGGCGGGGCGACGATCCTGTTCGTCACCACTGCGCTGTTCAACCAGTACGTGCAATTGATTCCCGACGCGTTGGCCGGGCTGCGCATCCTGTTGTGCGGCGGCGAACGGGCCGACCCGGCGGCGTTCCGCAGCCTGCTGGCCCAGGCGCCGGCACTGCGGCTGGTGCATTGCTACGGCCCGACGGAAACCACCACTTACGCCACCACGCATGAAGTGCAGGCCATCGCCGCCGATGCCGAAAGCGTGCCGATCGGCAGGCCGATTGCCAACACGCAAATCCACCTGCTGGATGCGCACTTGCAGCCGGTGCCGCTGGGCGTGGTCGGGGAAATCTGCATTGGCGGGCATGGCGTGGCCAAGGGGTACCTGAACCGGCCGGAGCTGACGGCCGAGAAGTTTGTCGATGATCCGTTTGGCGATGGCTTGTTGTACCGCACCGGCGACCTTGGGCGCTGGTCGGCGGACGGACTGCTGGAGTGCATCGGGCGTAATGACGACCAGGTGAAGATCCGCGGCTTCCGCATCGAGTTGGGCGAGATCGAAGCACGCCTGGCCACCTGCAGCGGCATCAAGGATGTGGTGGTGCTGGCACGAGAAGATGCGCCGGGGGACAAGCGCCTGGTGGCGTACTACACCGGCGAGCCGCTGGCCATCGAAGGGTTGCGCAGTCATCTGCTGCAGCACCTGCCGGACTACATGGTGCCATCGGCCTATGTACCGCTGGAAAAAATGCCCCTGACAGCCAACGGCAAGGTCGACCGCAAGGCTTTGCCGGTGCCCGCGCTGGAGGCATCGGCGAGCCTCGTGTTCGAGGCGCCGGCGAACGAGCTGGAACAGACCCTGGCACGCCTCTGGGCCGAGGTGTTGCGGCTGGAGCAGGTCGGTCGCCATGACAGTTTCTTTGAACTGGGTGGCCATTCGTTGCTGGCGATCCGGCTGGTCAACCTGATGGAAGAGGCGGGGCTTGAGGTGTCGTTGGCCGAGCTGTTCCAGCACGCCAGCGTGGCCTCGGTTGCCTCGATGCTCGGTCAGCGCACGGCGCGGGAGGACAACAGCTCGCTGATCACCGTACGCGCCAGCGGCAGCCAGCCGCCGTTGTTCCTGGTGCATGAGTTCAGCGGCATGGACGTGTATTTCCCGGCGCTGGGTCGGCACCTGCCGGGGGACTACCCGATCTATGGCCTGCCCGGTGCACCCCTTGGCGAGGTGCAGTTGCAGACCATGGAAGGCCTGGCGGCGCGGCTGGTGGGGATCATCCGCTCGGTGCAGCCCCATGGGCCGTATCGGCTGGCGGGTTGGTCGTTCGGCGGGGTGTTGGCCTATGAAGTGGCGATGCAACTGCAGGGGCTGGACGAACCGGTGGCATTCCTCGGGTTGATCGACAGCTACGTGCCGCGCATGACCGACCAGGGCAAGGCGCGCTGGAGCGGGCCGGATGCCCTCAAGCGGCATTTGCTGTTGCAGTGCACGGCGTATTGGAAGGCACAGGGAGGTGTGGATGAGTTGGCGAGCCTTGAGCAACTGGAAGCGGACATTGGACAGCTGGACTTTGCGGGTTTGCTGCAACGCTGCCGCGATCGGCATTTGTTGTACGCGCAGATGGCGGCGGCTTCGGACGCGGACCTGTTGAGTTTTATCCAGCGGGAAGTCGGGCATGGGCATGCGTTGGCGCATTACAGCCTGTTCCCGATGCCGCTGGCGGTGCACTTGTTCAGCGCCGCCGAGCGGCCGACGGAACTCTCGCGGCGCAGCCTGGATTTGGGATGGGATGAGGCACTGGCCGTGGGGCAATTGCGCCGCATTGAGGTGCCGGGGGATCACCAGAGCATGATGCAGGCACCGCATATCCAGGCGCTGGGGCAGGCGATGGTTGAGGCCCTGGCGTTGAGTGAGGCGCCGGCGGTGGCGGTGCATCAGCCGTTGTTGCGGATCCAGAGTGGTCGCGCCGGGCAGGCACCGATCTTCTGTGTGCCGGGGGCGGGGGATAGCGTGACGGGGTTTGTAGGGTTGACCGAGGCGTTGGGACGGGACTGGCCGATCTTTGGCTTGCAGCCCCGTGGGCTGGATGGGGAGGTGGTGCCCCATAGCCAGGTTGAGGCGGCGGCGCGCTGTTATTTGCAGGCCCTGGAGCAGGAATGTCCTTCGGGGCCAGTGCATTTGGTGGGGCATTCGTTTGGCGGTTGGGTGGTGTTCGAGATGGCCACGCGGTTGCAGGCTCAGGGGCGTGAGGTGGCGTCGTTGACGTTGATCGACAGCGAGGCGCCCGGGGGCAATGGGGTGGTGGGCCGGCCCTATACCACGACGGCGGCGTTGTTGCGGTTGGTGGAGTCGATGCAGGTGGCTTCGGGTAAGTCGCTTGGGATTGATGCGGTGGATTTTGCCGGGCGCGATGAAGTGGAGCAGCGAAGGTTGTTGCATGGGGGGATGGTGGGGGTTGGGTTGTTGCCTGCGCGGTCTTCGGTGGAGGCGATGGATGGGCCGGCGCGCACGTATGCCTCGGCGTTGCGCACGGTTTATCGGCCTGGTCGGCGGTATGAGGGGGTGGTGCGGTTGGTGTTGGCGGAGGATCCGACCCTGGACGCGGCAGGGAATCAGCGGGAGCAGGGGTTGATGGTTGAGGGGTGGCGCGGGTGCGTGGGGGTGTTGGAGGTTTGGTATGGGCCGGGGAATCATTTTTCGCTGCTCAAGGCGCCGAACGTCTTTAGTTTGGCGGCTTGGTGGCGGGATGGGGTTGTGGTTGGGGAGCGGGTTTCGTGAGTGTACATATCCGTTGCTGCGGTAACGGCCACTTAGGGTTCCGCTCTTACAGC